>NZ_JFYD01000002.1:0-511232 GCF_000588515.1 Acinetobacter sp. 826659 | reverse complement strand
TTATATTGGGTTTCAGTCACTGCACCTTCGGCATCAACCCGGTAGATTTCCAGCCCATCTTTATTGTAAACAAAGCGGCTCAGGTTGGCCGTGGTTTTACTGACCGTTACATTGGCAGCAGTCACGATATCTTTGCTCGCCCAGCTACTGACATCTTGTAAGGCGGTATATTGATATTGGGCAATCACCTTGCCATTGAGATCATAAACCGATCCGCTGACAACGCCCAGGCTATTAATGGTATAGACCAGCTGGTTCATCGCGTTATAGACATACCAGCTGCTATTGCCCGCCTCATCAATCTTACGTGTGACATTACCATTGGCATCGTAACGATACTCAACCTTTAAGGCCAGTCCACCCGGGTCTTTCACCTCGGAAATCCGTCGTCCCAGCGCATCATAAGTATACACCGTGGTCAGGCCCTTATCGGTTACCTTGACCTGACGTCCGGTCTCATCATAGCTATAGCTGGTCAACAGTTTAAGGCCCTTGGCATCCTGAGTGACTGAGATCAGGTTCCCGGCCTTGTCATAGCCATACTGGGTTACCCGCTCATTGGCACTGCCTTTGGCCTCTATCACTTCAAGACGCTGGCCTAAACCATCATAGCTATAGCTGGTTTCCTGGCTCTCGGTCGCAGATAATGTAACAATCTGCGAGATGACCCGGTTGGCATTGTCATAGTAATAGCTGGTCTTTACTCCGACCGCATCGGTGCTTTCGCTTAATAACCCTGTTTTCTTGTCATATACATAATTGGTGGTCGCCGCTACCGCATTGGTCTCTTTGGTCTTTTGTCCATCATCATTATATAAATAAGTGCTTTTACCCTGATTGGCCTGTGTAACCTGCACCACATCACCAAACTCATTATATTGAGTGGTGGTCTGCAAACCTTCCGGGCTTTTAACCGTTAGGGTCTTCGCCTGATCATTATAGGTATAACTGGTCAGGTTATTGTTGCGATTAACAATAAGCTGACGCCCCCAGGCATCATAAGTGGTTTTGGTGACCCCTTGATCTGCTGAGGTCACTTGGATGATACGACCCTGATCCTGGCTGTAATCAAAGCGGGTAACATTACCATTGGCATCGGTTTCCGTGATCACACGGCCATAGGCATCGTACTGCTTAAGTGTGGTGTTTTTTAAGCCGGTGCTGTCTAAAATGGTACTCGTCAGCTCGCCTCGTTTGCTATAGGCATAGCTGCTTTGTAGTGTGGTTTTGGTGGCTCCTAACGTCACCTGCTGGGTCTGTTGTTCCAGCTCACCATACAGGTTATAAACTGATGCAATGCTATTAGAAAGCCCATCGGTCTTTTTACTGACTTTGCCCAGCTTGTCATATTCAAGTTTTTCAATGCGGTCCCTGGTCGCATCTTTAATCGCTGTCACTAAACTGCTAAAGGTCGTGGTCAGCTCACCCCCTTTGAGGTTCTTGCCGACACCCACCGCATTCGCCAACGCACTCGGGGCTGTAGTACCTGTAGCCAGATCGGTGGCTGTAGCCGCCAGGCTCTTGCTATATTGCGTGCTGCTGGCAACTTCACCAAACAGACTATAACCGGTTTCAACCACATTGCCTTCGGCATTGATCTGATGAGTCAGACGGCCTGCTTTGTCATAATAAAATGTGGTCAGTTGCCCTGCCGCACTCATGACCTGGGTTTTTCTGCCTGCTGCATCATAGAAGGATTTAACCGCATACTGGTTATAGACCTGTTCAACCTGATCAGCCGTCATCCCGCTCGTTAACTGATTGGCCGCTTCCCCCCTTAACACCTGGGTGACTTCACCAAAGGCGTTATAGCGGGTATAGGCAACACGTTCATTGGTTGTGTTCGCAGCCAGCGTCTCCTTAATGAGACGCCCCGCCTCATCATAGACATAGCTGGTAGTTCCCTGACGGGGATCAACCACTTTGATCAAACGCCCTTGCAGATCGTAAGATTTAGTGCTGTCTTGATAGGTGTTATCTGCAGGTAACTTAATAATATCTGCCCACACGCTGGTACTGCTCACAGTCGCGGTGGTGGCCAAGGCATACTGACGTGTGGTTACGCTATTGGTTTTTTGGTTATATAAATAGGCCGTGACGAATTTCTTTTCATCCACTGTCCCAATCAACTGGCCTTGCGCATCGTAAAAATAGAAACTGCTCAGTATCGTGTTATCTGTACCGGTTGGTTTGAGCTGTGCCAACGTCCCGGTCGCACGCAAGCTCTCGGTCGTAACTTTACTGTGACGGTTCACCTGGACTTTCTGGCCGGCACTGTTATAAATCGTTTCAACCAGATAGCCCTCGGCATCCAAGGCAGCCACCTGCAGGTTGTCTTTATTATAGAAGTAGCGGCTGATCCGGTCGCCAGCTTTAGTCTGAGTAATATTGCCATAGCTGTCATAGCTATATTCAGTGATTAAGCCATTAGCCTGTTTAACACTGATCAGTCGGCTACTGCTGTCATAACTCTTCTCCACCACCCGGTCCAGACCGGCAACTGCAGGACGGATCTCTTCGACGCGTTTTTTACTCACCACCCCGTTGGCAAGCCATCCTGCACTGCTCACCGCAGTGGCATAACGGATTTCCTTGGTTTGTAAATCATTCTTGTTATAGACATATTCAGTCAACAGACCTGAACTGTCGACCACACCGGTTAAACGGCCTTTCTTGTCGTAGAAATTAAATTGCTCATAACCGCTCGGCTGCTTGCTATAAATCAGACGTCCCGCTTCATTGTACAGATAGCTGGTGGTACGATCCGGTAGATTGGTGGCAGTCTGTACAGTGCTGGTTAAACGGCCATAACTGTCAAAGCTTTGAACCGTACTTAAACCCGCTGCGTTCGTGACGGTAATTTTACTAGCCCCATAACTATAGCTGGTGGTGCCTGTACTTCCCACTTCTGAAAGTACACGCCCCATTCCGTCATAGGCAAACGACTGTACGCTCGATGCTGCCGTTGTGCCGGCAGTGGTTCGGTCCGCACCACGACGGGTGATCTTCTGCAATAATAAACCACGCGCATCATAGACATAGTCAATCAGCTCGGCGGCATCATCCACAATCCCCAAGTTCTTGATTACCCCTGTCGTAGCATCTGCAGTAGCATCAATTGAGCTATAGTGGATTTCTTTTTTTAAGTTGCCATACACATCATATTCATAGCTGCTCAGCTCTTTTTTTAGCTGTTTTTTTACCCAGGTATCTACAGCCGCATAGGTCATGGTACTGGTATATTTGGCCTGATAATTGCCGCCTTTACTGACCAGCTGGCCTTTATCATTATAGATATATTCTACGACCGCACCTTCAGCGCTAATCACAAAGCGTAGGCGTTGGGCATCATACAGATACTGGGTACTCTTGGTCTCACCTGTCGCTGGTAAGACCCAGTTCCCGCTGGCATCTTTCACCGCGAGCGTGAGATATTCAGTGACAGTGGCAAGCTGGGTATTATTGGTGTAGCTATATTTAATGGCTTTACCGGTCGGGCCGTATTCTTCGGTTAAATTACCATTACTGTCATAGCGGTAAGTGAGCTTATTACTTTCATTATCCGTAATGGTCAGTACATTGCCATCCGCATCATAACTAAAGCTTGATACCTCGGCATTGGCATTCTTGATGCTGGTTAACTGCCGATTGGCATCGTAACTATATTCCCATACCTCTTGTAAGCTATTGGTCACCGTGGTCTTGTTAGCAGTATAGCTAAAGGTGGTGGTGCCCTGGCTGTCCTTAACGCTTGTGACCCGGTAAACATTGTTTGCCGTATCCAGCTCATAGCCAAACTGTACACTACTGCCATCACTTTGCGTGATACTTGCAATACGCGAAGAGCTGCCATCATAAGCATAGGTAGTGGTATACACCTTTTGATCGGTAATCAGGTTATCACTTGGTGTGAGGTCAGTAATGACCTTAGTCAGGCGATTGGCCGTGTCATATTCATAATAGACATTCTGGCTGATCGCCCCGCCGACTTTAGTATCAATTCTTTTAATCCGGTTACTGGTTCCATCATATTGATAGATCAGCTCATTTAAACTGATATTATCCCGAATAGAAATCAGGCGGTCTGTGCTGTCATAGCTATATACCAGGTTGGTGCCATTATTATCCTGAATACCGGTCAAACGGCCTGTCTTTTTGACCGCATCATACGTATAGATTTCTCGGGCAAGCGTTTTTCCATTGGTGACGGTCCAGGTCGTGCCTGAAATGCTAAGCTTGTCGTATGCCCCATCGCCTTCTTTAGAAATATAAGTGTTGGCAGAGGAAAAGTTAAACGTTGTTTCGTGGCCATCTTCGGCAGTGACAATAATTTTACTGCCCGCTTCATTTAAGTTACCGACTAAACTCAGTCGTCTGCTCCACTCCCCGCTCCACTGGGCATTATTATTTAATAAACCTTTAGAATTATAGGTCTGGACGGATTGAATATCCTGTCCTGTGGCTGACAGATTATAGCCCTGCTGGCGAATCACCAGATTCCCTTCGGCAATATTAATATAATCTTCTATCCGGGACTGCCCAAAGCTTGCATTTCCTTGTACCCCTCGTTTTCCAAGCTGGTTTAATGAGCTATTAAATAAACCTAAACCATTACCTGATACAATCGCAACCATGATGCAGCCTCTTCTTATTTTTTAAGTATTAAATTAAGAAAGTATTTAATATATGTAAGTTCTTCTAAAGAATTAATATCACAACTTGATTCTAATTTAGTTAAACCCCATATAAGCTCCATAGTCTAATGATTTTTAAAAGCTTTTTAAATATATAATTAATATATTTTTTTATATTTTATACAGGTATTAATAAAAAAAGAGACAATTTTAATATATTCAGTTAAAAACCCAACATTCGCTTAAAATATAAGCAATTTACTATATTTATTCTGATTTTTTAGTTCTTTTCTCTAACCTTAAAAATAAGAAAAGCTAGGCACCTACCTAGCTTTAATATAAAAACAACTATAATCGACTTAGATATAATCAACCTTTTGTTCTTTTAAAATATCAAGCTGCATTATCTTTTTCTTTTTATATTTATAGGCAATAAATAAACCAATAAACCAGATTGGTGAGCACTCCAGTGCAATTAAAGTATCATGGTCCAAAGCCAAAATTACGATAGTAAACACTAAAAATAACATAGTCATCCATGCCATAAATAAACCACCCGGCATTTTATATTTTGATTGGATGTGTAGTTCAGGGCTTTTCTTACGATAATAAATATATGAAAGTACAATCAACATGAATGTAAAAATACATAAAATTGAAGTCAGTGCTGAAATAATCGTAAATGCTGTCATGACATTAGGCACAATAAATAAAATAGATGTTCCAACCGTTACGCACGCCATTGAAAATACGAGTCCGCGAATTGGAACTTTTCTTTTTGAGAGCTTACTAAAGCTTTTAGGTGCATCGTTATCTAATGCTAGACCATATAACATACGACTGGTCGCAAAGATTCCACTGTTTGCAGAAGATAAAGCCGAAGTCGCAACAACAAAGTTGATTAAACCTGCCGCAATTGGTAACCCAACTAAAGTAAACATTTCTACAAACGGGCTTTTTTCTGGTGAAACCTTAGCCCAAGATGTGACGGCAATAATACAAACCAATGCTCCCACGTAAAATAATAAAATGCGTAAAGGAATAGAGTTAATGGCTTTTGGAAGTGAGGTGTGCGGGTCTTTGGTTTCAGCAGCAGTCGTACCAACCAGCTCAATCCCCACAAACGCAAATATGGCAATTTGAAAACCTGCCAAGAAACCAGTTACACCATAAGGAAACATCGACTCTGTTTCAAATAAATGGCTCATTGAGGCCTTAACCCCATTTGGAGAAGTAAATCCGGTCCCAATTAAATAAATACCAGCCAGAATAAATAGAATAATTGCAGTAATTTTGATGAGTGAGAACCAAAACTCAAGTTCACCGAACAATCGAACGGCCACAAAATTGAGTATGGTCAAGATCGCTAATGATGTAAATGCTGGAATCCAGACGGGTAAATCGGGATACCAAAACTGCATGTACCCTCCGATCACAATCACATCGGCAATCGCAGTAATAATCCAGTTACACCAGTAGGACCAACCAAGGAAAAACCCCGCCCATGGACCGAGATAAGCTGTTGCAAAATCGGCGAAGGTTTTAAAATTCGTGTTGGCAAGCAACAATTCACCCATTGCCCGCATCACGAAGAAAAAGAAGAAACCAATAATTAAATAGGTTAAAACAATTGAAGTACCCGAAACACTTAATGTTTTCCCGGAACCCATAAATAATCCAGTACCAATTGCACCACCGATTGCGATCATTTGAATATGACGATTTGTCAATGAGCGCTGCAATTTCTCTTCTTCTTGCTCAGTCATATGTTGACTGCCAAGAAGATCTCCTTCCAGGAACTGCTTTCCGTTATTCTTACTCATGTAATATTTACTCCAATTTATAGCAACCGTCGTAAATGCTTTAATAATAAACAAATTATATGATTATTAATTTAGTCCATTAAATCATGTTAATAATATTATTAAACCACTTAAAAACTTATAAATTCCTTTTTAAAAGCTATTACCTATAACAATAAAAATTATTCATCAATCCTTTCCTTCATTATTATATTAGTCTACTTTCCAAAATATAATTTCGATAAACAATTAAAATATATAAACTAATTAATATTTTATTGATTTACCCTTTATATAAAAAAGCAGGCTAATTAATTCCAGCTCAGAGAGAAAGATTGTATTTATCTATATACCAATCTTGCGCTAGCGATAATATAGTATTCCTTCTTAAATTTGGTGAAATGTGTAGTAATTTCCGCTTAATTAACAGCCATTCGCAAATGTTCAGTCTCTTTGAGTTTATTGACCACTTCTGGACTAGAAGCCCGTTTAACGTGAACACTGAGCACCCGAACTAAAGAGCCATTTTCAACATTCAATTGGTTTGCCTGTTCTTTTGTTAACTGCAATATGTTCTGATGAGGCTGGCTATACACAAGAATGGCGCGATAATTTTCATAATCATCATTAGCCACAATGTAAGCTTCATCCCCTACAGCGATATTTTCAGGTTGTTCAATTTGAACCGTTACAGACTGACTTTCTTTAATTGCCCGTAAATTTTCGATATCTGCTTGCAGCGTTGCACCACCATCAAAAATATCGATATAGCCTTTATAGCGCAGTCCTTCTTCAAGCAAGAGGTTGTAGGCTGGTCGAGTATTCGGGTGCACAATGCCAATCGCGGCTTTCGCATCATCAGGTAACATATCGACATAGAGTGGATGTCTTGGCATTAGCTCAGCAATAAAAGCCTTTTGCCCGACTCCACTTAAATAATCGGCTTTGGTAAATTCAATATTAAAAAACTTATGCCCTACCGCATTCCAAAATGGTGACTGTCCATTTGCATCAGAGTATCCACGCATTTCAGCAACAATCGTTTCTTCAAAATATTGACGGAATGCTGAGAGAAATAAGAAACGGACTTTAGATAAAAATTTGCCATTTTTATTTAAGCGATAGTCAGGGTCTAAAAATAAAGTACAAAGCTCACTACAGTTGGTATGGTCGTTACTCAAATACAAAGTCGGTAAAGCGTTATAAACACTTAAGGGTTCAGAAGCATGCACTTGTGTCCCAACATGGAAGTTATACCAAGGCTCTTTTAAACCAAGTGCAACTTCAATTCCGCAAACACCGACAACTTTGTTGAGTTCAGTATCTTCTAAAACAAATAAATAAACCTGATCTGCCTTTGGGAGTTCGCCTGTAACTGTTTTACAGGCCCGTTCAATACGTGCAGCCAACTTTTCCATATTTGGCTGCAAAGATGTCAAACCAAAACCTGCTTTTTGTGCCAACAGGTAAAGGTCATTAACATCTTTAGGTTCGATGTAACGAATAATCATCATGCTGCTTGTTCATCCTTTTGAATTTCAACAAAGCGAGCAAGCGCATGTTCAAAGCGTTTTAGGCCTTCATCAATATCAGCAAATGGAATAATTAAAGACGGCGTAAAACGTACAACATTTGGACCTGCAATAAGACTCAGTAAACCTTCTTCGCCCGCAAGGTTATTAATGTCTTTTGCTTTACCAGCGAATTCATCTTTTAAGGCACAACCAAGCAATAAGCCTTCACCGCGAATCGTTTTAAAGACTTCATATTTTTCATTTAATTTATTTAAAGCTTTTTTATAATAATCATGACGCTCTTTAACGCCATTCAGCACTTCAGGTGTATTAATAAACTCAAATACAGCCCCTGCTACCGCACTTGCTAACGGGTTACCACCATAAGTCGTACCATGTGTACCGACAGAAAAATGCGGAGCAAACTTATCGGTTGTTAACATTGCACCGACCGGGAAACCGCCACCTAGTGCTTTTGCAGTCGTTAACACATCTGGAATAACACCAGAGTTCATATAGGCATAAAGTGCACCTGTACGACCAACACCTGTTTGCACTTCATCAAAAATAAGTAAGGCACCAAACTCATCACACAGTGCACGTAAACCTTTTAAAAATTCGATGTCAGCAGGAATAACGCCGCCTTCACCTTGGATCGGTTCAACAATGACTGCACATGTTTGCTCATTAATCACCGCTTTTGCAGCTTCTAAATCATTAAAGGCAACATGGTTAATACCATTTGGAAGTGGTGCAAAGTCTTGTGAATATTTAGGTTGACCACCCGCTGAAACGGTAAATAAGGTACGGCCATGGAAAGCATTATTAAATGCCACAATGCCACTTTTGCCAGCAACGCCGCTGTCTAGTCCAACTTTACGCGCCAGTTTTAATGCTGCTTCGTTCGCTTCTGCACCTGAGTTACAGAAGAAAACCTTGTCTGCAAATGTATTTTCGGTAAGTTGTTTTGCAAGACGTAGAACGGGTTCATTTGTATAACCATTGCCTACATGCCAAAGTTTTGTTGCTTGTTCTGTTAAAGCATTTACTGCCACTGGATGCGCATGACCTAATGCGTTTACTGCAATCCCACCTGCAAAATCGATATATTCTTTATTTTCTTGATCCCAAATACGTGAACCTTCGCCACGTACCAGAATGAAATTTGCCGGTGCAAAAACTGGAACCATCCACTCGTTAAAGTCACTACGTAAAACTGCAAAATTATTCATTTTATCTAGTCCATTAAATTAAAATTATGAGGGTTAGTTGATGACCCTATTATTCAAAATCAAATTGATTCACAAAATTTGTAATTCAGTCAAAAATGAATTATTTTTTACCAATTTGATAATTGACAATTACAATATGGATAACATTGATCAAATTATTTTAGGTTTACTTAAAGATAACGCACGGATGTCTGTTACCGAGTTAGCCGAAAAAGTTCACGTTTCAAGAGCAACTATTAAAAAAAGAATGGAGTATCTTGAGTCTTCGGGGATCATTACAGGATATACAGTACGGTTTAAACCCAATGCTGAACGCAACGTCATCCGCGCATGGATGAGCATTATGGTTGAAGGGACCAAAGCGCAGTCTGTGATTAAAGAATTACGCCTAGAAAGTGCCGTGGAATGTCTACATAAAACCAATGGCAAATGGGACATTTTGGTCGAGCTACGCTCTGATACTTTAGAAAACTTCGACAAAGTTTTAGAAAGAATCAGGAATATTTCAGGTATTTATAACAGTGAAACTAGCATTCTGCTTGCAAGTCATAAAACCTAATCATTTACTTTAATTTCAAATTATAAGATCAAAAAATTGATGAGCTAAGCACAAGATCTGGCTCATCAAGCTGCTTTTGATTAGAAAAATTTTGCTCTTATCTTTCCTCAAATCTTCTGATCTACGACGACAATCAACCTCTCCTAAAAATCTTCAATAAATTTTTAATATTTTTTAAATAATCAAATCAAAAACTTAAAATCTAATTTGATTTAAATTCCAACTTTTTTCACTCACTCCCCTCATCAAAGCATTTGACAGAAAATTTAAAACATAATACATATAGTATTATATGTTATATGTTAAAACCTAAGGACAAGGTATAAAAAATGGCTAAAACTCAACTACAACACTTTATTAACGGCGAATATGTTGCTAGCAAAGGAAATGATTATTTCGACTTGGTAAGCCCAGTGACTGGTGAAGTTTATGCACAATCACCGAATGCAACCGAGGCAGAAGTTGATGCTGCTTATGCCGCTGCAAAAGAAGCATTTAAAATTTGGGGACGCAGTACACCTTCGACTCGTCAAAAAGCATTACTGAATTTAGCAGATGCTATTGAAGCAAATGCGGAGCGTTTAATTGAGGCACAAAGTCGTAATACGGGTCAGTTAAAACACTTAATTGCATCTGAAGAAGTGGGTGCATCGGCAGATCAGGTTCGTTTCTTTGCAGGTGCTGCCCGCCTACTCAATGGCACTGCTTCAGGTGAATATTTAGAAGGTTTAACCTCTTCTATTCGCCGCGAACCTGTCGGTGTAGTTGGACAAGTTACACCTTGGAACTATCCACTCATGATGGCTGTTTGGAAAATTGCTCCAGCTTTAGCCGCAGGTAATACCGTGGTACTTAAACCAAGTGATACGACGCCGGAAAGTACGCTTTTACTTGCTGAAATTGCTGCACCATTTTTCCCTAAAGGTGCATTTAACGTGGTGTTAGGCCAAGCTCAGGTGGGTTCAAAAGTTGTATCACATAAGACCCCTGCACTCGTTTCGATTACAGGTTCAGTTCGTGCGGGATTACAAGTTGCAGCTTCTGCCGCAGCAAATCTAGCCAAGGCACATCTTGAGCTTGGTGGTAAAGCACCTGTAGTGGTTTTTGAAGATGCTGACCTCGACAAAGCAGTTGAAATGATTGCATTAACGGGCTATTTCAACGCAGGCCAAGACTGTACGGCGGCAACGCGTGTGATTGTGGCAGAATCTGTTCATGATGAATTTTTAAGCAAGTTAGTTGAAGCTGCAAAAAATACCCGTTTTGGTGAACCAGATGATCAAGACGCGCTTTATGGCCCACTCAACAATGCCAACCAATTGAAAAATGTTAAAGCCTTTATTGACAACTTACCTGCTCACGCCAAAGTTGAAACAGGTGGAAAACAAGCAGACCGTCCAGGCTTCTATTTTGAACCAACCGTTATTAGTGGCTTAAAACAACACGACGAAGCCATTCAAAATGAAATTTTTGGACCAGTGATTACCGTTCAAAAATTTACAGATGAAAATGATGCGATTGAAAAAGCCAACGATGTTGAATATGGCCTAGCTTCAAGTGTTTGGACTAAAGACCATGCCCGTGCCACTCGTCTTTCTCGTGAACTTGATTTCGGTACAGTTTGGATTAACACCCATATTCCTTTAACCGCAGAAATGCCACACGGCGGTTTCAAAAAATCAGGTTATGGTAAAGATTTATCTGGCTACGGTTTTGAAGAATATACTCGCGTTAAACATGTGATGAGTTCAAACGAATAATAACAATGAGTTTTGAAAGGAGATCAAAATGAATAAACAAGAAATGAAAGACTTGGTGACTAAAGCCCATCATGAGCTATTTAATTTGCACGACACCACTGCTCTGGACCGTTATTTTTCTGAAGACTTTATAGAGCACTCACCACTCGTTGCAAATGGCATTTCAGGCCTTCGCCAATTGGTAGAAGACTGCCCCGACATGCAACATGAAGCTGTGCGTGTATTGGCAGATGGTGACTTGGTTGCAATTCATGGCCGCTTTCAAGGATTAGATGAAAACCCTTTAGTCGGTTTTGATATTTACCGAGTGAAAGATGGCAAAATTGTGGAACATTGGGATGGACTGGTAGCAGAAGCTGCACCGAATGTGAGTGGTAGAACACAATTAGATGGTCCGACTGAAATCGTCACTCACCATGATCCAGAGAAAAATCGTGAGATTGTGACCTCGTTCTTTAAGAAGTCATTAATTGATGGCAATTATGAGGCATTTAAAGAATACACTCACGACGATCAGTTCATTCAACATAGTCCAGACATTGGCGATGGTGTTAAAGCAGTCATTGATTTTTTGAACAATATCCGTAATGAAGGACAAGGTTTGGTATACTCCAAAACGCATCGCTCCATTGCTGATGGTCAATTTGTCTTGACACATTCCGAAGGAAGTATTGCCGGAAATCGACATGCCTATTTTGAATTATGGCGAGTCGATAATGGCAAAATTGTTGAACTTTGGGATGCAATACCAGCTGTGCCTGAAGATGAACAGGCCGTCCATCAATATGGCGTATTTTAATCATTTATCCGTTTCATTAAGCTAAGTCTCCGACTTAGCTTTTAGAGAATTCGCCATGTCAGCATATACGATAATTTTTGCACCTATCGCTCAGGCAACTCGATCGGAACAAGTTGTGGAACGCTTGGAAAATGCAATTATCTCTGGATTGCTCAAAAGCAATGAACAGCTTCCTAACGAGGCGGATCTAGCTCGCTTAATGGGAGTGTCACCCATTACAGTCCGTGAAGCTTTAAATACTTTACGCGTAAAAGGTCTGATTGATACACGACGTGGACGAAACGGCGGAAGCTTTGTTTGCGAGTTACCTTCCGATTTACTCTTAAACAAACACCCTCTTCGCCAAGCGTCCAATGAATATCTAGCTGATTTAGGCGAATTTCACAGTGCAATTTTAAGCCATGGCGCATATTTGGCAGCACAGAGAACCACTGAATATGAATTAGGCAAAATTAAAGAACTTATTGATCAATTTGAACAGGCCGTTGAAGCAGACACACGTGCCCAACTTGATTTACGTTGCTTGTTAACACTCACCTCTTTTGCTCAATCAGCTCGCTTGGCAAATCAAGAGTTAACCATACAAGCCGAATGGGCACCGCTCATTGCTGTGCTTTATCAAGATGATCAATTCCATCAACTGGTCGTCGCTCAATACCACCAACTTTTATCATCTTTTGTTCAAGGCAATGAAGATGATGCTGTTATTCAAGCGCGAAAAATCATTTCGATGCTAACAGACCAAATGCTTCGATATAAGTTATCTATTGAATAAAAACAATAAAGTAGAGCACTTATAAAATATCGAGTGAGAAATACGGAATTTTAGGAGTTATAGGAATGACCCAACATTTAGATATAGAAGAGCTTCAAAATTTGTTAAAGACGGTGGTTGAAGAAACGACAACCATTACAGAAAAGCTGGCAACTAAAGCGAGCAAAATTCTTTCAAAACATGAACCTGAAAAAACCAAAGACGTTAAGCTTTCAGGCTTAGAGCGTTCAGCTTTGCAAAAAGAAATTAAAAAGGCCTTACAGGAAAGCCATTACAGTCAGGGTATTGGTTTTGCAAGTTATAGCCCTGCAACGCAAGAAGAACAAGATTATTGGACACTCGAATGGTGGTATAAAAAAGAAGATCAGTTGCAACAAGCCAAACTTGAAAACTATCAAAATGCTCAGCGCTTTTTAGATTTTCGCTCTTTTGAATGGTTCCATAAACCTGCTCAAAACAAAAGTCCGTGCATTCATGGGCCATATGTCGACTACATTTGCAATGGTGCATACACCATCACTCTTGCCCATCCAGTCATGATTCGTGATCAATTTATCGGTGTGATTGCCACCGATATTTTAGTTTCCGCACTCGAAAAAATTCTTATGCCGAAGCTTAAAAACATTAAACAAAAAGCAATTGTGATTAACGACTCTTCTCGAGTGATTACTTCAAATGATATCACCATCAGAACAGGCACATTATTTAAAGGCCAAAGCCCCGAGCAGTTTCTGTCACGACCGTGTCAATCTTTTCAATTGGTCGTGATCTAGAGTTATATCAAAGATATAAGTATTTGATCTTGCTTTAGGGCGTCACCAAGGCGAAACAGCCACCCACTTTTGTACAAACTTTCTCCAAATAGACATGTTTATTCAAGTCTAGGGGAAGTTTTGGCTCAAAAATAGCATCGCTTTTCCGGATGAAAAGCAAAACAACGAATTTGAGGTTGAAATGACATGGAAAATAAAACGTCTTCCTTAAAAAAACTGTCACTTTGGCAAGTCACGATTATTGGTATTGCCTACATGACTCCCATGACGGTGTTTGACACTTTCGGTATTGTCTCTGGAATTACCAATGGACATGTACCACTGGCATATTTACTCGCACTTGGCGCCATGCTACTCACCGCTTGGAGCTATGCAAGATTTAGTCAAAATTCAGAAAAATCAGGTTCAGCATATAGTTATACCGCTGAAAGTTTAGGGCCTAAAAGTGGTTTTTTTGTCGGTTGGTGTTCACTACTCGACTATTTGTTATTACCCCTCATTAATGTTTTGCTAGCTGCAATTTATCTCACAGCCCTTATCCCAAGTCTGCCTTACTGGTTCTGGGTCATTGTGTCGGCAAGCCTAGTCACTTTAGTGAATTGTTTCCGCATTCGGTTACTCGCCAATTTGAGTCTATTGTTTGTGTTTGCACCGATCATACTCATGGTCATTTTTGTTTATTTAGTGATTAAGGGTATTGGCTCGACTCAAGGTTACGAGCATGTGCTTACATTGGCCCCACTCTGGCATGAGCACCAATCTTTACTCCCCCTCGTTGCGGGTGCCTCAGTTTTGTGCTTTTCATTTTTAGGTTTCGACGCGGTTACCACGCTTTCTAATGAAACCAAACAACCCACCAAAAATATTCCTCGTGCAGTCATGTTAACGACTCTCGCTGGCGGGCTTATTTTTTTCACAGCCGCTTGGTTTATTCAGCTTTATTTTCCAAATAATCTACGCTTTCAACACCCTTCAGAAGCGTTGCCTGAAATTGTGCTTTACGTTGGTGGTGCTTTTTTCCAATCCGTATTCTTATGCGGGCAAATTATGAACACAGTCGCCTCTGGCCTTGCCTCACATGCCAGCGCTTCACGTTTACTGTATATAATGGGCACCGATAATATTTTCCCTAAAAAGTATTTTGGGACAATTCATATTTCATTAGGTACACCGTTTTTCTCGGTTTTGTTTGTTGGTCTTATTTCAATGTCAGCGGTTTTTCTAGATTTAGCCCAAGTCGTCAGCCTAATCAGCTTTGGTGCTCTAGTCGCTTTTACAGCCGTAAATTTCTCAGTTTTTATGAAGTTTTATATTAAAGATAAACAGCGTTCAGGGTTTAAAAATAAATTTCTAAACCTGTTTTTACCGCTTATATCAGTCTTTAGCATTATTTGCCTCTGGCTTAATCTCGATTCATCTTCACTCATGTTTGGTTGTTTCTGGTTAGCTTTGGGTATTCTCCTATTTATCTATAAAACGATTAAAAAACAAAGTATTGCTATTAGTAATGCTTATTAATTTTTAAGGAACTTTATTATGAAAATTATTTCTAAACCTCAACTTTTAAAAGACGTGGAATATAAACCGAGTAAATCTCTACAAGTAGGTAAAGAGTGGAGCTGGTTAAATCCAAAACATGCAAAATTTGATACATCCACAGTTAATGGTACCTCGGTAGATAACCCTGCAAACTATTATGAAAGCTCACTTTCTGATTGGCATACTTTTGACAGTTTAAAAGCTGATATTGAATGTGATGTGGTAGTTATTGGCGGTGGTTTATTGGGTTCATCTACGGCCTTACATTTAGCTGAACAAGGCGTAGAGATTGTTTTATTAGAAAAAAACCGTGTAGGTAGCGCAGCTTCTGGACGCAATGGCGGACAACTTACCCCTGGTTTAGCTCGCTGGGAAGCTCAAGAAATGGCCGATCGCTTGAGCTATGAAGATGCTAAAAAACTCTGGCATTTTACCTCTACGGAAGCGATGCAACTCATTGATGACATCTCGGAAAAATACCAACTCAACTTTGACCGAAAATATGGTCATATTACTGCTGCCGTTCATGAAGGACATTTAGTTGGTTTAACACAAGGCGCCGATGCACGAAAATACTTAGGTGAAGACCATACGCGTATTGTAGGTAAACACGAACTCATGGACTTTATTAAGTCTGATTATTACACAGGTGGTTTAATTGATGAGTTAGGGGGACAAATTCATCCTTTAGCTTTAAACCGTGGCTTAATTTATGGCTTTTGCCAAAATGGCGGTACTG
The DNA here is from genome assembly GCF_000588515.1 of Acinetobacter sp. 826659. NCBI lineage: Bacteria > Pseudomonadati > Pseudomonadota > Gammaproteobacteria > Moraxellales > Moraxellaceae > Acinetobacter > Acinetobacter sp. 826659. The sequence continues at coordinate 495,106 of NZ_JFYD01000002.1, read as the reverse complement.
TTTATGAACAAACAGAAGTTCTTTCAATAGAAGAAAAAGCAGATGGTATTTATGTTCAAACTGCAAATGCTGTCGTGAAAGCTAAAAAGTCTGTGGTGTTAGCCGTACACCATGCTTCTTTTAAACTTTTATCAGAGCAAAACAATACTACTATTCCGTTCTATACTTATGTTGCAACAACAGCCCCGCTCGAGTTTGATACGAAAGAGATTTTACCGTTTGGGCATCCAGTTTATGACACACAGTTCCAAATTGATTACTACCGTCCCGTGTTTAACAACCGCTTATTGTTTGGTGGCCAAGGTACAGGAACATGCTGGGGACCAGAAAAAACTTTAAATTATTTAGAGCATCGAATTCATACAGTTTTCCCTCAGATTAAAAATTTAGAGATGGATTTTGTCTGGAGTGGTACGACCGATTTAACCGTAAATGGTGCAGTCGATAGCCGTAAATTTGGCAATAAATTCCCGATTTATGCTGTTCATGGCTGGAGTGGTCACGGCGTTGCACAGACGGTACGTATTGGTAAAGCCATTGCAAATGACTTTGTTGGGCAATCTAACGACTTCGAAATGTTATCTAAAATTGATCATCAAAATATTATCTTTGGTCGTACCCTTGCTCCCGTTGTTATTCCACTCGCTAAAAGCATGTATGGCATCGGCGCAATGATTAATCCGGGCAAAATGGTGTCTTTCTAATTTATAAAATAACCAATTTTCAAAAAGGGATTCGTATAGCTTTGTACGGATCCTTTTTATTTAGCTGAGTAAAATCCTTTTCAAACTAGGTTATCCCTAACCAATCTATTACAATAGCGCCAGCTTTTTTATTCAGCGCATATATTTTGAGCAACTCATCTTCCCAATTAAAACGCGGACTTAAAAATCGCCATATCCAGTTAATCGCTATGGGTGGTGCTGTCGGGACAGGTTTATTTTTAGGCTCTGCACAAGTCATCCAGTCTGCTGGTCCTTCTATTATTTTAGGTTATGCCATTGTCGGTTTGGTCGCATTTTTAATTATGCGCCAAATGGGTGAAATGATCGTAGAAGAACCTGTGGTCGGTTCCTTTAGTTACTTTGCACAAAAATATTGGGGGAAATTCCCCGGTTTTTTATCGGGCTGGAACTATTGGGTTGTTTATATTCTGGTCGCGATGACCGAACTGACAGCCGTTGCTAAATATGTGCATTACTGGTGGCCCCACATTCCTGCTTGGATATCAGCCTTATTTTTCTTTGTTTTGGTCACATGTTTGAACTTAGGCAACGTTAAATTTTATGGCGAATCTGAGTTTTGGTTAGCTATTATTAAAGTTGCGGCGGTCATTGCCATGATCGTGTTTGGCTTATATTTATTGCTTACCGCGGGTAGTGACTCTATCGCTAGCTTTGCAAACTTATGGCAGCATGGCGGATTTTTCCCGCATGGGTTCTCAGGCCTATTTTATATGCTTGCCTTTTTAATGTTTGCATTTGGCGGTATTGAACTGATTGGGATGACTGCCGCTGAAGCCGAAAATCCAGAAAAAAGCATTCCACAAGCCATTAACCAAGTCATCTTTCGAATCTTGGTTTTCTATGTGGCTTCGCTTGCTATCATCATGTCGCTTATTCCGTGGAATCAGCTTGACCTCGGTGGTTTAGATAAAAGTCCATTTGTGATGATTTTTAGCCAGCTTGGGATTGGTTGGGCAGCGCATTTGCTTAACTTTATTATTTTAACAGCCGCACTTTCTGTTTATAACAGCGGTATGTACGCAAACAGTCGGATGTTATATGGACTCGCAGTACAAGGCCATGCATCCAAAATTTTTACAAAAGTCAGCAAACAGGGGGTTCCAACACCTGCTGTTATCTTTTCTTCTATTCTGATTTTTGGTTGTGTATTACTGAACTATTTTATTCCAGAACAAGCTTTAAGCTATCTCATGTACATGGCCGTGGCTGCACTAGTTTTAAACTGGGCAATTATTAGCTTTACTCATTTAAAGTTTAAACGCGCCATGAAACTTGAAGATAAAGTTGTTAAATTCCCTGCTCTATTTTCACCTTTAAGTAACTATATTGTTTTGATTTTTATTGGCATGATTTTATACATCATGTGGACTCAAGGGTTTGAAAAATCTGTGATTTTAATTCCAATTTGGATTGCATTCATGTTTGGATTATATAAATTTTTGAGTTGGAAAAAATCACTCTAATCTTCAAAGAAGGCTTATTCAAACAGAATAAGCCTTTTATCATTTAACAGCTCGCCACCCTAAGCAACTTCAGAAAATCTACTCAAAAAACCATTCACATTCTATTCATCATTATTAAATTGCTCTCTGCTAGACACATCGATATGTAAGCCTTAGTCATTCTAAACATTGGTATTTAATGAGATAATTATTAAAGTACAAGTGTTTACATGATCTATAAATATTTGTGTCAATGTTCAGCTAAAATCAAAACAGACCAGTTTATCGTTACGATCACTCAATAGGCAAAAGATACTGCATCGCAAGACAGGTTCTTTATCCACTGCACTGATTTAGCCCTCAACTGTGTCACTCAATGATGAAAGACAGGAAATTTTATGGAAAAAGCTCTGCAATGTCCTAAGTGTGGTTCTACAGAAATTGAAGCACGTGACCATGACAAATTACTTAGAACAACTGGCGGTGTTTTACTTACAGCTGCCGGCACAACAGCAGGCACTGTAGGTGGTGCTGCAACTGGCGCTACTGTTGGAGCAGCTATTGGTACTGTTGCTGGTCCTTTAGGTGTAATTGTTGGCGGAACAGTAGGGACTTTTGTTGGTGCCATTAGTGCAGGAATTACTGGCGGTGTAGTTGGTAATATTTTTGGTAAAAAAGCAGGTGTAATGATCGATAAAAATATCTTTCAAGACTACCGCTGCTTAAAATGTAAATACCGTTTTAAACAGAAGAAATAACCCTATTTCATTAAGCTTATTTTTAAAGCACGTTCATGACTTTAAAAGATAGGAAAGCCACTATTGAGGTTGCTTTCCTCCCTCTTTTATCTCATCTTATTCAAAGAAAAAAATAATCTAATAACTAACTATTACCGATACTATATTTTATGGGTAGACTATAAAAATCAGTCATTTACTTTACGCTATTCATAAGATATGAAAGAATTGCGACCTCTGATAACTTTTGAAATTTAAAATGAAAAAATTATTACTTTTAAGCTTAGTTAGCATTTTCAGCTCATATAGTTTTGCAGAGGACAATAGCTCGATTTATCGGGGACTTGGTACTGGTCCTGAAGATTTTTTAAAGTTTGAAGTTCTTAAACAAAAAGGTTTCTTAGCCAAAAAACCTAATATTTCAAGAGCAGACTATAACGATATATACAAACTCAAAAAACCTTATGAATTTATGGGACAAAACGTTGTACTTATTTCAGATGAATATATGTCTGAATATGTGGGCTGTTGTGTGAGCGAAGGTTGGGGAGCTGTACTTAAACAAACCACCAATTTAAAATTAATTGAAAAATTTGCAAAAAAGAATCAATGTAATATCGCCCCGACAGAAACCAATAGCACTTACTATGGGTTTAAAATTAGTTCTCTGCCAAAAGGTAATTACTATGAATTATCATGCCGCGAACGTGATTTAGATGAGTCCCAATAAGTCAAAATTAAACTCTGAAAATAAGAACCAAAGTAAAATATGTATAGAGGATAAAAGATGTTACCAAAAAGAATTTTTCTAACTATTTGTCTCTTAAGCATCCTGAGTTCAGGATGGGCAAAACCTATAAAACAAACAAATGACAATACTAAACAACAGCAATCTAGTCAGACTAATACTAATATAAAAAACAATATTGATTTAACTGATATCCGATCAAAAGCTGAAAAAGGAGATCCTGAAACACAGTACAATTTAGGTGTAATGTATGCAGAAGGATATAAAGACATTCAACCCGATATTCTAAAAGCTATTGAATGGTACACTTTATCTGCAAATCAGGGTTATGTTAATGCTCAATATAATTTAGGTTTATTATACATGGGAAATGAGTATATTAAGCCAGATTATGTCAAAGCAAAATATTGGTATGAGAAAGCCGCAACACAAGGTGACATTGCATCCTTAAATGAACTTGGAAATTTCTACAGTAAAGGCTTAGGTATTAAGCAGGACTATCAAAAGGCTATTAAATACTACTTAGATGCTGCGAATGCAGGTGATTCAGATGCTCAAATAAATCTTGCCACCATGTTTTTACATGGCAGAGGAGTAACTCAAAATAAGTTAGAAGCTTCTCAATGGTATTTGAAAGCTGCCACCCAAGGAGACATTGATGCTCAATATAATTTAGGGCTTATGTACTTACTCGGAGATGGTATAAAACAAGATTATTCTCAAGCACAAAAATGGTTTTTGGCAGCTGCAAATCAAGGCGAAAGCAATGCACAGTATCATCTCGGGAAAATATATAAAGACGGGCTAGGAGTGGATAAGAACTTATCCTTAGCCCGTACTTGGTTTGAAAAGTCTGCTGAAGTAGGAAACTCATATGCAGCTCAAGAATTATTCAAGTTAAATTAATATCTATTTAAATATAAAATTAACCTAAAAGTATAATTCTTATCTGACTAAGTAGTTAATATATAAAAACCAATCCATACTAAAATTAAAATATTATTTTATAGTTCATCCTGAGCTTAGATGTTATTTATCCTCACTCAGACCCTCTCATTTTCTTAACACCCACATTCTTTTTTATAATTTCTATATTTTTAGCAGCTTTTCTCTCCTTAGTCATCAGTTATATTGAATTTATAGATCACAGATGTAAATAATCATAAAAAATAAATAATACCTCTACAAGCCTGTCAATAAAATTATTTCTCATTAAAAGCTAAAATTTTAATTCGGTTTATTTACCTATTTTTCATTAATTTCCCCAATTCCTTAACATTCAATAATTCTTCATCTGTATAGTCCATTTTAGATATTAAATTATTATTATTTAAAATTTCCATATATTGATCAAAAATATTTATCTTATTTTTTAATAAAAATTCAACAAACTCACCACCATTTTCATTTCTGTGAAATTCAGTAAAAAACAAAGTTGTATAAAATTTTTTTTTCTGAGTGTCATCCAATCCCAATAAAAATATATTTATATTATTATAAAATTCATTATATGCTTGATCTCCACAAAAGATATTTTTATCAATTAAATTAATTGATTTAATCACTTGCTTATCTTCCGTTAAAACAGAAACTCTCTTATTAAAATTATTAATGCAAGATTTTTTTTCTATTGATGAACATCCAATAAGAGTTAATACTCCAATTAACAATAATTTTTTGCTAATATTATTTAACATTTATTTCTCCCCAGTTTGTAACCTCTTTTCTTTTCCAACCAAAATTCATCCAATTGTCTGAACGTCCTCCTTTCCAGACATATTTTTTCCTAACTTTAGTACTAGAAATCATCTCATTTAACTTATTCCACTGTTGATTATCTACTGTGGACTTAACTGTAACACAGCCTAAACTTACTCTTCCAGGATGCAACCGGAATCCACTTCTCTTACCATCAATTGAGAAATCATCAATCCAACCGTCATCCCCATATAAAGCATACCAATCAGGATGTCTATCATCAGGTACCAAAAAATATTTCCCATTAGGTAATGCTGTACCGTTAGAAGTAAAACCAATATCGTTAATTTGCCCCCCAGTATATACATTTTGTATTATTAATTTTGTATCTTTCTCGATATCTCTAGCAATTATTATATTCTTATGCTTATAAAAGTCTAATACAACATATAGTCCCATCGGGTCAATCAATTGGTTCGGATTAATAACATAATTCATTATATTTAAACCTCCTTCCAACCCAATAGGGTCTTTACTTACATATCTTGCACTATGAGGTTCATAATAACGATAACGGTTATAGTGCAGTTCTGTTTCCAGATCGTAATATTGTCCTTGAAAACGTAAATTATTTTGTTCAAATGGATTATCTTGGTTTACCGCTGTAATTTCCAATGCCGTTCCCCATGTGTCGTGGAGAATTTCCCAAACACATTCTCCTCGGGTATTGGTCATGATTTGTGGTGTTCCCACCTGATCACAGTGGTAGAATGTAATTTGCTCTAAATCAGTACGCTTTTTCCGAGTATTACTATTCCATACTGGGTCTTTATAAATAGAATAAGGTTTTGTTTGATATTCCTGATAATCAGGAGTTTCTATGAGTTGAATGAAATCCTTATAACCTGCTTGTAATAGTGGAACAAAGCTATCAGGTTCATAAATATAGTGCTTTGTATAATTGGTCTGTGCAGATTTAAAAGACTCCCATATCATTAAATCTCCATCCCAACCAAATAAAGTTAATACTCTGGCTGTTTTTTTGTAGAGTCGACGACCAAATACATCGTAACCATATTCTGTAACTAGACCATTATTATCGCTTCGAATAAGTCTGTTTTGATTGTCCCAAGTCAGTTTAAGGTTTTTACCTGCTTGAGTAATCTCTGTCACATTACCTTGAGCGTCATATTGGTAGTGTTTACCTTTATAACTTTTAATAAGGTTATTTTTAATTTGTGCTGGACTTAATACCGAGTCAGTGTCAATTAAGTTACCAGCTGGGTCAAAGCTAAAGCTTTCTGCTTTATGTAGACTTTGCGCTGCGATTAAATGCCCAATTAGATCATATTGATAATTGAGCTTACCCAGACGGCTATCTTCGACTTGACTAAGCAAATAGTTTTGATCGTATTGATAGTATCTATGTGCTTGATATTGTAAATAGTCTTGAGTTTCTTGCTCAGGTTGAATGAACTGTGAACTCAATAATCCAACATCATTATATTGTTTGGTTTGAATGAGTCCATTTGCTAATAATCGTGTTGTTTCTCTATGCAAATCATCACGCTGAAATGAAATAACCTCTTGATTATTTAAACCAATCGCATAAATATGCCCTGAACCATAAACAAGATGGTTCAATGTTTGTCCATCAGGTCGAATTGTTTTAATTAAATTTCCAAGCTCATCATATTCATAACGTAATACTGCTGTGAGCGGTTTCAGTTCTGGAATTTTATAATGCTGATGCTCTCTAACCAACTGTCCAAGTGCATTGCGATAGAAATCAATTTGGCTAACCTCATTACTGGCTCTGCTCAGTTGGCTATTCAGGTTATAGTCAAATTGTTCTGTTTGTTTCTGCCCTGTATGTAAATGGGTAAAGCTTTTCGAAGCAATTTGTCCATCTGCATAATATTCAAATTGGGTCAGTATATTTGGTTGACGGATTTGAAATAACCTTCCGTTCTCATTGTAACTATAGTGCTTTTCCTCTCCATCAAAGGCTTGTTCACGTATCAAATATCCATATTGATTATATCCAAACAAATATTCGGCTTGATTCTGGTTAATCAGCTTTTGGATACGGCCTTGTTTGTCCCATTGATAAGCTATGCTATGTCGATTGGCATCAATACGCTGTTCTAACAAGCCAACTCGATTGTACTTATATTCCGTTACTAAACCTTTAGTATCTATATGCTTAAGTAAACGTCCTTCTTCATCATGTTCAAAGTATTCTTTTAACCCATCAGGATAAATAATACTTTGTAGCTGCCCTTTATCTTGACCCTTGGTACTGTAAAAATACTGTACAACTTTATTATTTGCGGTTTGTTCAGCAGTCAGTGCACCATCTTCATCATATTCCCATGTACTACTCTTACCTGAGCAATCGGTATATGAAATCATCTGCCCAAATTCATTGTATCGAATTTTCTTAGCACCACCTTTTGCATCAATGACTTCAACCAATTGATTATTATTGTTATATTTGTACTGTGTGATATGCCCTAATGGATTGATTTCTTTACTAAGGTTACCATTTTTATCATATTCGCGTTTCCAAATACTGCCCTCTGGGTCTTTAATTTCAACTAAATTACCCTGTTCATCATATGCAAAACGAATTACTCCGCCGTTTGGCTGGACAATTTTAACAAGTTGATCTTGATCATTATATTCTTGTTGAGTCTCTTGCCCTTCAAAATCAATTTGACGAGTAATCCGCTTTTGTCCATCACGGCTGTACCATGATTCACGTCCATCGGCTAAACGTGTGCGGTAAGTAAATCCATTGAGGTCAAAGTAATAGTAAGTTGGAACATCATAAGCGTCATAAACCGCCACTTGACGTAAACGTGGATGCCATTTTAATTTGGTATGGAAACTACCATCATCGGCCCATTCTTCTATCGCTTTAGCTTTAGCGTCTATTGATTCATAGCGAATATTTTGTCCACGCCCTGTACGGTCTGTATAACGTGTTAGTTGATGAAAGTGATTATATTCATAAGTTCTTATATGGCCATTCTGATCAGTAGCTTTAATTAAGTTCCCTTGGGTATCGTATTCATAACGTGCTAATGGTTCGGCTTTATCATCTAAAAACACCGCCATAATTTTAACTTGCTCATTAAAAGCAAATTTTAATTGGTGTTTGGCATGCTCTAATTGAAAATCAACATATTGAAGATAAGCAACCTTTTCAAAAATAAGGTAACTTAAATCAATCTTTTCTAGTGTTTTTTCATTGAATTGTTGAATCAATTGATAAGGCTGTCCAACTGAAAACTGATGAAATTGAAAAGACCAGTCTCCCCCAAAGTTTAGAACCAGATCTCCACTTTTAAGAGGTTGTACTATTATTCCTTCATACGGTACTTCATAAGTTTCAAATGTAATGGAAGCTGGTAGTTGATGCTTTCGCCCTTTACTATCAATAAATAGATAGCCTTGAGCATTTTGTTGAATCATATTGGAAAATGGCATCATCCAACGTGCACCAATCATGCTTTGATCAAACTCATCCATTTGTGAGTTATATTGCCGTATAAAAGAAAAACCTATTTTCGGTAAATAGAAGTCTGCATGTTGAACCCGTTCAGCACCAATTGAATAGCTAATACTTTTTCCAGATTGTGAATCAGCACCTTCACATGGCGGAGCATTTAAAGCATCTGCCTGTAAACTTACAAACTCTAAAGTGTCTCCTTTCGTATGCCGTTCATACTCGCCCGTCTGGTTGATTGGCACATTTGCATTACCTTTATTTTCTAATGCTTGTATAGCTTTCAGCGTTTCTTGTAATAGCCATGCCAACGTATATTTTTGGCTTGCATTCGCTTGCTGTTGTAAAGTTTGACTTAAAGCCACAATAGCTTGAGTTGCTTCTTGTTGTAAAAGACTTGTTATAGTTGGTTGTATTTTAGGGGTTAAATTTGCCTGGGTAGGCTTCCCTAATAAATCAATGAGTGGAATGGCCCAATTTGTAAATTTGAGTTTTGGATCTCGTTTCTCTGCACTTGCACCTGCCGCAGTAGTTATTCCTACATTTATACCTGTTGCTGGGGTCGCCATGCTTTGTAATATAGTTACACCCAACGCTGTAGCACTGGCAAGTAGAGTGCTTAACTTCGCTTGAGTCTCTTTTAAAAAGTTCTCTAAATCTCCAGCGATCATCGCATTGAGATGTAAACCTAACCGCTTAATATCCGTTTCTGTAATTTTTCCATTTTCTCGATATAAGCACTCTGCCATTAAACCAAACATCGGACGTAAAGCCATGCGCGCATGAGCTTCATTACTTGGTTCTGAAAATAAGCCTATTAAATTTGCCGCAAGTAATGCCCCACGTTGTACAGCAACATCACCAGTTTTCTTATCTGTAGCATAGAGCATTAGGTCTAATACACTACCCGTTAATGCAAAGATATTAGCAACCGTGGTTATATTGGCCTTACTTTTTATTTGTTCTAGTGTCGTGTTCCCACACACTTGTAAATAACGCTGAACCTGACTTGCAATCATTTGCAAGTCCGCTACATCCGTAACGCTATTTAAGTTAAAAACAGCAAGTTCAACAGCAGGTTGTTTTTTAATTTCTTTCTGTTGTGTATTCTCTTTAGCCATCAATATAAAACCTTTAATTCATTCAATTACAGCAATATTTTTCTATGTTGAATCGCTCTATTCATCTAATCTACTTTTTTGACTGCACAAAAGTATCTACAGCACTCTGCTGAATAGGTGAATCTTGATTTATGGACTTAGATAATTTTGCAGCCATTTGATTACTGAGAAAACCTTCACTCTGCTCTTTAAGCATTTCAAGAGACTGGCTTGGGTTTAACGCCATTTGACCAAGACTTTTCATTTGATCGGCAGATAAATTGTGATTAAGTTGTTTTGAAACAGTATTGAGGGCAGTATTGGTTACCTGATTTTTAATCTGACCTACTGTTTGTCCAACTAAATTATCTAAAGTATTCTTGCCAAAGTTTTTGAAACTATTTTTATCAGCTGAAAAAAGATTATTTTGCAACTGAGACATAGCATTTTGTCCCACTGCTCCTAGGGTATTTTTCATTAAACCTTGAACACTTTTGACTGGCTCAGCCCAAGTGTATTTACGATTAAAATCACTGCTTTGTAGCCAAGCACTGGTATTATCCTTCTCAAAAACTACTTTAGTCGGTCCAGGCGCAATACCTGTTACTTGTGCGAAACCATTTCCATCGAGTTTGCCTGTGATTTGCTTACCTAATGAATCAATAACTTTATAGCTATTTTGCTTGAAGAAATTTTCTCCACCATAACTCCGCAATAACTCCAAAGCTCCTTGCATTGATTTAGCTTTAGGTAACTGTGGAGTATTTGCACTCACACTTGCTCCAGAAGTAAATAAATGCTGCCCAGCTTTCACCTCAAACTTCCCGCCTGTGACGGGGAAAATTCCCGAACTATTGATCTTAATTTGGGAACCACCAGATGTGATTACAACTTCTTTAGAGGCAGTAATTTCAATGCGGTCTTCCGTAGAAATAATCTGAACGCCTTTACGTGCAATTAAGTCTGCTCCGTCAGCTTGGGCTTGTATCTCAACTTTCCCTTTACCCGCATAGAGCCTAGCTCCCTGTTGGGCTGCAAAAAGACTGATCTTATTTTGTGCGTGTGCAATTATGTTCTTTTGAGTGCTTAAATTAATACTATCTCCAGCACTTTGGCTTAATTGGCCATCTGCACTTAGATGTATATCTTCGTTACTTGCTATAGCCACGCTATTTGGTGCACTTAACACCATAATAGCTTGCTTAAATACAGCTGCTTTATCTTTATCTTGCTGTTCAATTTGCTCTAAAAAAGTTTTTAGATTTTCAAGCACTTCTAGTGGATCGGTTTGCTGATTTTTAGCAACTTCACTAAGTGCTTTGGCATTGTTGAGGCTACCCTCTATTTGTTGTTCGGCATTATTTGCATCAAGGTGTACACCTTGGGCTTGATCTTGTTTATGAGTAGTAATGAGTAAACCACTACCAGCTCGAATAGCCCCCCATTGATCTGTTCTGAGTTCAAACCCCTCACCACGACCTTCACTTGTCGCACTTTCTTTAGGATGGCTCAAATTACCAAGGTTTAACTGACTAGTAGCATGGCTACTTTGTAACTGTGCACTAATTTGCCCAGTCGTATCATCAAGTCGTAACTGGTTAAAGCCTTTTCCACCCACCTCTTCTGAACGAATCCCACTTAGTTTTTTGGTATCGGGTAACTGTCCTTTCTGGTCAAACCGGGTTGGATGACGTTCGGCCTCGTGAATGCGTCCAACTACAAATGGGCGATCGACATTACCATCAAAGAAATTAATAGCAACGATTTCTCCAACACGTGGCAAGAAACGTACACCATACCCCTTTCCAGCCCAAGGGGTTAAAACATCGATCCAAGCTGAATCAGTGTCATTGTCATTACTTCCCGCTCCACCATCGTGGTTATGGTCATCACTTCTGGTAAACAAGAAACGAACTTTAATACGTCCCCATTGATCAACATAAATCTCTTCACCCGCTGGACCAACGACACGCGCACGTTGAGGAGAAGCTTTAGGCCGATTTTGTAATGGTTGATATTCAGGCACAATTTTAATATTGCGGCGTAGTAAAATCAGTTCATTACCCTGACGTTCTTCTGTGTTACCCATCTGCCAATCGCTTTGTTGAACCAAAGCTTGAATTTGCTGATTTAAATCTTTGGGTAAATTGTTCTGATTGTAGTAACTCTTACCAATAATTAAGAACTCTTTGTCTGCTCCACTATGTAGATCAATTTCCGGATGCTCATTAAGTTCAAACCAATAGCCGACTTGTGTATCCCGTACAGTAGTTTGAGCAACAAACTGCTTAGATTGAGCATCATGATAAGCACTTAAGTTTTGATTGAACTTTTCTAGCTGCTGACCACTTGCTGGTGTTGCACCATCTTCACCTTTCAAATCTTGCATCCATGCTGGGCTAAAATGCCAAGCATCTTCAAGACTTAAACTCTGATTGTCATAATTACTGCTATGTTGATGTTTACTTTGTACATTGCCAGCCCCATCTGTTTGTTGTAATACATCTGACTGCCAACGCTGCACATACACAGAAGTCGGCTGTAAACTACGACCAGCGATTAGACTAGTCATGCTATCAAACTGTTCAGTTGCATGACTTCGATGGTAACGAACCGTTCTTCTTGTCAGCGCTTGAAATTGGTTATTATCATCAATGAGACGTAATTTTTGTGCCTGAATATGATCTGTATTATTCGGTACAATCAGTTCCGCTTCATCAATCAGCCAATTAATACCTTCACTTCGCCATAAACGAGTTAGAAAGTCATAGTCAGTTTCGTTCAACTGCATAACGAAAGGACGAGTATCATATTGCTGTTTTAACCCACTCAAATCTAGTGTAAGGCTAGCAGCAAATAATGGGCTTTTCCCTTGCCATTCTTGAAAAAGAATTTCACTAATTTCTTTCACACTCTTGTTCATAAACACACGGCTATTTCTGCGTTTATGCCAAAGATAAGTTGAATCACTTATTGTGAGCTTATATAAAGTTAGAGCACCATCACTTTGCCCCTGTGATGCTCCAGTAATAATACCTGTAGTACGAAATAATTGTCCTTGATCTGTCACCTGATCAACAGCAACCTGTACACCTATAAATTTTTTAAGTGGAAGGTGAGCATTGGTTGATAAACAAATCAAATCTGCAGTTATGCCCTGATTAAGATAATGTTGCCCATCTATACGTTGTAAAAAAACTTGACTATTCAGGGATGCATCTGAAAATTGAAGGTATACCGAACGATGTTTTGAGAGAAAACCAAAATTCTCTAAAATTTGAAAGATATTATTAAACATCACTTTTTTATAAATCTGAGTTATAAACTACTATATTTTATAAAAAATAGACAGATTTGTCTATTTTCAAATCTACCCTTTTACAAATAATAACTTCCTAGAATGTATGTAATAAAATTAAAAATCAATATCTTATAAAATGCCATTCCATAAAAAAGTAAAAATAAATCACTACAATTACAAGAGCTTAAGCACAAATTAATAAAAGTTAAATAATATAATTATTGATATAGAATATATTATTAATATAACTAATATAATTTTTATACTCCTATTCATACAGTCACCAAACTTCGTTCCAAAGCATTTAAAAAGTAATCCAACAACTTCTCCCTTTCCTCCGCTTTATTAGGATCTAAAAGTTGGATGATTGCGCCATCAATCATAAATAAAATCATGTTTGCATCAGGTTTTAAGGCACGAGTTTCCAAACTAAAAATTAGGTCAAAAAGCTCTTTAAGTAGCCATTTTCTATATTCAATCGCCATGCGGTAAGCTCGAGGATAAAGCAGTTTTAATTCAAAAATGGCCTTAAATAGCAAAAAGTAAAAACTGTTTAAATCGACATGTAAGCGGACAATTTCTTTAAGTTTATCGGCTGCGGTTGGGTAGCGATGTGAATAGACAATTGCCAGAACTTCTTCTTTGAGTCGGCTTTTTTGAAAGATTAAGCATATTTCAACAAGGCGTTCTTTCGAGTGAAAGTAGTTATAAAACGTGGCTTTTTGAATTTTAGATTTTTTAATAATCAGGTCTACGCCTGCATTATGAAATCCATGCGAGGTAAAAAGTTGGATAGCAGTTTGAACAACCTGTAATTTTTTGGAAGATATTTCTAAAGTTGGCATCGTTTTACCGTTATAAATTCTTGTTGTGTCTAAATGAGATAAAAAGCCTGTGCCCTTTCTGGGAGAAAAAAAGGCGCAGCAATGCCGTAAGACGGTGCTTGGCACATCTCAAGTTTTGTTTTGCTAAGTTTTAAGTAAATATGACTTAAAGCCTGAAAACCTTATGGCGTTCAAGCTGCTTTAAATTTTTAAGTTGTGTCGATATAGACTTTGACAAAGGCTGCCAAGAAATAATGAATGTGCAAAGCCAACTCCTTTTTTACTGGGAGTTCTGTCAAATCATTAAAATTATGGTGGCAGAACGAAAGGGGGTTCGCAGACTGGAAACAAAGGAACCAGCACACCCGAAGGTGTCCCCCTTCCGCCCTACCGTAGAGAAAAAGGGGGCGAACGAGTTCCCGACACACAAAATAAGAATTTTGCATATCGACTTTGTTTTCCCGGTCTGCGACAACCGACTGGCAATGTGGCCAGCATGCGAAGAATAGTATTCAACGCTCTTACAGTCAAGCACACAAAATGACATTTGTTTTAAATTAGATCATTAAAAAGTAAGGATAAATAATGAATGAGTTATTGTTAAAGTGGGGTTTATAACGGGATTGAATTTTATATAGATATATTAGTTTTAACAGGTAAGATTAGAATATAAAAAATGGTAAATGATGAAATGAAAATATCTTTATTAGATCTACAACAAGTATTCAATGATCTGTTAAACCATAAAATTAGCCGAGAGGATGCTGAAGAGTGGGCAAGAAAAAGAATGCATGCACTGGATAACCAAGACTTAATTTTTGATCCTCCAATTAAAGAGGAACTTCTTTGGAAAGCGGTAATATATTTGAGTGGTGTTGGATTAAAGATATCTCCTGATATGTACATGGAGGATGACATTGGCATTAAAGAAACGTTTAATACTTATTGGAATCAATAAATTTTCGCTAAGAAAATTTATATTTCTGAAATAATCTATTTATGGAAGACCCTTTGCATAACGGCATATTCTATTAATGCTCAGTAAAGTGAATAGTATGAAATGAGTGATTCAGAAAAATTTTGGTTCAAATTAGATTTACTACTAAATTTAAAACTGCAATAAAGTACCAATACCACATCAAACCTAATAAGCATATTTCACGCGATAAGCTTTCTGCTCAAAACAACTCAATAAAAATATAATGGTAAAAATAGTTGTTTGCTTTTCATTCTATTTATTTCAATTTATAAAAAACATATAATATTCTCAATAGTTTTCTAATTATCTATTACATTCAATCAAGATCATATATTTTCAATAAAGAGAATAAAATGCAAGACCAAGCTTTAACCTCTCTTCCTCAAGATGTAAATGAGGATCAAAATATTACAACTCCACCAATTTCACACTCAGGAATTCGTCATTTTAAGTTTCATGGGAATGCCTCAGAATATTTTGGAATCTGGATCGTTAATATTCTTTTGACTATTATTACTTTAAGCTTATATGCGCCTTGGGCTAAAGTTCGTCGCTTACGCTATTTCTATGGTAATACAGAATTTTTTGAACGCCGCTTTGATTTTACAGGCATTCCAACCAAGATTTTGATTGGACGTTTAATTGCATTAGGAATTTACGTCGTATTTGCAATTTCATCACAATATTCAATGATTGCGACTGTGGTTGGACTAGTTGCATTATATGCAGCAGTACCTTGGCTAATTCGCGCTACTTTGCGTTTTACTGCAAGAAATAGTAAGTTCGGCAACGCACGTTTTTATTTTGGTGGAACGATAAAAGAATCTTATAAAGTCTTTCTTTTGAGTATATTGGTATATATTTTCACTTTAGGAATCTTTACACCTGTAGCTATTTGGCTATATAAAAAATATTATCTTAACAACTTATATGCTGGACAATTAAATTTTAAATTAAACGCAAAATGGTCTGCATATATGGCTGCAGTTTATATACCCCTTTTTATTGCATTTGGTATAATTGCTATTTTTTCAATCATTTACTTTGCTATGGCAGGAACAATTTCTGGGTTCTCACCAAACGCTATATTCTTCGGAATATTTACGGTATATGCATTTATTGGATTATTTATTTATCCATTAATCGCTGCACGTATTTTTATTACGACATGGAACAATACTACAGTTGGAAACAGTCAATTTAAAACAGACTGTAATCAATGGCGTTTCGCATGGATTGTAGCATCAAACTGGATTGTAAAAATCTTATCCATAGGTTTAATGTCTGCTTGGGCTGCAGTTCGTATTCATAAATACCAGATTGAATCGATGAGTTTAATTTTATTAGATGATCCAGATCAAATGATGAATCTAGCTCAACAAGAGCAAAGTGCTTTAGCTGAAGAAATCAGTGATATTTTTGATATCGACATCTCTTTATAATAATCTGAGTTTAATAATTTATGTCCCACGCAGTAGATATCACTTTCTATGATGGCCTAGTGTCTAAACCATACCGTGCTCAGATTTCAGCTCAATCTGAATCTGAAGTTCTAATTCGGTATGGTGAGCAATTAGAACTTCAGCGCCATTATCAATATACTGATATGAAATTGATTGGTGCGCTGGGACAGTTACACCCAGTAATTGAATTATCTGATGATGCACGGATTGAATTTCATAGTGCATTACCTGAATGGTTTAATTACTCAACTAAAAAGGTTCAACATTCGATCTGGAAATTTGAACGCTCTCCGGGTCTTATTCTTTTTAGTGTAATTTTTGTGATTACTTTTGCGATCAGTCTAGTCAAATGGGGGGTTCCAGCAACGTCCCATTATCTTGCTTTTCAATTACCTGAGAATACTTTAAAGAAACTAGGTGATGAAGCCGAGAATTATGTATTAAATAATTGGACTGCACCCAGCCAATTAGCACAAACTCAAAAAGACCAAATTACTAAACAGTATTTGAATACTGTTGCTGAAAACAAACCAGCCAAATTAGTCTTCCGTAAAGGCGATCAGTTAGGGGCTAATGCTGTAGCGCTACCCAATAATACGATTATTATCACAGATGAACTAATCAAATTGGCACATACGAATCAGGAAATCTTAAGCGTATTAGCCCATGAACAAGGCCATTTGGTTTATCGCCATAGTTTGCAACAAGGGTTAACGAGTTTAGGTCTAAGTATATTATACATTGCAATGACAGGAGATAATTCAGACTTATTTACGTCCTTCCCTGCCGCTATGATTGGTGCAAATTATTCACGTAAATTTGAGTCCGAAGCCGATCTATATGCTTTACAGCTGATGGATAGGAAGCATATCGAAGTCTCCCACTTCGCAAATTTCTTACAACGTTTAAGCGATACAACGGAAGAAGGTCTCGATAAGAAAAATCAGTCCACCCCACCAACTTCTCAAGAAGAATCTTCAGCTAATAAACTATCTACAGCTGTTCTTGATGCTTTATCCTCACATCCTGCAACCGAAGAGCGTATTCGAATGGTTCATGATTTTGAGAAAAAACAGAAAGGTGCATAAAATAATTTATAGGTACACAGAGTCTATCTAGAAAATTTATGGTCTTTAGGAAGTGGAGCATCACATGGTTGATCCGTCTTTACATTGACCATTTTCACAGGCCCATCATTGTAGATTGTTACCTTACAGCCTTTTACGACATATTCCTGTTGAATACCACCGTACATTTCATCCTCAGAAACAGGAGATGCAACGTCACAAGCCTCGTCAGCACGGCATATATCCTCTTGCCCACCTACAGCTTCTGCTCCAGCAGCTTCCATTACATCTACAGCACTCTCCTGTACTTCAGCATCTACAGCTTGTATCTTTGCTGCATACGTATTTGAAAGATTTATCATAAGAAAAATTGCAAGAAATAACTTACTACAGTGATTTATTAGATTCATGAACTATCCATACCTATTAATTGAAATTCGGTACATATCAGGCGATTTTAATTTGCAAGTTAGTGATGCAAAGGGCTTAGTATTATAAGGAGCTATTCTACCCATAATTATACATATAGCAGCAATAGTCGTCCCGAAAGAATTCATCAAACAATTACAAGATATTGACCATTATGATGGTGCATTAACTACACAATATAAAATTAAACTGAAATCAAAATCTGTCTAACTCAATCCAAATTTTTATGTAGGTTAGAATGAGGGGGTAAAATAATAGATATAAAAAAAGCCCCTGCTATTAACAGGGGCTTTTCGAATTTGGCGGAAGCGGTGAGATTCGAACTCACGGAGGACTCACACCCTCGTCGGTTTTCAAGACCGGTGCATTAAACCGCTCTGCCACGCTTCCATGTGCGTAAGAATACAAAGCTTATTCATTTTATTCAAGAAAAATATCATCGCTTTGTGTTCAAGTGCATATTGTTTCATCAATTTTACAGTTGAGCAGCCAATTCTGCTCCTTCTTTGATCGCACGCTTCGCATCTAGCTCTGCTGCAAGCTTTGCACCACCAATAATATGGTAGTTCGCTATAGTCGACTCACCTTCTTTTGGCATCAAGTCTTTTACCGACTCTTGACCTGCACACACCACAACCGTATCTACACGTAAAAGTTGATCTTGCCCATTGTGCTCAACCCAAAGCCCTTCATCAGTGACTGCTTTATATTGCACACCACGCAGCATACGTACGCCATGCTTTTTAAGCTGTGCACGATGGACCCAACCTGAAGTTTTGCCAAGACCAATACCAAGTGGTGTGGTTTTACGTTGTAGTAAATAAATTTCACGGATTGCTGGTTCAACTTCTGGCGGCTGCATACCACCTTCAGAAATATAGTTTGGATCTGGGTCTACACCCCATTCACGTTGCCAATCTGCCAAAGGTTGAGGCTGTGGTTGATGTGGCGGTTTAAGTAAAAATTCTGACACGTCAAAACCAATACCACCCGCACCAATCACTGCAACCTTTTGTCCGACTTCTGCCCCTTTCAAAACTTGAGCATAAGAAAGGACTTGTGGCGCGTCACTTCCTTCAATTTTTAATGCACGAGGGATTACACCTGTTGCAACAATCACTTCATCAAAACCTTCACGTTCAAGCTGCTCACGATTTACGCGAGTATTTAAACGTACATCCACCCCTGTTTTTTCCAGTTGGACTTTAAAGTAGCGAATTGTTTCGTGAAATTCTTCTTTGCCCGGTACAACTTTGGCAAAGTTAAATTGACCACCTACTTCCGCCGTTGCTTCAAATAAAGTGACCGCGTGGCCACGGCTTGCCGCAACAGTTGCCGCGGACATACCCGCTACTCCACCGCCCACAACTGCAATCCGTTTAGGCTGTTTAGTTTTTAAATAAACCAGTTCAGTTTCATGGCCTGCACGTGGATTAACCAAACAAGACACACGCTTATTTTTAAAAGCATGGTCTAAACAAGCTTGGTTACATGCAATACAGGTATTAATTTCATCAACACGGTTAGTCGCAGTTTTATTTACCCAAAATGCATCGGCCAATAAAGGACGCGCCATTTGAACCATATCTGCTTTGCCAGTTGCCAAAATTTCTTCGGCAGTTTCAGGCATGTTAATGCGGTTTGATGCAATAATCGGAATAGAAATATGTTGTTTTACATGAGCAGTATAGTCGACAAAAGCTGCACGAGGCACAGACGTGACAATGGTCGGCACACGAGCTTCATGCCAGCCAATGCCAGTATTTAATAAAGTTACACCTGCTTTTTCTAAAGCTTTGGCTACAGTCACCACCTCTTGCATGGTGTTACCGTCATGAACTAAATCGAGCAACGACAAGCGGAAACAGATAATAAATTTTTCACCAACTTTTGCACGAATCGCCTTTACGACTTCGACCGGAAAGCGCATACGGTTTTCAATATCACCGCCCCAACGGTCAGTACGCTGGTTCACATGGCTGCTTAAAAACTGGTTAATGAGATAACCTTCAGAGCCCATAATTTCAACGCCGTCATAGCCCGCTTTTTTGGCAATGTCAGCGCAATGTGCATAGTCATCAATCGTACTTAAAATATTTTTTTCAGAAAGCTGACGCGGTTTAAATGGTGAAATTGGCGATTTGATCGGACTAGAAGACACTGCAAAAGGTTGATAACCATAACGGCCAGCATGCAAAATTTGCATTAAAATTTTTGAACCATGCTTATGCACAGCATGTGTAACCAGACGGTGCTGTGGAATATCGGTTAAACCATTCATGGTTCCACCCATGGGTAGTAGCCAACCTTGACGGTTTGGAGAAATCCCCCCAGTCACAATCAGGCCAACCCCACCTTTTGCACGCTCTTCAAAATAAGCTGCCAGTTTTGGATAATTGTAAAAACGATCTTCAAGCCCCGTATGCATGGATCCCATCACCACACGGTTTTTAATGGTGGTAAAGCCTAAATGTAATGGTTTTAATAAATTGGCGTAACTTGTCATGCTGCGTCCCAATAATTTTTTGCAACTTGTTGCATAGTACTTTAATACTTTTTTGATAATTTTGGATGACCACACAAAGAAATTTATCGGAGCTTATGGTCAATCCATTTATTTAAGAACAATACTTCATTCACTTCTTCTTATTCTATAAATAGCCTTATATTTTTTATCAAATTAAAACTTCGAATCAGAACAAGTGAATTAATGCTTTTTTTGCGAAAAAAAGCACCATGAATAGTGCTACAATAGCCGCCATTCAGAATTCTCAAGACCGCCTATATGGGGTCTTTTTCATAAATGTTAGGATTAGCAATGACTGATAATGCAACTATCTTGCAGCATGTACCAGTAGGCAAAAAAGTTGGGATTGCCTTCTCCGGAGGCCTAGACACTTCAGCTGCCTTATTGTGGATGAAACAAAAAGGCGCAGAACCTTATGCATATACTGCAAACTTAGGTCAGCCTGATGAAGATGACTACGATGCAATTCCAAAGAAAGCAGAACAATACGGCGCTGTAAAAGCTCGCTTAATTGACTGCCGCTTACAACTTGCGCTTGAAGGTATTGCTGCGATTCAGTGTGGTGCATTCCATATCAGTACAGGTGGTGTTCCTTATTTCAATACGACTCCACTCGGTCGTGCAGTAACAGGCACAATGCTAGTTACCGCAATGAAAGAAGATGACGTAAACATCTGGGGTGACGGTTCAACTTATAAAGGTAACGATATTGAACGTTTCTATCGTTATGGTTTGTTGACTAACCCGAATCTTAAAATTTATAAGCCTTGGTTAGATCAAAACTTCATCGACGAGCTCGGTGGCCGTGCTGAAATGTCACAGTTCCTGATCGACAATGGCTTTGACTATAAAATGTCAAAAGAAAAAGCGTACTCGACTGACTCAAATATGTTGGGTGCAACTCACGAAGCAAAAGATCTTGAATACTTAAATGCTGGTATCAAAATCGTTGACCCAATTATGGGCGTTGCTTTCTGGAAAGATGAAGTTGAAATTACTCCAGAAGAAGTGACTGTACGTTTTGAAGAAGGTGTACCTGTTGCCTTAAACGGTCAAACTTTTGACAATCCGGTTGAGCTTATTCTTGAAGCAAACCGTATTGGTGGCCGTCATGGTTTAGGTATGTCTGACCAAATCGAAAACCGTATTATCGAAGCAAAATCTCGTGGTATTTATGAAGCACCGGGTATGGCCCTTCTTCATATTGCTTATGAGCGTTTGGTTACTGGTATTCATAACGAAGATACGATCGAACAATACCGCATTAACGGTTTACGTTTAGGTCGTTTACTTTACCAAGGCCGCTGGTTTGACTCTCAAGCACTTATGTTGCGTGAAACTGCACAGCGTTGGGTTGCTAAAGCGATTACTGGCGAAGTGACTCTTGAACTTCGTCGTGGTAATGACTACACCATCATGAACACTGAATCTCCAAACTTAACGTACGAAGCTGAACGTTTAACAATGGAAAAAGGCGATTCAATGTTTACGCCAATGGACCGTATTGGTCAGTTGACTATGCGTAACCTCGACATTACCGATACACGTGCAAAACTTGGTATCTATACAGATGCTGGTTTGCTTTCAATCGGCCAAGGTTCTGCTGTGCCACAGCTCGATAGCAAGAAAAAATAATTTTCTTAATTAATAAAAAAGCCACCGACACAGGTGGCTTTTTTATTTCAAGCAACTAGAGTTTAAGCAAGTTCTGCCGCTTCCAAGGGTTGATAATAAATCTGGTTACGTCCAAGCTGCTTAGCCCGATACAAAGCTTGATCCGCAGCATGAATTAATTTTTCCTGATTTACTTTAAAACCTTCTGTATAAACAGTAAAACCTAAACTAATCGTGACATGCTTAGAGACTAAAGATGCTGCATGAGGAATCGCTTGTCGCTCAATCGCTTTATAAATATTTGCAGCGACGGCATAGGCGCCTTGAGCAGGTGTTTTCGGTAAAAGTACAACGAACTCTTCTCCACCATAACGGGCAACAAAATCAACATGCCGAATCGAATTTTTAATTGCAGCGGCAATAGATGAGATGACTTTATCCCCCATTTGGTGTCCATAAAAATCGTTATAATTTTTAAAAAAATCGATATCAATAAACAAAACAGCCAATGGGCGTTTTTCTTGCTTTGCACGATAGTAAAAAAAGTCGAACATCTCATCAAAAGTACGTCGATTTGAGATATTCGTCAGTGCATCTTGCTGGCTTAAATGAAGCAATTCAGATGCCTCAATACGTAAAATCTGTTCGTTAAGCTCAGCAAGCTGATTATTTAAAAAAAGGCTTCTTTCTCTTGAGGTAAGCATCGTACTAATTGAAAAACCTAAAATACAACTTCCAAACAGCGCTCTTCCCAAAGCAATAAAATCACAATTCGCTTGCCATAAAATCAGTAGGGAAAAAACACAAAAGGCTGCTGTTAAACCTACATAAAGCATATGTAGAGGCTTTATTCCGCTTAAAATAAACCCCAGCATATATAAGAAGGAAAGTAGTAACATCGACTGGTTTTTAAGAGCGACATTTCCTACGCTAAGGAGCAACATTGCATTGATAATGATGGTCAAAAATACAATGCCACATGCAGCGATATAAAAATATTCAGTGAGTTTTTTAAACTTTGCAAAAACCCAAAATAACAGTAGCGCACAAGCAATATTAATTGCACTCAGTAAGCAATAGATGAAGTCCCAAGTAATATAAGGCACCCCTATGACCAAATAGTCTGTAGGTAGAGCCAGCAATATAAAAATGAGATAGGTTAAAACGCCACTTGCTAAAAACTTTGAGATATTCTGTTTAGTTCGCTCAAGATTTAGACACCAGAATTTTTTTTCTAATTGATGTGGCAGAGGTATATTGGCATAACGATGGGTATGTAGAGTTACTAAATATTCTATTTCTTCTTTTGCTTTGAGTAATTCATGTACATTTCCCCTATTTGCCACTACTTGATTCCTGCCTCTCACACATTAACAAAATATAACATTATTTTTTAAGGCCTCTGGCGCTTTATTTTGCCATTTGTCCGTAATTCTCGTTACCATTTTCACACTTTATCGATTATCATTTGTTTTATTTCGAAGTTTGAACTGCCTTGGACTCTATTACCCTGCTCCAGCCAGATGACTGGCATGCACATTTACGTGATGGTTTAGCATTAAAACGTACTGTACCTGATTTGGCCAAACAATTTGCTCGTGCGATCTGTATGCCAAACCTTGTTCCACCTGTAAAAACTGTGGAAGAAGCATTGGCTTACCGTGAACGTATTCTTGCTCATGTTCCAGAGGGTCTTAACTTTGACCCACGTATGGTGCTTTATTTTACTGATTTCACCTCACCAGATGAAGTTCGTAAAATTAAAGAATCTGGACATGTAAATGCCATTAAACTTTACCCAGCAGGTGCGACCACCAACTCTGATAACGGTGTAAGTGACATTCGTAAAGTTTATGCAGTCATTGAGCAACTAGAAGAGCATCAAGTTCCGTTATTACTTCATGGTGAAGTGACTCATAACCACGTTGATATTTTTGACCGTGAAAAACGCTTCTTAGACGAAGTTTTATCACCGTTATTAAAACAGTTTCCAAAACTTAAAGTGGTACTTGAACACATCACAACAAGCGATGCTGCACACTTTGTTTTAGAACAAGATCGCAATGTGGCTGCAACGATTACACCTCAGCATTTATTATTTAACCGTAATGATATGTTGGTTGGTGGTATTAAACCGCATTTCTATTGCTTACCAATTTTAAAACGACAAACTCACCAGACTACTTTGCTTGAAGTTGCAACGAGCGGTAACCCTAAATTTTTCTTGGGTACAGATAGTGCTCCTCACTCGCAAAATGCAAAAGAAAATGCGTGTGGCTGTGCGGGCTGTTATAGTGCGCCTAATGCAATTGAACTTTATGCTCAAGCATTTGATCAAGTAGGTAAACTAGAACGTTTAGAAGGTTTTGCTAGCCACTTTGGTGCAGACTTCTACGGCCTACCACGTAATACTTCTACCATTACTTTGGTAAAAGAAGATAACCTCGTTCCAGAATCTTTTGATTATTTAGATGATCAAAAAATTATCCCGCTGCATGCCGGGAAAACGCTGCAATGGAGAAAAGTGTGACACAAGAAACCTCTGTCCCGGTCATTGGCCAACGTTTTCGTGGCTTCTTACCTGTTGTTGTTGACGTTGAAACGGCAGGGTTTAATGCCCAGACAGATGCATTGCTAGAAATTGCGTGCATTCCAATTGTGTATGATGCTCAGGGACAATTTGTCCCTGGTCCAGCATTTCATGCACATATTAACCCGTTTGAAGGGGCTAATCTCGATCGTCGTTCGCTGGACTTTATTGGTATTGATCCATTCAATCCAATGCGTATTGCAATGGCTGAAGATGAGCGCACTGCATTACGCCGTATTTTTAAATCGGTGAATGAAGTCCGTAAACAGCAACACTGTACACATGCAGTCTTAGTGGGCCACAATGCGCATTTTGACCTTGGTTTTGTACAAGCAGCAATTGCGCGTACAAGTACAAAAAACCAAAACCCATTTCATAGCTTTTCTGTGATGGATACGGTTACTTTGAGTGCTGTTATGTTTGGACAAACCGTGCTTGCGAAAGCGTGTATTCAAGCTGGAATTGAGTTCGATGGCAAAGAAGCACACTCTGCTTTGTACGATACTCAGAAGACTGCTGAATTGTTTTGCTATATTTTGAACAAACTGTCACCTTACCTCCTTGACAGTTTGGTGGCGGCTTCTTAAGATACCGCCATCCTCAACGTCCCTATCGTCTAGAGGCCTAGGACATCGCCCTTTCACGGCGGTAACCGGGGTTCGAATCCCCGTAGGGACGCCATATTCTCTTCTTATAAAATTCCTTTCTATTTTATTTTTATATTTCTAATTTTCTGTATTTCCAAATAAAATACACTTGTACATATATATCACCGATCCAGTATTTCCTTTACATAGATTTACAATATAATAATTCTTATTTTTATACTGATATTTATTATCAATAAGGTTTTAAATGGATCTTAAGCTTCGACTCCTCTCCCTGACCATCGCTCAACTCTGCTGTATATCAACTACTTTTGCAGAAACCAATAGTTCATCAACAACGCTCGCTACCATTAAGATTAAAGCCCAACAAGCTGCCGACCAAGCTTATAAAGTCGATAGTTCAAATAGCGCAACACGTAGTGAAATCGCATTAAAAGATACGCCACAATCTGTCAGTGTAGTGACTCAAAAAGTAATTGAAGATATTGGCGCAACACGTTTGATTGAAGCGCTTGATTTAGCTGGCGGTGTTACTCGTGCTAATAACTTTGGTGGTCAAGGTCTAACAGGCTTTAATCTTCGTGGTTTCACTAGCGGTGAATTTTATCGTAATGGATTCCCAATTAACCGTGGTTATCCAAATGCTCCAGATAGTAACACTATTGAACGTGTAGACGTTTTACGTGGCCCCTCTTCTAGCTTATATGGCCGTGGTGACCCAGGTGGTACGTTTAACTTAATTTCTAAAACACCGAAGTCTGAGCAACAAACCACTTTAGGTGCTCAGCTCAGTAGTGAAGGTTTATATCGCACTACGGTAGATACCACAGGTACTATCCCTAATACAGAAAATATTGGTTATCGCCTAAATGTGATTGCAGAAGGCGGTGATAGTTATCGCGATCATGTCGAGTCCAAACGATATGGAATTGCACCAGTCATTCAATGGCAAGCTTCTGACGCAACAAAAGTTACTTTTGAAGCGGATATTTTACGAAATCAACATCCACTTGATCGTGGCCAAACACGTTATACAGGCCAGAAGTCTTTTAATAGTTCACCCGAAACCTATTTATGGGAAACAGGTAAATACAACAACCGACTCTACAATGATAACAACATGACTCAATTACGAGTCGAACACGACCTTGGTAATGACTGGAAGCTGAATGCTGGTGTGCAATATTTAAATGGTAAATTGCATGGCTATGCAGTAGAGGCAAATGGCATTCAAGATGAGGGAGAAACTTTAAACCGAAATTACAACTATCGCGAATTAAAATGGCAAGATACCGATGCCCAAATTAATCTAACAGGTAATTTCCAACTTTTAGGTCTAGCTCATACTTTAGTGACAGGGCTTGAATATGAAAATTATGATTATAAGTCATATATTATTCGTTCAGATGCTAAGTCAAATAACTACCCGATTAATATTTATGATCCAGTTTTAGGCCAACCTCTCCCTGAGCTTAAAAATGTTACGACCCATGACCGCGAAAATTTAAAAACAACAGCCCTTTTTGTACAGGACCAAATCGATTTAAATGAGCGTTTAAGTGCACTGCTGGGTTTGCGTTTTGAGCACTACGAACATGATTACAAAAACCTATTACCGAATACGGCAAACTGGAATACCAGTCATGATGCATTTATTCCGCGTTTAGGTTTAGTTTTTAAAGCGCGTGATGACCTTTCAATCTATAGCAATGCTGCAAAATCTTTTAAACCTAACACTGGTGCTAGCCGTAATGGAGAAGGTTTTGACCCAGAAGAAGGTATGGCTTACGAGTTAGGCTTTAAATGGCAAGCACTCGACAATATGCTATCGGTTGACTCTGCGATTTTCTATGCAAAAAAAGAAAATGTCTTAACACTAGATCCTGTAGATTCAGCTTATAAAGTTGCTGCAGGTAAAGTTCGTAGCCAAGGCATTGAGCTAAACGTTGCAGGACAAATTACTCCAGCTTGGAAAATTATTGGTGGATATGCCTATACAGATGCGGAAGTAACTAAAGACAATACTTTGCAAAAAGGAATCGCTTTAGCCAATATTCCAAAGAATAGTTTTAATCTCTTAAATATCTATGAATTTCAAGATGGCCCTTTACAAGGCCTAGGTCTGGGCATTAATCAAAAATATATTGATAAGCGTGCAGGTCAAACAGCCAATAGTACTTACACAATGAAAGGTTATGCTGTTACAGATTTAGTTTCTTATTATCAGGCAACACCAAAACTTCGTATTAACTTAGATCTGAAAAATCTTTTTGACAAAGTTTATGATGAAAGTGCTTTCAATCTATATGCATATCCGGGTGAATCACGTACTGTTCAATTAGGTATGAGCTATACGTTCTAAAACAAATACGCCATTTCAGTTATTGAAATGGCGCATCAAATTTATGCAGACTTACGTGAATTAACTTGTCCTTGAATCACCGCTTTAATATTGCCTTTGGCGTAATTTAAAAACACTACCAGTGGTGAAAGTTTTGGATTTGGCTTTTTACCTTTGCCAATCGTTTTAAATTGAGCTGCATACCAAATAATTTCCATAATTGCCATCTTATCAACAAATGGTAAGCCTGTTTTAATTGGTTTTACTGCATAGCGAACATCTTGCCCTGCAATTAAACGCTCAGTTAAATCAGTTTCTACTGCAAATGGACGAGCAATACCAATAAAGTCACATGCACCACTTTCAAGTGCGGCATTCATGCCTTCTACAGTACGGAAACCGCCTGTCACCATGAGTTTACACTTAACATGCTGGCGGATTTTCTCTGCAAAATCTAAAAAGTATGCTTCGCGTGCAATCGTACTTGCTTTACGTTTGTCGGCCTTAGCTCCAGCCATTGCTGGTGCTTCGTAAGTACCGCCTGAAATTTCAATTAAATCGATACCAGCTTCATCCACTGCTTTAAATACTGAAATTACATCTTCTTCGCTAATACCGCCACGCTGGAAGTCAGCCGAGTTAAGCTTCACTGAAATGATAAAATTATCTGAAGTCGCTTCACGTACCGCTTTATAAACCTCTAGTAAAAAACGAGTACGATTTTCAACTGAACCGCCCCACTGATCTGTACGTTTATTGGTTAATGGCGATAAAAACTGACTAATTAAATAGCCATGTGCACCATGTAATTGCACCCCTTCAAAACCTGCTTTTTCACAAATGTGAGCTGCTGTCGCAAAACGTTTAATAATATCTAGAATTTCGTCATGAGTAAGTTCACGTGGCGTTCCAAACATGGTTGCTAAAGCTGTGCTAAAAGGTACGGCTGAAGGCGCTACAGTTTCTTTATTTAAGCCTTTTGGACACTGACGACCTGGGTGTGACAATTGAATTAACTGCACCATGCCATATTTTTTACCTAATTCCGCCCACTCTTTTAAGCGCTCTAGGTCGCGTTCAGTTTCAATAACAACAACACCCGGTTCATTTTTTGCGCTGGCATTTACCATGACATTACCAGTAATTGCACAGCCAAGCTCACCTTTTGCCCATGCACCATATAAACCCAAATGCAAGTCATTTGGTTGGCCTTCATAATTTGCAAGTGCTTCACTCATTGCACCTTTAATAATTCGGTTTTTAAAGGTGGTATTGCGAATTGTGATGGGTTGAGCAATCTGGTTCATGGTTAACCTCTGTTCTTTGAATTTTAGAGCAATTACTCTAATTTAAATGAGTTATTGGGCATGTCAAGTCATAATCGATAATTGACAATAGCACATGTCAATTTTAAAAAAAATAAAAATATGCAACTTTTTGCATTAGAAGTTTAACCAAAATTTATTTATATAAAACAATCAATTAATAAATATTTTTAAAAGGATGCTTTAATTAACTGTTTCGTATATTCACTGTTAGGCTTAGAAAATAAGAGTTCAGTTTCCTGATATTCAACAACTTTTGCATGACGTAATACCATCACTTTATGGCATAGTGCTTTTACTATATTGAGATCATGACTAATGAAAATATAACTTAACTGCTCAGTTTGCTGTAATTGTCTCAACAGCTTGATCATGGCTTTTTGCGTGGTCCTATCTAGGGCCGACGTAGGTTCATCCAGAATTAAAAGTTTAGGCCGAACCACTAAAGCTCTGGCTAAGGCGACACGTTGACGTTGTCCGCCTGAAAGTTCATGAGGGTAACGATGTTGAAAATCTTCAGCCAATTCAACTTTTACCAATACAGATTCTACTTGCTTTTTGATCTCGTTATCAGCTACTGCTTTCACTTTCAATCCTTCAGCAATAATCTGCCCTACTGTCATACGCGAGTTTAAACTTCCAACTGGGTCTTGGAATACAAGTTGAAAATCTGATCTCATCAAACGTAGGGCTTTGAGCTGTAGCTGATTCAAATCTTGCCCTAAAAAAACAATCTGCCCTTCACTTTTAATAAGTCGGACCAAAGCAAGGGCTAAAGATGACTTACCAGCACCACTTTCACCAACTACCCCAAGCGATTCACCTTGAGCAAGATCAAAACTCAAATCTTCTATTGCGGTGAAATACCCTTGAATGCGATTTAAAATTCCTTTTCTTATAGGAAACTGCACGCTGAGCTGTCGAACTGATAAAACATTCTGTTGAGCCGGTCTAGATTCTACTTTTCCAAAATCATGATCTAATAATTCTGCTGTATAACTTGTTTTAGGATTTGCAAAGATTTGGCTCAGTTCACCTTGCTCTACTACACGCCCTCTTTGCAATACAATAAGTTTCTCAGCATAGCGGTGCACTAAATTGAGGTCATGGCTAATTAAAATAAGTGCCATTCCATATTTTGCTTGCAAAGATTTTAATAGCTCTAAAATCTGTATCTGTAAAACCACATCCAACGCAGTAGTAGGTTCATCAGCAATCAAAATTTTAGGCCGAAGCACCAATGTCATCGCGATCATGACACGTTGTCTTTGCCCACCAGAAAGCTCATGAGGATAACGTTTTAATATTTGTTCTGGTTCAACAATTCCAACATCTTTTAGTAATTCAACTATTTGCTGTCGAACTTCAAGTTTTGAAAAACCAGATAAAAGAAGATTTTCCCCTATAATTTTTTCAACCCGATGGAGCGGATTTAATACAGCAGCAGGCTCTTGAAAAATCATAGCGATTTGTCGACTACGTAAATTTGATTGAGCTCTTTCATCTAGCTCAAGCATATTTTGTGGACCAATCCAGACCTGTCCCGTTATTTCTAATTTATCTTGTAGCAACCCCATTATTGCTAAGCAGCTCATCGATTTACCTGAACCACTTTCGCCCACAACAGCCAGTGTTTCCCCTTCACTTAAGTAAAAATTCAGGTCATCTAATAAAACTCTTTGATTTTTGGTTTGAACCGAAAGATGCTCTACTTTTAATAATGTTGAAGTGGGATTTAAATTATTTTCTTGGGTCAAAAGCATCGCGAGCCGCCTCCCCAATATAGATTAAAAGTGAAAGAACAATCGCTAGACTAAAAAAGCCTGAAATTGCTAGCCATGGCGCATCTAAATTATTTTTACCTTGAAGCAATAATTCACCTAAAGAGGCAGCATCAGGTGGCAGTCCATATCCTAAAAAATCAAGAGCAGTTAAAGCGCTAATATTAGTTGTTAAAATAAAAGGTAACTGAGACAAACTCGAACTGATCGCATTTGGCAAAATATGCCTAAAAATAATCGCGCGATCAGTCACTCCCAAAATTTGGGCTGCACGAACATAATCAAGCTGGCGAGCTTTCAAAAATTCTGCTCTAACGATGCCCACCAAAACAGTCCAGCCGAAAAACAACATAATGAAAAATAGCCAATATACATTTGGAACAAACATACTGACTAAAATCATGACCATAAAAAGCATGGGTAAGCCATTCCAGACTTCAACTAAACGTTGCCCCAAAAAATCGCCCCAGCCGCCATAATAGCCTTGAATAGCGCCTACCGTAATTCCAAATAAAGCAGAACAAAAGGTTAAGGCTAAGCCAAAAAGCAACGATACTCTTAAGCCATAAAGAATACGGGCAAGAACATCCCTTCCTTGATCATCTGTTCCCAACCAGTTTTGCTTGGAAGGTGGTGATGGCACAGGAACTGTCAAATCTAAATTGGGCGTTTGATATGAAAATTGAATGAGGGGCCAAACTGCCCATCCTTTAGCCTCAATAAGCGCTTGTACGGCGGGGGCTTTATAATCAGCTTCTGTTTCAAACACCCCACCAAACGCAGTTTCAGGATAAGTTTTTAACACGGGTAAATAGTAAGAATCTTCATACTTCACTAACAGCGGTTTATCGTTAGCAATCAACTCCGCCGCTAATGACAAAATCAAAATCAGACTAAATAAAATGAAGCTGGCCCAGCCCAATTTATGCTGTCTAAAACGCTGTAATCGTGTCCGCACAATCAAGGACATTATTTGCCTCCTTGCGCATTAAAATGAATTCGTGGATCAATCCATTGGTACAACACATCACATATGAGACGTAAAATTAGGCTAAATAAAGTAAAGAAAAATAAAACCCCAAAAATAACAGGATAGTCACGCTGGACAATTGCTTCAAAGCCCAACAAACCCACCCCATCTAAATGGAAAATAATTTCTACAAACAGATTACCCACAAAGAAAATGCCCGCTAACACTTCTGGCAAGCCTGCGAGCACAACTAAAATGGCATTACGAAAAACATGCTTATATAAGACCTGTTGGCTGTTCAAACCTTTTGCATAGGCTGCCAAAACGTAAGGTTTATTGAGTTCTTCTAAAAATGAGTATTTAGTTAAATAGGTTAAACTGGCAAAACCGCCTAATACCATCGTAATCAGTGGCAAAGTCATATGCCATAAATAATCGGTAACTTTGCCCCAAAGACTAAGTTGATGAAAGTTATCTGATACTAAATTTTGTAAGGGAAACCATTGAAAATAAGAGCCACCTGCAAAAAAAACAACTAACAAAATGGCAAATACAAAACTTGGTACAGCATATCCCACTACAAGAACTAACGAGGTGGACCGATCAAACCATGAGCCTTGCTGTTTTGCTTTCTTAATTCCCAGCGGAATAGAAATTAAATAAATCAGAAAAGTGCTCACCAGTCCAAGTGAAATCGAAACAGGTATTTTTTCCCACAACAATTGCACGACTGGTTTATCTTTAAAGAAACTTTGCCCAAAATCTAAAGTTAAATAGCCTTTTAACATTAGAAAAAATCTTTCAGGGGCAGAACGATCAAAGCCGTACTGAGCCTTAATTTGCTCAACCATTTCAGGGCTTAAACCTTGAGCACCTTGATAATAAGTTTCTGCACTCAATGCACGACCAATTCCCAAATCACTTTGTGCCTGATGTATTGCTTGTTCAACTGGCCCACCCGGTGCAATTTGCACAACCACAAAGTTAATCAATAAAATGACAAACAATGTGGGAATCATTAAAAGAAGTCGCTTGAGAATATATGAACCCATATAACAGGATTTCCTTTATGGCAGGGGCTTTTTATTGTTGATGTAAATATTTGGCAACTGTTTTGGCTTTGTTTGCATCACTCCACCAATATTCTATTCCAGAAGAAAGTGCTGGTTTAACTTTAGGTTGTTGATACATATTCCAATAAGCATACCAGTTTTCACCTTTACCATAGGTCGGAATTTGATAATAACCAGCTCTAAGC
The DNA here is from genome assembly GCF_000588515.1 of Acinetobacter sp. 826659. Taxonomy (NCBI): domain Bacteria; kingdom Pseudomonadati; phylum Pseudomonadota; class Gammaproteobacteria; order Moraxellales; family Moraxellaceae; genus Acinetobacter; species Acinetobacter sp. 826659. The sequence goes on along the minus strand of NZ_JFYD01000002.1, from coordinate 462,044 downwards.
AATCGATCGAGAATGCGAGTATAAATAATCTGTTGTTCACGGCTTTTACTTGCAACGAGTTTTGAAATCACTTGATCAATTACTGGGTTGCGAATACCTGCATAATTATAATTCCCATCCTGCGCTGCGGCGATACTTCCCCAAAACTGAGTTTGTTCATTGCCCGGGTTGAGAGATTGCGGCAGATTCATTGTGGTCATATCAAAATCGTAACGACGAGTCCTTTCTAAATATTGCGGAGCATCGACCTGACGCAAATTAACTGCAATGCCTAACTTTTTTAGGTTACGAATAAAAGGTAAAAGTGTTCGTTGTTTACCATCTTGCTGAATTAAGAACTCAAGCTGAACTTTTTTTCCTTCTGGTGTAAATAGCTGCCCTTCTTTAACTTTATAGCCAGCCTGTATCAGTAATTGCCGCGCAGTTAACAAGTGCTGACGGTTGAACCCACTTGCATCTGACACAGGATATTTCCAGTCTGCTAAAACACCTTGTTGCATGAGTGGAGATAACTTAGGCAATAACGGTTTTAACAACTCTAATTCAGTTTTTGAAGGTCGACCCGTTGCTGCTAATTCACTATTTTCAAAATAACTTTGTAGGCGCTGATATTGTCCATAAAACAAAGCTTTATTTTGCCATTCAAAGTCATACGCATAGGTTAAAGCTTGTCTAAAACGAATATCATTTAAAGGTTTTCGTCGCGTATTAAAAACATAGCTTTCAGTGGCGATAGGATTATGATGACGAAACTTATATTGAGTAACCAACCCTACTTTTACGGCTGGAAAACGGTAATCTGTTACCCATTTTTTAGGATTAGTTTCTTCATGCAAAGTGTATTGCCCAGATTTAAATCCTTCAAAAGCAATATCCCAATTTCGATAATAAACATATCTCAAGCGGTCAAAGTTATAACGCCCCTTATTAATAGGTAAATCTTTTGCCCAATAATTTGGGTTCCGTTTATAACTAATGCTTCTGCCCGGATCAACTCGTTCAACCACGTAAGGTCCCGAACCAATAATCGGTTGTAAGGTAATTCGGCTAAAATCTCTTTTTTGCCAATCTGCTTTTGAATAAATCGGTAAGGTTGCCAAAATGAATGGCATTTTAGGATTATGTGTAGACTTAAAACTAAACTTTACTTGATGAGCATTGATTACTTCTGTTTTTGCTAAATCAGCAAGGTACATTTGCAAACCTAAATTAGATTTAGTCTGATAAGCATCAAAACTAAATTTAACATCTGCCGCAGTGACTGGCTGCCCATTGCTAAAACGCGCTTTAGGGTTTAAATAGAAAGTCACTGATTGCGTTTTTTCTGGGTCATAACTCACTTTCTGAGCCAAAAGCGGATATAAAACTCCAACCTCATCAAGTGATTGAGTCATTAAAGTATCAAAAAGATAATTAACGCCTTCTGTAGCATTCCCTTTCCCATTCATACTATTGAGGTTATCAAAAGTTCCTTGAGCTGCCTGACTTAATAGGCCACCTTTAGGTGCATTAGGGTTTGCATATGGCATAGCCATCATTTCTAAATACTTAGGCTTAGAATGAATCGCTATATATGAAGTGGTTTGCTGTGCAGAAAAAACACTATGGGAAATGACACTGAGCCCGACTAGCAGGCTCAGTTGAAAATTTAATTTATGCATAAATGACTAATTATTTTACAAATTAGGCACTTTAATCACATCACCAATACGAAGCTGAGTAGAAGGCGTTAAATTATTCAGCTCAGCCAAGAAATTGGTTTCTAAACCATATTTACTCGCAAGGCCGATCAAGGTATCGCCACGCTTCACCTTGTATTCCACCACAGTTTTTGGAATCACAATATTTTGACCGCGCTGTAAATTAGCATTTGCTTTTAATGCATTCATTTCAGCCAGTTCACGCACTGAAATACCTGCACGGCTCGCAATACTATTTAAAGACTCACCAGATTTAACCGTATATCTTTCAGTGTTTTTTCCAGCCACAACTGTTTTAGTTGAAGACTTAGTATCTGCTTTAGCTGTTTCAATTGTAGGTACATCACCCGTTAGCTTTAAGCGCTGCCCTACACGAACGCTACTGGTGCGTGAAAGGCCATTTAGTGAAGCAAGGTAGTCTAGCTGTAAATGGTAGCGATTAGCGATATTTCCTAAGCTATCACCAGATTTAACTGTATAAGTTTCTGGTGTGTCTTCTTTAGTATTTTTAGAAGATTTAGTTGGTGCTTCTTCAACATCACCTGTCAATTTTAGACGTTGACCAGCACGCAAACCAGCAGTACGAGACAAACCGTTCAGGTCAGCCAAATAGCTTGTTTGCAAATTATATTTACTCGCAATCGCATTTAGACTATCGCCCGACTGTACAACGTATTGATCTGGAACACTTAAACCCGCTGGTATCTTTAAAGTTTGACCAAGCTGTACATAGCTATTTGCTTTTAAATTATTTAGCTCAGCTAACTCAGCTAGGCTAATTTTTGATTTAGTTGCGATACTCGATAAAGTATCACCACGCTGTACTTTATAGCTTTCTGTTTTATAAGAAACACTTTGCGTCGCTTTCTCAGATTTACTAGAAGCCTTAGTTTCAGCAACTTCATCTACAGAAATATCTTGTGTAGGCACATTAATTTTTTGGCCTACCATTAAGTTACTGCCCGCAGTTAACCCTGGAGTTAATTCAGCAAGTTCCTGATTCGAGAGCGCATAACGATCTGCAATTAGTTTAAGGTATTCACCGCGCTTCACAGTATAGCTTTTAGTTGCTATACGCTTTGCACTTGCCTGAACTGCTTTCGGTTCTGCTTTAGCACTTGAGCGACTATTCTTTGGTTCTTTTAACTGTAGTTTTTGCCCTACAAATAAGCCATCTGTCACTGATAAATCGTTATATTCAGCCAATTGTCTTACTGACAAATTAAACTGATTTGCCACACCGCTTAAGCTATCGTTAGCCTGAACGACATATACATCTGGTTTAGCTGTGCTTTTTGAAGTCGTTTGAGTTTCTTGTGGCTTAGCGTCATAAAGATAAAGCGTTGAACCAACATATAACGTCTTTTCTGGATCAATCTGGTTCCACTTAGCAACATCGCGCCAGTTTACGCCGTTTTTCATCGCAATAACGGCTAAAGTATCACCCGGTAAAACTGTATAGGTACTGCGTTTGCCTTTTGGCTGCACAACCACTACATCTGTATCAGTTTTAATGTAAGGTTTGTCTTTATTGCGACGCCCATCTTCAGAGTTAGCAACAGTCACGTCTTCAGCTAAAGTTTTTGGATATGCAAAACCCTTACTTACTTCTTTACCTTGTTGCTCTGCAACTGACTGGCTTGTTTGAATCGCAGTTAACTTAATTTTGCCATCATAAGGATCAACAATTTCTGTTCCTTGTGGTGCAATAGCTTTTAACTCGGCAACTACTTGATCTTTTTCAGCCTGCGTTGGTTGTGGTTCTAAAGCTTGTTGAACTGTTTCTTTCTCACCTTCAGCTCGAACTGCCGCTAAAATCTTTTCACGTTCTGCAGCCGAGATTGGTGGCTCTGTCTTCACTTGCTTAATATTTGCCGCAGGTGTCACAGCAACAGGAATACGTGGAGCACTTGGTACATCAGCCGAAGCGGCAAATGCGGCTAAAGCATCAGACCCGCGAGGTGTTGAAGTTTTCACCGTGCTAGAGCTACTCGTTGTTCTAGTAGGTGTTGACGGTTTAACTGGTTGAACCTGATTTGCAGGCGTGGTTTTAATTGTCACAGATGTTGAAGCACTTACATCTGGCTTAGATGGTGAAGTCACATTTGCCCACCAACCTGAACCACCGCCAGACTTCATACCTTTTAATTTATTATCAATTGAAGGACTTAAATCTGCTGGAATCAAGATACGCATTGGACTTGCAGGATCCACCATCTCACCACGATATCCCGGGTTTAATGCATAGAGTTCCGAACGGCTTAATCCAGCTACAGAAGCAATTTCATTTAAAGATAAAGGTGCAGATAAAGTTACTTCACGGAAATGGGGTCTATTTGCAATAGGTGGCAAAGAAATACCGTAAGCTTTTGGATTTTTAATAATTTGGGCAACGGCTAAGAAACGAGGAACATAGTTCATGGTTTCTTGAGGTAATTTTAAAGACCAATAATCAGTTGGCAAACCTGCTGCCTGATTTCGGTTAATTGCTTGTTGAATACGTCCCGGTCCAGCGTTGTAGGCTGCTAAAGCAAGCTCCCAAGAACCGAATTGATTATATAAGCTTCCTAAAAACTCATAGGCAGCACGAGTCGACTCAACAACATCTCGACGGCCATCATACATACCAGTTTGCTTTAAGCCATAAATACGGCCAGTACTCGGAATAAACTGCCATAAACCTGCTGCTGCGGCGCTACTAGTTGCAGCTGGGTCATATGAACTTTCAATTACAGGTAATAATGCAAGCTCTGTCGGCAAACCACGGCGTTCAGCTTCTTTAACTGTATGGTACAAGTAACGACTTGCACGGGCACTTAAACGATCAAGATAAGGCTGACGAGAAATAAACCAACTACGCTGAGCTTCAATGCGTGAATCCCAATGGTTCAAATCCATTTTGAAACCAACAGACATACGTTTCCAGACATCACCGTGCTTTAAAATAAGCAGACGGTCACCCTCTACAGCACGCATATCAGTTGCTGAAAGTAAGTCTTCCAATGAATCAAGACTACTCGCATCTAAATAACCTGCACCACTGACCTGTTTCGATTTTGAGGTTTTTGCAGATTGCGGAGTCGATGAACAGCCTGTTGTAATACCCAACGCAGCTAACGCAGAGCTAAGTACGGTAATTTTAAACAATGATGCTGCAGATGGCTGCCACACAAATGTGGTTGGTTTATACATAAAAACTTCCAAACAACTCGCGTAATATTTTTTTGGGGTCTGCCCACAAACCCTAGGTCTTCGATGCCATTGTAGTAAAGCATGCAAGATAGACAAGGCAATAATTTAATGTCATTTGCATGGAAATGTTACAAGAAATTAAAAAAACCTTGCTTTGATACGATGGAACCGAACTTTTTGCGTATACAATACACCATATTCAGTTCTTTTTCTTTTAGTTTAGGTTTCGATTTATGTCTCAAACAATCACACTGTATGTTGATGGTGCATGTCGTGGCAATCCAGGTTTAGGTGGTTGGGGCGCATATGTCATTACTGAGCAGGGTGAACATAAATTATTTGGCGGTGAACCTGATACAACCAATAACCGCATGGAGCTCACTGCTGCTATTGAAGGTGTTTCATTTTGCCCAGCCGATGCACATTTGATTATCTGGACAGATTCAAATTATGTGAAGCAAGGTATTACTGAGTGGATTCATGGTTGGAAAAAGAAAAACTGGAAAGATGTAAAAAATCCTGACCTTTGGCAGAAATTAGATGCTGTCTGTGCAGGTAGAAATATTGAGTGGAACTGGATTAAAGGCCATGCAGGACATCCAGGCAATGAAATGGCAGACCAGCTTGCTAATTTAGGTGCAGACAAAACTGCGAAAGAACTCAAGCAACCACAGTCTGCCACTGTATCGCAAGATATAAAAAAGCCTGAACAGGATTGGTTACTAGATGACCCTTTCGGGTTTGATCTGGCTGACGCAACTGAAGAAGAAAATATTCATCTTGAAGCAACTGAAGAAGTTGAGATGATTGAAGTAACCGAAGAAATTACTGAAGTTGAAACTGCCGAACAAGAAAGTAAGCAGCCAACCAATAACATTCATCCTCAAATCGTTGTGACCGAAGCCAAATTAAAATTACAAGGTCCTCGACAACTCATTCTCGATACGGAAACTACTGGTTTTTATTTCCAAGATGGAGACCGCATTATTGAGGTGGGCGCGATTGAGATGATTAACCGTAAGCTTACGGGTAGCTCGATTCATATTTATATTAACCCACAAAAACCAGTGGGAGACTCAGAAAACATCCACGGTATCAGTGATGATTTCTTAAAAGATAAACCGCTCTATGCGGACATTGCTGACACCTTATTTGATTATCTCAAAGGTGCAGAGATTATTGCTCATAACGCGACCTTCGATATGAACTTCCTCGATATGGAGTTTAAACGCGTTGGGCTTCCTGCACTTTCTGAAGTATGTGAGGTAACGGATACTTTAGCTTTAGCGAAAAACAAACATCCGGGACAAAAAAACTCCCTTGATGCGCTTGTAAGACGTTATGAAATTCCAGCACGTGACCGTACTTTCCACGGCGCATTACTCGATGCTGAAATTCTTGCTGATGTCTACTTGGCAATGACTGGTGGTCAGGTTTCTTTTGATATAGATGCCTTATCTCAGAGTGAAAATAGCCAGCAAACAACCAATAGAAGCAGAGTTCAAATTGATCTCCCTGTAGTTTACCCTTCAGATGAAGAGTTAAATACACATGAGACTTGGGTCAAAGAATATGAGGAAAAACACGGAGAACCTTGCCTTTTTGCAAAATAAATTTTTGATTCTTTAGTGTTTTTAGCTTTTCCCCTTTGTAAGTTAAGTTATATTAGTCGCATAGATTTTTAGCTCAAATTATTGAGCACTATGAATATAACAATTGATTTTTTTGCAAAGGGGAACGTTTATGTCTGAGCATACGTCGATTCATTTCGATCCAACAGCTTTACTCATCATTAAACATGAAATTGATCGTTCAATAAAACTGGTTGAAGGTGCAGTAAGTACCTTAATTGAAGAACAAACTCTCCCTTTTGGTATTGATGATGCATTAGAACAGTTTAAGCAATGCACTCAAGTTCTACGCTTAATTGATGTTCCTTATCTTGCAAAAATCACTCAATATTCGACTGAGTTGATGCAAAAAATTATTGCGAATCCAGCCCAAATTAATACGGATGATGTCGTTGCCCTAAGCGAAGGCACGACCATGGTAAAGCGTTATATTGAATTTATCTGTTTGCGTGAAATACAAGTTCCACAATTTCTTCTTACGACTTTAAATAATTTAGAATTAGCTTTAAATAAGCCACTGACTACATCAGGACAAGCTATTGTTCCTTTACTTGCAAATACTTCGCTTCAACTACCCTTGCCTGAAATATTAATTAGTGAAAAAACTCAGTTCATTCATCAACTATACAAACTATCTCTACACCAATTTTTAAAAAAGACAGCATCAGCTCAGAATTTTCAAGCCTTTAAACTTATTGCAACCTATTTGGTCAGCATGGCGAACACTCAGCCAAGCCAAAAGTATTGGCAGCTCGTCAATTATGCTTTTAACCATATTGACAACCTACTTTTAAATGATTCACGCCTACGTGTACTGATTAATATTGAAAGTCATATTGCTCTATTTTTGGCAGCACCCGAAAGTTTTGAACCTAATTTAGCGGCATTCGCAGATATTTTAAGTATTGTCATCGCTCAAGAAGATGAGATTTCTCACCATATTCGTAATCAACTTCATATTGGTGATGAAACTCCAACTGACACTCAATTACTCGTTTTAAGTCGTCATCTTTTTGGTCCTGACTTTGACACGATGCACACTGTCAGCCAATTAATCTTGGATGAAATGAATAAGGTGCGGAACGATATTGAATACAACTACCAAAATATGTCGCCTGAAAAAGCACAGCAGCTACAAACAAGCCTTTTACAACTAGCTCATACCTTTAAACTTCTAAACCTTGATGAAGCCGCATCTGCTCTTTCTCAACAAGCCAGTAGTTTAAGTCAACTTAACATTTTAAGTGACGAAAACTATGCTCAGCAGCTGATGAATAGCATTTTATCTGCCATGAACTCAATTGGTATTTTGGTACGCAATTACACTTCAAATCGTCTACAACTTAGCGTGAATAATACGGCTATTTCTTTAGATCGTCTTGATGAAGCTCACCAAGCTTTACTTACAGAAACAAAAAATTTAATTGATTTTATCTGTCAGAGTCTTACTTTGTATGCCAATGATCAGACACAAAATATTGAAGCCATTGCAGGTTCATTAAAAGAGTTAGCGGGTGCAGCCGAATTTTTAGGAAGTACGACTCAACAACATGCTTTACTCCAAACTGCCCAATTTGTTCAAGAGCAACTTGAACAAAACCAGCCTTTTAATACAAACCAAATTCACTGTATTTTTAACGTATTAGCTGGCATTGATATGTTAGTTGACAATTTAAAAAATAAACAACCTGTTCTACAATCCATGTTTAATGTAGCATTGTCGAGTAGTCAACAACTTCAAAAAAAGGCAGCTTAATGTCTGAATTATCACTTGCTTATATTTTCCATCATCAACAATTACTGGTTGACCAGAATCTCCAACTACCTAAAGTCGAAAAGTTAGCAAGTGATTTACTTTTCACTCATGATGAGCAAGTCATTGCACGTGACTTGCTTGCTGAGGAACCTATCCCCGAAGGCTTACAGCTTGTTCCAATTCGCCAGCTTATTCCCAGCTGGTCGAAAGAACAGTTTTTGCAAGCGAGCCGTGCTGTTCAATTACTTGAATGGCGACGTAACCATAAGTTTTGTAGTCACTGTGGACATCCGACAGAAGTTCATCCAACCGAATATGCAATGGTATGCCCTTCTTGTCGCTACCACCAATATCCTCGTGTAAACCCTTGCATTATTACCGTCATTACTCGTGGTGATGATGAAATCTTGCTGGCTAAATCAGTTCACAACAAAACCAATATGTATGGTTTGATTGCAGGTTTTGTTGAGGTGGGCGAAACACTTGAAGAGGCAGTACAACGTGAAGCCTTTGAGGAAGTAGGTTTAAAACTCAAAAACATTCAATATATGTCAAGTCAGCCTTGGCCATTCCCAAGTAACCTTATGGTGGCATTTCGGGCAGAATATGAGTCGGGTGAAATTAAGCTTCAAGAAGAAGAAATTGCAGATGCCCAATTCTTCAAAATTAATCAATTACCTGAGATTCCATTTAAAGGAAGTATTGCTCATTCAATGATTATGCAGATTACCCAAGCTGGATAATCTGCCATGTTTTAAACGAGACTCTCGTTTAAAACACTTCTTCAAGAAAATGTAAGATCGTTCTTTTCGTTCTGAAATAGTGACTAATAAAACTAGAAAGACTGGCCAAAATTGTAATATGTCCAGTTTTAGGAATCACAGCGATATGGCTGTGATTTCCACTCTGTCTTAAAGCCCGATCCAAATCCAACGTATTTTCTTTACCGACAAGCTGATCATTCTCAGCCATGAGCAAGTAATGTTTAATACTATTTTGATTGACGAAATAGTATGGCATTACCTCTTGATAAGAAATACTTTGATCAAAAGCATCTTCTGCAAGTGGATCACCCTTATAATCAAAATGATAAGGTCCAGCTAAACCGAAAATCGCCTTAATATTTCCTAAACATTGAATAGGATTTGGTTTTGGGTGATAAACAGCAGACATTACATTAAATGCCCCTGCTGAATGCCCCATAAGCACAACATTTTCTGTAGAAATTTCTAGTTTGTCTTGGTTTTGATGTAAATAATTCAGTGCCTGTGTCAAGTCATCAACAAAACTCGGAAAAATATTTTTAGGAGCTAATTGATAGTTGATAACTGCAACGTCATAGCCTTCTTTAGCAAACGTCTCACCAATAAAAAGATAATCTCGCTTATTACCATGTTGCCAAGCACCACCATGTACAAAAACAATAAGAGGCTGATGTGCTAGTTTTTTAACAGATCGGTAAATATCCAAACGGTGACGTGGCTTTAGACCATAACGTACATTTGCGACCTGTTCAAAACCATCTTTTGGCGTAAAACGGTTTAAAGCAAAACTCCCCAAATCATAAAGGCGGAACTCTTTATAAAGAGTTCGCGCCTGTTCAATTTTACTTTGTAGTTGTTCAATCAGATTCATATATTACTGTGCATTCGAAGCTGGATCTGTTTGGTCAGGATCAATTGCAACAGGAGTTTGAACTGTTGGTTGAGCAATGACGTTATTAATAATTGGTGTAGTCGTTGCACTAGCAGTACTCGCCGCTGGCGCAGGTGCTAAATCAACGTTATCAATGAGCGTCACAATTTTGGTCACGTTACCAACATTTTGAAGCACACTGTTTAAATCATTAATTTCAGCAGTATTTAAACGGCCCATCACATATAAAACACCATCTTCAGTATGAACGAGCACTTTACTGTCCGATACAACTGGTGCTTTCATTAATAGAGCACGTGTATTTGCAGTTACACCAGCATCTTGCATGATCGTGTTATAGCTGACCTTATTACCCACGGTAATGTAGTTATGTACAGCTTTTACGTCACTCATGGCTTTAACATTGTCTTCTGCTAGCTGTTTCAAGTAAGGGTCTGGCACCTGACCAGTTAACAATACTGTGCTATGGAAGCTTTCGATGTTAATACGAGATTGTTTAAAACGCTGATCAAGCTTATAGAGGTTAATATTCGCTGTACGTTTAATTGAAGAATCAATGAATACCTGGCCTAAGCTACGTACACCACTATCTGTTCCGACTGGAGCTGTACCTGTTCCACCAGAAATAAAACTTGCGCAACCTGACAAACTTGCGACACAAAGCGCTGTTACAGCAATACGTTTCAACACTCCACCAGACTCCTATCAATCTCTTCTTGGCTTGATCATAAAACATCGGTTTTAATTTGCTCAAAAGAGTAATGAACTCTTAATCCAAAGTAAATGCATTTTCGATCCATTGCAGATCATAATGGAAATTTGAAAAGTCTTGCTGTACTGTTTTTGCAATTTTCTGTGGAAAATCAAAACAAATCACATCAAAACGACAATAAAAATCCTGATAAGATGGGTAGCGCTGTAAAAAACGCATCGCGGTTTTAATAATTTTCTTCTGCTTTGTTCTTGTCACCATTTCGCAAGCCTGTCCATAATTTCCTATAGTACGCGCTTTTACCTCGACAAAAACCAGTTCTTGTCCTCTTTTAACAATCAAATCCACTTCACCACGGCGTGAATGGTAATTACTGGTTACCCATACATAGTTTTGCTTTTGTAACAGGTTTAAAGCCGTTTGCTCTGCCCATTTCCCCAACTGCTGCGCTAATAACATTTTTATCTTCCCCAAATTAAAAGTAGCACCACATATTTTGATGCTTAAATTATTTTGTTAAAACCAACTGCACTTTCCGATTTAAATTGAACAAATGAAAATCAGATCATTTTGGAAAAGCAAAGGTTGGCAGACATTGTTCACGCCCAAATCATAATTTCGGGTAAACTACCCCATTAAAATTGTTTATCTGTACGGAGTAAAACCAAATGAGTGCTCAGTTATTCGTTGTAGCCACCCCAATCGGGCACTTAGATGATATGACTTTCCGTGCAATTGATATTTTAAAATCAGTTTCTATTGTAGCTGCCGAAGATACGCGTCAATCAGCACAATTATTTAAGCACTATAATATATCGACTCAACTTACTGCATGTCATGATCACAATGAAAGCAATAAAATTGAGCAGTTAGTTCAAAGATTACTTGCGGGCGACAATGTTGCTTTAATTAGTGATGCAGGTACGCCGCTTATTAGTGACCCCGGTTTTAAGTTAGTTCGAGCTGCTCAAGAACATGGCATTAAAGTTGTTCCTGTGCCTGGTGCATGTGCTGCAATTGCCGCTCTAAGTGCAGTAGGTCTACCGAGCGATCGTTTTAGTTTTGAAGGATTTTTGCCATCAAAAGCTTCTCAACGTATTTCTCAATTAGAAAAACTCAAAAATGAAACTCAGACCTTAATTTTCTATGAAGCACCCCACCGTATTTTAGAGTGTGTAAAAAATATGGCTGAGGTATTTGGGGAAAACCGTCCTGTAGGTTTCGCACGTGAAATTACCAAAACCTTTGAAACCATCAAAAAAATGACTTTAAAAGATTTGGTCAGTTTTATAGAAAATGATCACAACCAAGAAAAAGGCGAAATTGTTCTTGTGGTTGGTGGTGCACCAGAAAAGACAGATCTGGAACAAGAAAAACTAGATGAGCTTTTAAAACGCTTACTTCAAGATTTATCTGTTAAAGCGGCATCTCAACTGGCTGCTGATTTAACAGGAGTTAAGAAAAAAGTCGCTTATCAACGTGCGCTTGAGTTAACACAATCTTAATTTTTTAATTAGATATGGTGATGACACAGACTATTTGTCATCACCATCTGTTAATTTTGCATAATAAGATATAAGAATAAGAGTACTAATATGACTGAACAAATGGGCAAACTTGGCCCTCATGAAGGACAAGAGCTAGAATTATTACTTTCAGGCGAGAAATCTATCGCTTATTTCTATGAAATCCTACCTATCAGTTTTTTAAAGCATCTCGAACAAGGTACTTTATCAATGCTGAGTAAAGATATTGAAACTTCTCTACCTTTACCCTTTTCAATTATGCTGATCTATAAAGATGCAGCTTTAGCAGATTTAAATGAACTCATGATGTGTATTGAAACTTTATTTAAAGAAACTAATTTTGAAAAATGCATAGAGCTTGAACGAAGAATTGGACAACTTTTAGGTTACTCAGCACAAGATATAGAGTTTTATATTCAGCATATTTCAAATCTTCATTAAAAAAGAAACCTCTGAAACTATCTCAATATGCGTTTTGCTGACTCGACAATAGTCTCTGTCAGGGCATCTAACTGTTTAGACTGCCTTTTCCAATGGTGCCAATATAACGGAATGTCGAGCTCAGCCTCAGGTATAACATCTACTAAAGTTCCATTGCTTAGTAAAGATTGAACCTGAAGCTCAGGCACCATGCCATATCCCAAACCTAATTGGATTGCTTTCACAAACGCATCTGTAGCAGGAATAAAACTATAAGGATAACTTTGCATCGGTAAACCGTATCCTTTTAATAGAACCTCTGAATGCATTAAATCTTTATGATTAAAAATAACTGCTGGTGCTTTTCTTAATGCGTCTCTATTCACTCCAGCACTGAACCATTTATTTACAAATTCAGCAGAGGCCAACATTTTATAACGCATTTTTCCTAGTGGTTGAGCTAAACAACCTGACATGACCTGCTCTTCTGCCGAAATACAGGCATTGACTTGTCCTGTTTCCAATAAAGTGTGCGTGTGAGATTGATCATCAATTTTTAGTTCTAATACTATTTTTTCTTTAAAAAGCGTTTGCTGAATATTTGGTAAAAGCCAAGTAGCTAATGAATCTGCATTTGAAGCTAGAGCAATTTTATAAAATTCGGATTCGGAAGATTTCCCCATTAAACCTTGTAATAAATTTTGCTCCATTAACCTCGTATGACGTAAATGCTGCAATAAAGTTTGCCCTGCTTGAGTGAGTACACACGGGCGGCCCCGTATAATTAGAATTTGCCCTAAATACTTTTCTAAAGCCTGTACGCGTAAGGACACTGCCGAGGGTGTAATATATAAATGCTCCCCTGCCGCATCAAAACTTCCCAATTCTGCTACTGCAAGAAAGGCTTCACACTGTTTGCTATCTAACATATCAAGCCTAAATTTTTTTTAGCCAAACCTAAATATTCTTAATTTTACTTATTTTTTGATAAAAAGTCAGATAATTCCCACATCTGATTTTTCCATCTTATTGTTATGTTCTCTCTTAGTATATTTTTTAAAGGTTTCGGTATTGGCAGTGGGCTTATCGTAGCAATTGGAGCTCAAAATGCTTTTGTCCTAAAACAAGGACTTAAACAGCAATATGTATTTTGGTTGTGTTTGATCTGCGCACTGTCCGACTCAATTTTAATTGCCTGTGGTGTATTAGGTTTTGCAGAAATCATGACGGCATCACCTATCTTAATCACTGTGGCTAAATATTTAGGGGCAACGTTTTTATTAGTTTACGGTGCCAAAGCATTTTATGCTGCATTTAAGACTACCCAAAGTATGGACCTTGATAGCAGTCAAAAACAAACATTAACTCAAGCATTAGTGACCTGTCTTGCCTTTACTTGGCTTAATCCTCATGTCTATTTAGACACTATTGTTCTGATTGGTTCAGTTGCAACTCAGCTCGAAGATAAAGTAAGTTTTGCTTTGGGCAGCATTCTTGCCTCTTGGGTTTTCTTTTTTAGTCTGGGCTATGGTGCAAAATTATTAAAGCCACTATTTACCAATCCCAAAGCTTGGAAAATTTTAGATTTCATTATTGGTTGCGTTATGTGGAGTATCGCTATAACCCTCTTGTTTTAACGGCTTAAAATTAAAAAAGGATCATATAAAAGATCCTTTTTTATTACTCTTGAGTATTACGCTTCACTGGCAACTATAACTCTTGCCTGTTTTCTTTCTTGTTGTGACTGTTTTATAACAGCATAACCAGAAGATACACCCAAGTATGCAATGACAAAGGCAACAATCAAATCAGGAAATACACTACCTGTTCCAAATCCCCCAACCGCCGCTAAAATTACCGCAATATTGGCAATTGAGTCATTTCTACTGCACAACCAAACAGAGCGCATGTTGGCATCCCCATCACGAAATGCATAAAGCATAAGCGCCACAGAAACGTTAGCAATTAGAGCCATTATACCAATTGCCCCCATCACCATTGGTTCGGGTGAAACACCATAAAAATACGACCAGATCACTTTCGCAATGACAAAAACGCCGAAAGCCGCCATCGTTATTCCTTTAAGTAGTGCCGCTGTCGCACGCCAATATAAACTCATCGAAAGAACGACTAAAGATAATGCATAGTTTGCTGCATCTCCAGCGAAGTCCAATGCATCTGCCCAAAGTGAAACAGATTGGGCCTTATAACCTCCCAATATTTCTACAACAAACATTAAGGCATTGATCACAAGTGCAATCCATAATGCTTTTCTAAAACGTGGACTCACCTTCTTTGAAGGAGAACATGTTGAAGCACAACCACATCCAGCCATTTTATTTCCTCAAAAACTCTTTTATAGTGATTAAAAACCCTTGAGTAGCTCCAGAGTCAAGCCTTATGAGTCTTTCTATTGGTCAATTATCAAAAAAAGCGGATATTCCAATTGATACAATCCGTTATTACGAAAAAGTAGGTGTGCTTGATCGCATCCAACGTTCAGAAAATAATTATCGTGTTTACACCGAACAAACACTTGCAGACCTTTTATTTATTAAGCATTGCCGTGAATTAGATATTTCACTGAGTGATATTAAAACGTTAAAAGAAATGAAAGCTCAGCCTAAACAGGCCTGCACAGAAATTGATAATTTAGTGGATAAATACTTAAAAGAAGTATCTGAAAAAATCGAACGGTTATTACTTTTAAAAGAATCTTTGATTGATTTAAAACAGCACTGCTCTACCAACCGAACAGTAGATGAATGCGGGATCTTGAGAGAACTTCAAAACTCTCCTTGAAAATAAAAAAGCATCACTCATGTGATGCTTTTTAGGATTAATGGTCGCTATGTTCATCTGGAGGAACTTCGGTAATTCTCCCCCCTCTAGCTAAAAATGCGGCAACTTCATCTTCCAGCGCTTGTCGCTGTTTTTGCTTAGCAGTCACAGTCAGTGTTTCTGCCTCAGCAATATCAGTATCATTAATACTGCTTGCTTCTTCATCAGCTGCACCGCTTTCAGCTGCCTTCGCTTCATCTTCATCTACGGCAGAATCTTCTGCATCTTCATAATCATTGATATCTGACATTTTTCACTCCCCAGAATGATTTCTATTGCATCATCGCTATGGTCCTAAGACCTCAGAAATTTAGCAATCTCTTTGCATTTAGCAAAGAGCCAAATTGGTCAAATGTGTATCTTTTTCAACCCAATTGGTAATGATATATAAATGATTGTTTAAAAAATATCTACTGATATTTATTTAGACCAGTAGAGCATAAACTTCGTAATTATTTTAACGACTATACTGGGTGTTTTGTAAAGACCCTAAACCGTTTGCTTGTTGCATAAAACGCTCTTTTAAGAAGGAAATTTGTTCAACTTGTTTGAGTCCCACATTCCGAGCCCAGATAAATGGAAATAGCTCACTACTTTCCAACCAGCCAATTGCCGACATGCTATGCATCATTGCGTCATTTTGGCCTTTACGGCGATGCTCATAACGCAACAATGTGTGTTCATTTGCCCATACACCACGCGCTAAGTCATGTAGTAATGCATCACAGAGTACAGCCGCATCTAAACAACCAATATTTACGCCTTGTCCAGCAAGTGGATGGATAACATGTGCTGCATCTCCAATTAAAGCTAAACCAGCTTTCACATACTGTTTTGCAGCGCGCGCTTTGAGCGGGAATTGGGCTCTTGAACGTACATCTGACACTTCACCCAACATATGTTGGCTTTCTCGAGTTAAAAGCCGCATAAATTCAGCATCACTTAAAGCTGAATATTCATCGGCATAATCATCAGGTAGTGTCCAGACAATTGACTGCCAGTAACCATTTTCACTTTCTTCAAGACTAGCCATTGGCAAATAAGCTAAAGGCCCTGTAGGTAAGAAAATTTGCCGAGCAACATAATTGTGGGGTTTAGATGTTTTAATAGCACAACTAATCGCTGCTTGTTTGTAATCTAAGACATCTAGGTCAATAAAGGCCTGTTCTCGTACAAATGAATTGGCACCATCTGCACCAATCAGCAGTTTTGTTTTAAGTGTCGTACCATCTGCCAATTGAATATGCCAACATCCAACTCCCTGCTCAATCCGAGTCACGCGAACTTGAGTGCGATAATCTGTTAACTGCTCAAGCATTTTTTGTTGAATAGCAACATTCAATACACTTGGCTCAACCATAGAACCCAAGGCCTGTTCTGACATTGGTCTTTGTACGGACTCGTGACCAAAATTAATTTCACCATAGCCATTCAGATTCCACACCTGCATGCCTGTATATGGCATTTGACGTGCTAGGTCATCCCAAACATTGACAGTTTTAAGTAAATGAATGGTCGCTTGGCTCAGTGCTAAAACACGCGGGTTCATCACACTTAGTGTTTTTTCAACATCCAGTACAGGAGCAGCATCAAGCACAGTAGGCTGTACACCACCTTGTGCAAGTAATAAAGCTGTTAAACCACCAACCAGTCCACCACCAACAATGACAACATCTAGTACTTCACTCATGCTTTTAACCCCATTGCATAGTTCGCTACCAGTGGTTTAACACCTGGAATGACATCGAATGCAATTAATCCCGTATTACGAATTAATTTTAATAATGGATTTTGATTACTGAAACCACGAACCACGGTGTCACAGAACTTAATCACTCGCTGTTGATCTGACAAACGGGCTTGTTCATAAGCCAGTAAATTATCTGGGTTACCAATATCATCAGAAGTAGTTAGCTGGTTCACTAAATAACGCACTAAAACATCCGCATCACGTAGACATAGGTTAAAGCCCTGTCCTGCAACAGGATGGATTGTATGCGCCGCATTCCCCATTAAAATAACGCGTCCGACTGCTTGTTTATGTGCAAGCACTTGTGAAAGCGGATAACTAAAGCGTTTACCCGTCTTTTCAAATTTACCCGCTCTGTCACCATAAGTTTTTTGCAAAGCATCTAAAAAGTGTTGGTCGTTTTCTTCACCTAACCACTCACCTTCAGTGCCTTTTTTAACAGGCCATACAACCGAACGGCGATATTCGCCCGGTAAAGGCAATAAAGCTAAAGGGCCTAATGCACTAAAACGCTCAAAACCTACTTGATCATGTGGTTTTGAAGTCTGAACGGTAGTGACAATTGCAACCTGATCATAATCATGAACATCTACACCAACGCCGATTGCCTGACGACAGAAAGAGTCACGTCCATCTGCGGCAATTAATAGCTTTGACTCAAGTTTTAAAACTTCATCACCACGCTTGGCCTCAATATGTACTTGCTCAGCATCTTGAGTTAAAGCAGTCACTTGAACGCCATCAATCAGCTCAATCAAAGGCTGCTGACGTACTTGAGTCAATAAAACACGACCCAGCCAAGCATTTTCAATCACCTGTCCAAAACTTTCGACTTTTTCTTGTTCTGCAATTAAACGCGCCTTACCAAAACTGCCTTGTTCAGTAATGTGAACTTGTAAAATTGGAGTCGCGTGCTGCTGTAATGCATCCCATAACTCCAGCTTCTGATAAATCTGGACGCTACGACGCGATAAAGCCGTATTACGCGCATCAAAACTGGAATGATAAGGAGCAACATTTTGATCATCATAGTTTGGGTATTTCACAGCTTCTAACAGCTTTACTGCAATATTAGCCTTCGCCAGCATGAGTGAAAGGCTAAGTCCAACCATTCCCCCACCTACAATAATCACTTGTTGTTGCATCGAGTTGTGCTCCTTTGGCGAATACGTTTAATTATGATTTAGCTTGCGCCATTAAATGTTCAATATCTGCAATATTTTTAACTACATCAGCAGTTAAAACTCGTGGACCTTTCGAGGTTGCGACCACATCATCTTCAATACGAATACCAATACCACGCCATTTTTCATCTACTGTTTCATCGTCTGGTGCAATGTATAAGCCGGGTTCAACAGTAACGACCATGCCCTCTTCATATTGTCGCCACTCGTCATCTTTTTTATAAGAACCGACATCATGTACATCCATACCTAACCAGTGGCCTGTACCATGCATATAAAACTGACGATATGCTTCATTTTCAATAAGCTCACTCACATTACCTCTGAGCAAACCTAAATCAACTAAGCCTTCAGTTAAAATTTTGACCGCAACCTCATGAGGTTCACGGTAGGCATTACCAATACGTACTGCATCAATCGCCGCATATTGAGATGCCAATACCACTTCATATAATGCTTTTTGTTCTGGACTAAATTTTCCGTTTACCGGAAAAGTACGGGTAATGTCCGATGCATAAAACTCATATTCACATGCAGCATCAATTAAAACCAAATCACCGTCTTTAAGAGGCTGGTTATTTTCAACATAGTGCAAAATACAAGCATTGGCACCGCCACCAACAATACTGTTGTAAGAAGGCACACAGCCGTTTTGCCCAAATATATAATTGAGCTCGGCTTCAAGCGCATATTCCATCATACCTGGACGCACCATTTGCATCGCACGGGTATGTGCCTGAGCACTAATTTTTGAAGCGGTTTGCATCAGCTCAAGTTCTTGTGGTGACTTGATTAAACGCATTTCATCAACAATACGGTCAAGCTGAATCAGTTGAGCTGGAGCACCTTGATGTCGATGCTCAGCATCTGCTTTTTTTACCCACTGGCTCACCCGTGCATCAAACGCAGCATTTTGTCCAATCCGATAATAAAGGCGCTCTTTATTTAATAACTTTTCAATAATTTCTTCATCAAGCAGATCAATTGCATAGGCTTCATCTGCATCATAGTCTTCGATTGCACCGTCAATTCCGGCACGGTAACCATTCCAGATTTCCATCTCGCGGTTACGTTCACGGCAAAAAAGACTATAGCTATAGTCAGTTACATCCTCAAAAGTTTCAATAACTGCAACTGCCTCAGGCTCAGCAAAGCCCGTCAAATAGAAAAAACTACTATCGGAACGGAATTTATAATCCGAATCACGATTACGGTACATCTCCTCACGCGTTGCAATAATAGCAATACTGTTAGGACCCATTTTTTCTGCTAAACGGTCTCTACGATGTTGAAAATCAGCTTGAGGCAATTTCATAATGATCTACTTGATTTAGAATTTTAAAGTCAAAAAATAAAATACAACCAATAACACATCGCCTCAATTAGCTTGGACGATGTGGTGTGAACATTTCTACAATATTCTGATCTGTACCTAGAGCAGCATTTTTACTTTTTGCATGAACGTTTTTCAATAAAGAACTTTCAGCTACAGTGATTTTTTTTCTACCAATCGACAAGCTCACAGGGATTAAGCGTACAAATTCATACAATTCTTCGTAACTGCTTTCACCCTCCTCATCATTGTCAGAATCTTCAAATTCTACTGCTGCAACATCTTGAAGGTGTTCAATCAATTCGCGCTCATCACTACGAACATGACCCGATGCCAAACCAAAACCTAACACAACACCCGCACACCAATCAGATAATGCTTGTACACGCTCTTGAAGTAGATGTTCATCATCTGGAAGCATTGGTAGATAATCCAATTCGTCTTCAGATAAGGCATGAACCACATCTTCTGCTTCGTCAGTCAAAAGCGCTAAAGCATCTTCACTTAACTCTGGCACATTAAGGGTTGTTAAAATTTGTGACCATTCTTCACGCGTAGGCGCTTCTGTCACACAAACAATACCTGTTAACAGACCATGTAACTCACTAGGGCTTGAAATTTCTTCAATTCCTTCAAAATGAGCGTTCCAATCTGTCCAGCCTGAAATATCGTCTTGCATTCGTTTATCCAATCTCTATACTTTGTATATATTACCTTTGATTGCAATTCTGTGCGACCTCGTTATGTTAGAACAATTACAGCGGCTACAAGCGCATATTAGCGTTTTAAAAACACGCTTACATCATTTAGAGAGTGAACATGCGGCACTCTCGGAAGCTAAAGAACTGGCTGAAACAGAGCATCACGCACAAGTTGTGCAAAAAAATAGTATTATCACTAAAAAACAAGAGGAAATTGAGTCGGTAACTGAGCAACTTTCTCAGTTAAAAGGCCAATTTCAACAATTGAATCAAGATGCTAACACACTTGCCGAACGTTATAGCCGATTAGAAAAAAGTACGACTGATTTAAAAAATCGTTTTCAAGAAATTCTTGCAGAACGAAATGAATTACGTGTTGCAAAAGAGAAGTTACAAGCCCACCAGCGTCAAACCCAACAAGAGCTGCATGATTTACAACAAGATCGTGACCGTTTGTTACAAAAAAATGAGCTTGCCAAATCAAAAGTTGAAGCCATTATTCAGCGTTTAGGAATTTTAGGCACTGCTCAAGATCAACACGCTCAAGAAATCCAGCAACTTGCCCATCCTAATGCTGAAACTGGTGAGGAGATCCAATCATGAGTGAACAAGTCATGGTAGAGCTTAGGCTAATTGAGCAGACTTTTAGACTCGCGACTACCTCAGATAAAAAAGATGAACTTGAACGCGCTGCACAACTTCTCAATGAGAAATTTAATGACATGCGCCGTAGTGCCCCACGTGTTGAGCACAACAAACTAGTCATTATGGTCGCTCTACAGTTAACTCAAGAAGTGCTAAGCCTTAATAAATCTTTGCAGGAATACACTCACTGTGAACGCCTACTGCAAGCGATTTTAGAAGATGTGGAACAAGTTATTTAAATAAGCTTTGATTACGACAAAATGCCTTGCTCTATAAATCATAGATGCAAGGCTTTTTTATTTTTGACTATCAACTACAGTTGAATATCGTTTTATCCACTTTCAATGTACAAAGCTTCATCAAACGCAAACTAAGTTTACAGTTCCATAGACTCAAGTGATTGCCAACATAGTCAGATCGGTTATACTTAAGCTATCTCTGGGATGTTCGCCAGCGGGTCTATTCCCCTGCCGATACTTAAACTTATGGATTGCGTTCTGTATATTTAGAGTGTATGCCTACCTTCGAGTAGGAAACCCAGCAAGTATACGTCGCGTCCACCTTGAACTCATCGGGTTCAGGGTAACGACACATGCAGCGGCATCTTCGGAGCATTTACTTTTAATTAAATAATAAAATTTCAAATATTTATTTTAATTTGCCTTTTAATACAGACCTGTCGGTACGATATTTTCTCAAGCATTCAATAAGCATCACATTATTATTTTAGAGATGAACGAGTCTCTGCATTCAAAATTACTTTTCTTTTCTACTCAGGCATTCTTGATACCAAGCTGTTTGAAAATCTTCTATCGCTTTTCGTTTAAAGAAGCTGGTCTTGAATACTTTGGTTGAATAAGCAGAAGTAATTAAATCTTGATAAAGTTGTTTTGCCTTTGGATCTTCAAGACTATTCGCTATATGCTGCAAGTCTTCAGATGGGACTTTTTGTTGACGCGCTTCCATGACAGTATAAGAAACTTTCTTCACCACATTACAAATTTCGGGGTCATTTACACTTTCATCGGCATAACAGCCAAAAGTTAAAAAACTAAGAAAAAATAATTTAAACTTCATATACCTACCTTATTTTTATAGCTTTAAATTAATTACAGAGTTTTATTATTAATAAAGAAATAGGAAATTGATCCCTATTTCTTTTAAATGTGTTTATGCTGGATTAATCACATAAAAATAAATAATTAGACCTACTAAAACGGTTGAAGCGATCGTTAAGTATGTACCAACTGTATTAAAACTCTGTAAGAACTTTAAGATTTCCATATCTAAATCCCCTAAACTTTCACTTATATAGATAGAAGAAAATTTACCACAACCCAATAATGCCAATCAATTCACATTTATCGGATTTTTTGAGATTAAATTCAATTCAAAATTATTGAGTGCATCTAATTGCAAAAGCATCCTTATAGTAGTCAGTCGCACTTTTCAAATCCGCTAATAATTTGTCTTCGGTATAAGGTTTAGGCGAAATTTTTATTAAGGCAGGCATATATTGGGTCTTATAAACTTCTGGATAGTCATGACATAAGATTTTGACTCTAACTTCTTGAGGTGTATTCGGGTTATCTAGTTGATCTAGAAACTCTCCTATTTTACGGTCAGATTCTTCAAATTGAGCTTTATAATCAACTTCCGCCGCTTCAGGTTCGGCTTGTTTCGTACATCCACCAAGTAGCAGACCAGCACTTATTGTAATGGTTAAAATTTTCAACTTCATACGCTTAACAATTCTGCATTAATCTTTTAAATATACTTAACCTTATTAAATGTAAAGAAATACTGACAATACGTAAAGAAATAGAATTTTTAATAGTTAAACACAATAGATCAGATCAATTTATGACTTTTGGTCTAACGAATTTAAGTTATTTTCGAATTACCCTTCTATTTCCATAAAACTGTCGAAAAATAGGTATAATTTTGCACGACTGATCTTTAATCTTAGTTAGATTTATACATGAATGAACTCAGCTTTATTAGAAAAAATTTAAGATCTAAAAGACGTTCTTTAAGTTCATTTGAGCAAAAACAAGCTCAGCTTAATGTTCTTCATCATTTAAATACCCTGCCTATTTTTCATTCTTCCCAAAAAATTGGTTTATATTTGCATGCCTTTGGAGAAGTTCACACAGAGCTTCTCATAGAATTATGTTTTAAAAAAAATAAGCAGGTTTATTTGCCGATGATTTGTTCTATGAACCAGCGTTTGGTCTGGGTAAAAATATCTAAAAACCAATATATAAACCGACGTTTTTCGCATCACCCATTGGGAATGAAAGAACCGATGGCCACTAGAGCAAAACATGTTTCATCACTTGATTTATTGATCATGCCACTTCTGGCATGCGACCGATATGGTACGCGTATTGGTATGGGAGGTGGTTATTATGACCGTACATTGGCTAGTGCAAAACATAAGCCTTATCGTTTAGGAATGGCTCATCAATTTCAATTTATTGGACATACTTTAAAACGTCAAAGTTGGGATCAACCCTTAGATGCTTTACTCACCCCTCAACATATTTATTATTTTAAAAGATAATATTTATAGAAAATTAAAATTAGTCTTAAGTTTTTAATGCCCCCTAAAATCATAAAAGTAACCACCCTAAGGATGGTTACTTCTACGTGACAGACCGATTTACCAACTTATAGTAACACGGCTATTTAATGTTCAATATTAAATAAGTTTTGCATTATTGTTAATTATACAATGCCGACAAATGACATAAGAAAATGGTTATTTTCCATCCAAACGTCTTTTTTATTATATGAATATTTCATAATTATTAAGCTAAATTACCTATCCTTTCTACAAAATTTTATTCTTCTTAAGAATTAATCCATTGATTCATAATATTTTAATAAAAAAGTTGACTAAATTAGTCATTTTTTCCACATTTTCTATAGAGAGGCCCTTGTAATTTTTGAAATACACATCACTATAAAAAACATGGCAACCTCGTTGTCACTCATTAGGAGTGCCCATGTCTGAACTTATTATGAATGAAAAAACTGACTTAGAGCCTCAGGTTCCAAGTGTATTACCACTTTTAGCGTTACGTGATGTAGTGGTCTACCCACACATGCAAATTGCGTTATTCGTGGGTCGTGAAAAATCGATCAATGCAGTTGATGTGGCTCGTAACAGTGACAATTTAGTATTTGTAGTTGCGCAAAAAGATTCGCTTACAGAAGAAATTGATCACGATAACCTTTATCAGTACGGAACTGTCGCTAAGATTGTTCAAGTCGTAAATCATGAGAATGATGAAAACTGCATTAAAGTACTTATTGAAGGTTTACATCGCTCTAAACTTGAAAAGATTATCGATGAAGATAGTCATTTGACTGCTGAACACAGCTTAAGTCCAATGACAATTAACGTAGATAAAGCTACTCAAGAAACTCGTTTGCAAGAGTTACGTACTTTATTTGCTCAATATGCTGAAGCAAAATTACGTAATGCACGCGAACTCGTTGCTGCGGCTAATAAAATTGAAGACTTGCTACAACTCATGTTCTTCGTAGCAACACGTGTGCCTCTAAATATTGAAATTAAACAGAAGTTTTTAGAGCACGATGAGTTCGAAGCACATTTGCAAGAGCTTATGAGCTACTTGGTAAATCAATCTGCTGAACAGCAAATTGAACAAACTTTGCATGACAGCGTAAAACGCCAAATGGAAAAAAATCAACGTGAATACTTTCTAAATGAAAAAATGAAAGTCATTCAACGTGAACTTTCTGACATGAATGGCGGTGCTGAAGATGACGTTGCTGAAATAGAGAAACGTCTTGCTGAAGCTGATTTACCTGAACACGTACGTAAAAAAGCTGAAGCGGAGTTCCGTAAGCTTAAAGCAATGCAACCAGCGTCTAGTGAAGCAGCTGTTGTACGTAACTATCTAGAAGTAATTTTAGATACGCCGTGGAATAAAGCGAGCAAAGTGAGTATTAACCTTGCGAAAGCACAGGAAATTCTCGATACAGATCACTATGGCTTAGATGACGTAAAAGACCGTATTGTTGAATACCTAGCTGTTCAGTCACGTGTTAAAAAGCTCAAAGGTCCGATTCTATGTTTAGTAGGCCCTCCTGGTGTAGGTAAAACTTCACTTGGTGAGTCTGTCGCGAAAGCAACAGGTCGTGAATTTGTTCGTATGGCACTTGGTGGTGTACGTGACGAAGCTGAAATTCGTGGTCACCGTCGTACTTATATTGGTGCGATGCCAGGTAAAATTGTGCAATCTTTAACAAAAGTTGGCGTGAAGAACCCATTGTTCTTACTCGACGAAATTGACAAGATGGCGCAAGACTACCGTGGCGATCCTGCTTCTGCATTGCTTGAAGTATTAGATCCATCACAAAATAGCAAGTTCAACGATCACTATTTAGATCTTGATCTTGACCTATCTGAAGTGATGTTCATCTGTACTGCAAACAGTATGAATATTCCAGAAGCCTTGCTTGACCGTATGGAAGTTATTCGTCTACCGGGTTATACCGAAGATGAGAAAGTTAACATTGCTGAACGTTACCTTGTTCCAAAAGCAATTAAGAACAATGGTCTACGTCCAAAAGAGTTAACAATTCATGAAGAAGCGATCCGTGACATTGTTCAACGCTACACACGTGAAGCTGGTGTACGTAGTTTAGAACGTGAAGTGTCTAAAATTGCGCGTAAAGTGGTAAAAGAAGCAGTAAGTAAAAAGTCTAAAAACTTACAACTTGATGTGACTTCTGCCAATCTTCCAGAATACTTAGGTCCACACAAGTTTGACTTTGGTATCGCAGAAGATGAAGCACAAGTAGGACGCGTAAATGGTCTAGCTTGGACATCTGTAGGTGGTGAGTTACTAACTATTGAAGTTGCAGCGGTTAAAGGTAAAGGTAAATTCATTACAACCGGTTCACTCGGTGACGTAATGAAAGAATCTATTACTACAGCAATGACTTTAGTGCGTACACGTGCCGATGAGCTAGGTATTGAAGCTTCTCGTTTTGAAGAAACTGATGTACACGTTCACTTACCTGAAGGTGCAACACCAAAAGATGGCCCATCTGCTGGTTTAGCATTAACAACTGCACTTGTATCAGCATTTACAGGTATTGCAATTCGTCCTGATATTGCAATGACTGGTGAAACAAGCTTAGGTGGTCGTGCAATGCGTATTGGTGGCTTAAAAGAAAAACTTCTTGCAGCACACCGCGGTGGAATTAAACTTGTATTTATTCCACAAGACAACGTTCGAGACTTAGCAGAAATTCCTGCGAATGTTAAAGAAGGTTTGGAAATCAAAGCTGTGAAAAGTATTGATGATATCTTACCTTTAGCATTAGTTTCGATGCCAAAGCCTTTACCTAAAACACCGATTGTAAAACCGGTGGAAGGCTCAAAAGCAGCACGTCACTAATTAAAAATAAAAAAAAGAGAGCTTCGGCTCTCTTTTTTTTGTTACACAATTTGATTGAAAAATATCCAACCATCCTCATAATAGGTAATAAGAGTATTTAAATAAATGAGTACTCTTAACTATCTAATTCTTAGATAGCCTTGTTTTTATTCTCTATGATCATCTGAACTCCAGACAGATGATCATTTGATCGCAGTCCAACACTGTTTTTTGGACTGCGTTTTTTATGCCAGCTTTTTAGATCGTCAGATACTTTCATTCATCAGGTATAATGCGCCAGCTGTATTTGAATGAATAGATAACATGAAAATTCGTATTCTGACCATTGGTCAAAAAATGCCTGCTTGGGTTCTTACTGGTTTTGAAGATTATTTCAAACGCATCCAACCTTTTGTTCAAACCCAAGTTATTGAACTACCTATGGCCAAACGTGGTAAGAATGATTCAGAAGCGGATATTTTAAAGTATTGCCAAATTGAAGGCGAAAGTATTTTAAATACTTTAAAACCCAATGAAACCTTAATTGCTCTTGAAGTTGGTGGTCGGGAACTAAGTACAGAAAAATTAGCTGATACAATGAAACAATGGATGCTTGAGGGTAATGATGTAGCACTTGCTATTGGCGGTCCAGATGGCTTGTCAGATCAGGTACGTAAAGCTGCCGCTTGGCATTGGTCACTTTCAAAACTTACGATGCCCCATCCGTTGGTACGTGTTTTATTAATCGAGCAACTATATCGGGCCATGAGTATTAACCACAATCATCCCTATCACCGTGCATAAAAGGAACAAACGTTTCATTTTAAGAACAATCCGTTGAAATCTGGATACTTTTATCATGTCCTGATTTTGGCATAATACCTATTATTCTGCTTTTCAACTCAGGTGTAATGAAATGGAACTACAAACCCTTCCTGGACTGTTTATTTCCCATGGCTCGCCCATGCTTGCACTTGATCCAGAACAAGTGGGACCTGCTCTACACCGTTTAGGCACAAATCTTCCTATACCTAAGGCAATCATTGTGATGTCTGCGCACTGGGAAAGTAAAGCACTTGAAGTGAGCATTTCGACTCGTCCTGAAACGTGGCATGATTTCCGTGGATTTCCTAAAGAATTATATGAAATTCGCTACAGTGCGCCTGGCGAACCAGCATTAGCAGAAGAAATCTTAAAATTATTGGCCGATGCTCACTTTGTTGCACATGCCAATAGTACCCGTCCTCGTGATCATGGCGTATGGATGCCTTTATTGCATATGTACCCAGATGCAGACATTCCTGTAGTCGAAATTTCTTTGCCATCAAATTTAAGTGCACAAGAAATTTATCGTATAGGACAAACGCTTGCCCCTTTACGTGATAAACAAATCTTACTCATTGGTTCGGGAAGTATTACTCATAATCTTGCAGAGTTATCTTGGCAAGGAGACAACTCTAAAGTTCCTGAATGGGCTTCAACTTTTAGAAATACTGTCGTTAATAAGCTTTCCCATCAAGATTATGATGGAGTTTTAGACTGGCAATCACTGCCGTTTGTGAAACGTAACCACCCTACGCTTGAACATTTTGCACCTTTGTTTTTTGCTATGGGTACAGGCAACCGCTTTACGATTGTTCATAGTAGCTTCACAATGGGCTCATTAGGAATGGATATCTATCGTTTTGATTAATTATTAAGAAATACCCCGTTTTGCGGGGTATACCATTATTTTTGTTGAAAATTAGAATAATTTACAAACTTATACATTTTAAAAACCGAAACAATCAAATGTTTACATTTTCTTTTTTTAAGAATGTTTTAAGCTTATTACTGTTGTTTTTTTACTTGAAGTTTTTAAATGAAAATTAAATATTTAATTCTTGCGTTATTACCTTTTTCTTTGATGGCGTGTCAAACAGTTACTAATACTCCTGCTCCAATTGTTTCTGAGCAACAACAAAACCTTGCAACCACTTTAGGTGAATATGCATGGACTTATCAAAATGTAAAAGCTTCTAAACCACTTATTCTTAACTTTAATGCAGATGGTAAATTAGCCATTAATACGGGCTGTAATGGCCAAGGCGGTACTTGGAAAGTTGAAGGCAACCAACTTGTTACTTCGAATCTAGTTTCAACGATGATGGCTTGCCAAGATGATTTAATGAAACAAGAACAACTTTCTACTAGCATCTTTAATGAAGCAAAATTACCAATTGAAATTAGCAACACTAATGGTCAGGTGATTTTAACGGTGACAGATAAAGCTGGTCAAAATCACATTTTCCAAGGTCAAAAAGCAGTTAATACTCAAGCTTTAACAGATTACTCTTGGTCATATCAGCCTGAAAATACTAAAAAGCCAATCGTTCTTAACTTTACAAATGACCGTTTATCTATCGCAACAGGTTGTAACCGCCAAGGAACAACTTGGAAAGTTGAAAATAATACGATTCTAACAGCTGACGTAATGTCGACGATGATGGCGTGTGAACCTGCTTTAATGAAACAGGAACAGTTCTCTAGTAGCCTCTTCCAAAAACGTGCAATTCCATTTGAACTCAATACTACAAATGTTGATCAACCAACATTGACAGTGTCTGATGCTCAAGGCCAGAAATATACTTTCACAGGTAAAATGACACCTGAAGCAAAATATCAATCTGAAGGAAAAACTGTTTTCCTAGAAGTAGCTCCAGAAACTAAATCTTGTACTGGTGTTGCGCCACAAACTTGTATGCAAGTTCGTGAAATTAAATATGATGACAAAGGCGTTAAAACTTACGCTGACAAAAACTGGTCATTATATTACGGTCAAATTGAAGGTTTTGAACATAAACCAGACCAACGCGTAATTTTGCGTGTAAAACGTTTTGAAGTGAAAAACCCAGCTGCAGACCAATCTAGTCAAGCAGATGTATTAGATATGGTTGTAGAACAAGAGTTAGTTAAAAAACCTAAAAAATAAGTTTTTAGACTAAAAAAATCCGATGCTTATGCATCGGATTTTTTATTTCTATCTTAGAAAATACCTTGAGCAAGCATTGCATCAGCAACTTTTACAAAACCGGCAATATTGGCACCGTCTACATAGTTCACACTACCGTCTTCTTTAGTACCGTATCTTACACAGTTGGCATGAATGTCTTTCATAATTGCATGTAAACGTTCATCGACCTCAGCATGGGTCCAGCCTAAACGAATTGCATTTTGAGACATTTCTAAACCAGAAGTTGCCACACCACCCGCATTAGATGCTTTACCTGGCGCATACAAAATTTTAGCTTCAATAAAATGTTCAACTGCTTCAAGTGTAGATGGCATATTAGCGCCTTCAGCTACACAAATGACACCGTTAGAAATAAGTTTTTTAGCGTCCTCACCTGTTAATTCATTTTGTGTAGCACATGGCAAAGCAATATCAACAGGAATATGCCAAGGTGTTTTTCCTTCAAAGTATTCAAAACCATGTTTAGAAGCAAACTCGGAAATACGACCACGTTTAACGTTTTTCAGTTCCATTACTTCAGCAAGTAACTCATCTGTAAAACCATTTTTTAAATAAACTGTGCCGTTTGAGTCCGACAAGGTAACAACTTTTGCTCCTAAGAACATCGCCTTTTCTGCTGCATATTGTGCGACGTTACCAGAACCTGAAACAGAAACAGTTTTATCAGCAAAAGATTGTCCACGGGCTTTAAGCATTTCTTCTGCAAAATAAACCGTACCATAACCAGTTGCTTCAGGACGCATTAAGCTACCACCAAATGAAATTCCCTTACCGGTAAAGACACAAGCGGTGTCGTTACTCAGCTTTTTCATCATCCCTGCCATATAACCAACTTCACGTGCACCCACGCCAATATCACCCGCAGGAATATCTGTATTTGGTCCTAAATGGCGATAAAGCTCAATCATTAATGCCTGACAGAATCGCATAATTTCAGCATCAGATTTACCTTTAGGATCAAAATCTGAACCACCTTTTCCTCCACCCATTGGTAAGGTGGTAAGTGAGTTTTTAAAAGTCTGCTCAAAACCTAAAAATTTTAAAATTGATAGATTGACCGATGGATGGAAACGCATTCCACCTTTGAATGGACCTATTGCTGAATTGTATTGAACGCGAAAAGCACGGTTAACTTGAGTCTGGCCTTGATCATCCATCCATGAAACACGGAATTGAATCACACGCTCAGGTTCAACCAAACGTTCTAGCAATCCATGCTCTGCATATTCCGGATTTTTTTCAATGAATGGCCACAAACTCGTCATGACTTCTTCGACAGCTTGTAAAAACTCAGGTTGATGCGGATCACGCGCTTGCACGTAATTCAGGAATTCATTCAGGTTGTTGTATTTCAACGCACGGTCCTCAGCATAGTAATGAATTAAATTGGTGCAATACATTTTTAAATGCATCATTTAGCAGCAAAATATTAAATCCCTTTCCATCAATTTTAACAATACTTATTTTAAATTATTTTATTCAACTTAATTATCAAAAAGTTATTTTTAGAAAAACTACTTAAAAATAAGAAATATTAATTTATCTTTTCATTTTTATTGATCTATTATTGTGCAATATTAGCTACATTTTAGGTCAATTAAAAACCCGATAAATTCGTTAAAATCCATTGACCTTACTTAGGTTTTTCTTCATTATCGCATCGTTTTAACCAAGCTATTTGCCCACTATGAATTCATCTATTTCTCTCATACGCGAGATTGATGCGTTATTACCACAGACTCAGTGTGGTTTATGTGGACATCGTGATGGATGTCTACCCTACGCAAAGTCGATTGCTGAAGGTGAAGAAGCAAATAAATGTGTTCCAGGTGGTCAGCCTGTAGCCGATGCACTCGCAAATCTATTAAATCGTCCTGTGTTAACCGCTGAAACTAGCGTATGGCCTGTACAGGCCGATGGTCGTCCCCAGCGAATGAAAGCGATTATTCGGGAAGATGAATGTATTGGTTGCACCAAATGTATTAGTGCTTGCCCTGTAGATGCTATTATTGGAAGTGGTAAGCTCATGCATACCATCTTGACTGACTTATGTACAGGTTGTGAGTTATGTATTCCACCTTGTCCGGTAGATTGCATTGATTTGGTCGAAGACACGCAAGTATTACCAAATGAGCAACAGCGTATCGCTGAACAAAATGATTTAAGACAACGTTATTACGCTCACATTCAGCGCGAAGAAAAACGTCGTACTCACCGTAAAGGACCTGTAGTACGCGCTGAAATTGATACCCAACTGTTTGCCCAGTTCTCTCAGGCACTTGATGAAGTACCTTCAATCGAGCTCATCGAGAAACCCAAAGAAGTTGTGTCAACTGATGCAAAAACTACAATTAAGTTAGCGAAAATTCGTACGCAAATTAAAAAGTTGGAAAAACAGCTCAGTGTACGTGAAGATACTAAAAAACGTCTTCA
Source organism: Acinetobacter sp. 826659 (assembly GCF_000588515.1). Classification (NCBI taxonomy): domain Bacteria; kingdom Pseudomonadati; phylum Pseudomonadota; class Gammaproteobacteria; order Moraxellales; family Moraxellaceae; genus Acinetobacter; species Acinetobacter sp. 826659. The sequence continues at coordinate 430,131 of NZ_JFYD01000002.1, read as the reverse complement.
ACTTGAAGAACTTCAACAGCAACTCATGCAATTACAGGAGGTCTGAATGGCCGTCAAGAATATGACGAAAAAGCAGATTCAAATTTTCTTTGAACGCCTTCGCGAACAACGACCTTCACCTCAAACCGAGTTAAAATATTCATCTCCATTTGAGCTACTTATTGCAGTTATGTTGTCAGCTCAAGCGACCGATGTAAGTGTTAATAAAGCAACTGATAAACTCTACCCTGTGGCGAATACAGCCGAGAAAATCTATAACTTGGGCGTAGATGGGTTAAAGGAATATATCAAGACAATTGGTCTCTATAACGCAAAAGCCGAAAATGTCATCAAGACCTGTAAGATTTTAATGGAACAATTTAACGGCGAAGTTCCAAGCAACAGAAAAGATTTAGAAGCTTTACCGGGTGTCGGGCGTAAAACAGCTAACGTGGTTTTAAATACGGCTTTCGGACAACCCACCATGGCTGTCGATACTCATATTTTCCGAGTGGGAAATCGAACTGGTTTAGCAATAGGTAAAAATGTTCTTGAGGTTGAGCACCGCTTAATTAAAGTCATTCCTAAAGAATTTATTTTAGATTCACATCACTGGCTCATATTACACGGTCGTTATTGTTGTATCGCCCGTAAACCTAAATGTGCAGAATGTGTTGTTGCAGATGTCTGTAACTGGCCTGATCGTTTTGAATTTGGTGCACAAAAGCAAATTGCCATTAAAAATATTGAAGCTTAAAAATATGGTTGGGTATAGGGATCATACCCAATCAAACTTACTTTAGACGCTTTTTTTCATTACGCTCTTCTTTTGCTTGTTTTTGAACCTGTCTTAGCATTTTGTAGCTTTGAAAAGCCAAAAATATTACTAGTGCCAGACTCAGCAATACCACCAAAATCAATATGATTTTCATATTGTTCTCCTGCACTTAATGAAAGAAAAGAGCCCTCACAAAGAGGGCTCATTATCACAAACAATATTAAATTATTTGTCTAAGATGTTGAACAAATCTTTTTGTACATCTTCAATTGTACGCAAGCCATCAAGCTTGTCATAAGTTGGAGCATTTTCACCAGAAGCAGCACGACCTTGGTAGAAACCAACCAATTGCTCTGTTTCAGTGTGATAAGACGCTAAACGCTTACGGATTGTTTCTTCTTGGTCATCTGGACGTTGAACAAGATCTTCACCAGTTTCATCATCTTTACCTTCCACTTTAGGTGGATTGTATACAGTGTGATAAACACGGCCAGAAGCTGGATGCTGACGACGACCAGAAAGACGTTTTACGATTTCTTCATCAGGAACATCAATTTCAATCACGTGATCAATGCTAATCCCTTCTTTTTCCAAAGCTTCAGCTTGTGGAATAGTACGTGGGAAACCATCGAAAATGCAGCCATTTGCACAGTCAGGTTGAGCAATACGTTCTTTTACTAAACCGATAATAAGTTCATCTGAAACCAAACCACCAGATTCCATTACACTTTTAGCTTTTAGACCTAATTCAGTACCTTCACGAATCGCAGCACGGAGCATATCACCGGTTGAAATTTGTGGGACATTGTAGCGCTTACAGATCAACTGAGCCTGAGTCCCTTTGCCTGCTCCAGGTGGTCCGAGTAAAATAATGCGCATAAAAAACATCCTCATTTAAAACAATGAATATGAAGTCCGGCAGAAAAAGTCTCGTTAATCTTCAATAGATCCTGCCTGACATCGAATTATAAGAAAGCCACAAACAAATGTATTGTACCAGCAATAAATCCGGTTACCCCACCTAGTACAATAAGAATCCACTCATCCTCCTGAAATGCAGGACGTAATAAATTCTGAAATTCTTTTGGTGTTAGTTCACGAATACGCTCTTTAAACATTTGAAAAATCTTCTGTGCCCGGCTTGCGTTCAGTGCTGGGTCACATACGGGTCCCATCGTAATTTCAATTGAACGATCAATCAAGTCCGTCTTTAATCTTGCGTACTCTCTTGGCCCTAAAGAAAGCTGTAAAGAGGTACGAACTAACGGGGTTTCCATGATTTCGTTAATATGACGCTTAACAATGCGGCGCGTTTTATCTTTACGCGGCCCGTACATCATTTCGGTCATAATCGATTTTAACGTGATCAAATCTTCTGTGACTACGCTCGAAAACACATCAGAGACTTCCTCTTGACGCTTCATAAAAGCGCCTTGGACATTATAGGTCCCAATTCGAAGAACTGGTACAATCCATGGAAACTTACGATCTTTTGTTAATCTAAAAATCTGTGGATAACGAATGTAATGCGGCTCAATTGGGTTAAATACCATCCAGATTGCGATCCAGTTAGTTAAAAAGCCCCAAATTGCAGCCCAAAATGGTACTGTCCAGTGCCATGGTACTACAAACCAAACCACCATTTGGAAAATACCAAAGAACATCCCAATTAATGCACTAATATGCCAAATAAAGTTAATTTCTTTTTGACCCACCTTTAAGAACATACGTACCATTAAACGGCGATCACCTTCCATCTGGCTCACGACCATTTCACGCATGTTAACCAGTGACTCTACATTCATGGTCAGCTCAGTCACTAATTCTTTTAGCACACCCGGCAATTGCTTATGTGCTTGAGCATAAATACGGCGTTTAATCGAATAAGGTAGATTTTCCCAAAGTACAGCATTACGATCGATCATGACTTCATCAATAAGATGTTCAAGTTCAAAACCGACTTGTTCACCAATAATACGGGCCATATCTTCAGGATCCATTGCTTCTAAAAATTCACGCAATGAGCCTAATTTAGATAAAGTGTTATCGGTAATAATTCCAGAGATACGTCCTGCTTTACGTGGCACGATACCTTGCCAACCTACTGGCAATGGTCCTAAATGGAATCCCCAAAATTTAATTGGGTAAAATACCATTTTTAAAGCCATCCACACATGTGCCCATGTGACAAAAGCCGTTACGGGAATAATACTCAAAACGGCCCAAAAATCAGGTCTGTGTAAAAAGGTCTGCCACAATCCACTGACGTACTCTAACATGTAAGACTCTCGTATTTATTTGTGCTCTGCTTATGGCGAGTTAACGATAAACTGCTTTGTTTTATAAACCAAAACTTAGAGAATAAGAAAATTGAATTTGTGGTTTAGTATCTGCAGCAACATTTCCGTTCTGGTCAGTTAATTTTTCAGCCGCACCGATACCCACACTAAAAGTGCTAATTCTTTCTGAATTTAACCACACATAGGCCAAATCAACACCCGCACCTAAACGGGATTTAAAATCACCATCGACCTCTTTACTATCAAGATGACCAGCATAGAAACCGATATAGTAACCATTCTTGTCTGTGCCAGTAAGATAATAAGGATATCTAAAACCAACTTGACCACCAGCGGTTTTGTCACCATTCAAAAATGCACCGGCTTTCGCATAGGCAATACCATACGGATTTACCCACTCACCGTTAAGATGTAATAATTTTTGAGTAACGCCTGCACCCACATTCCAGGTAGATGCATTATGTCCTGCTAATTTTGCTTCCGGAAGAAACGAGTAGTCTTGAGCATGGGCCCAACTACTTACTGTCAAAACTGCAAGTAAGGGATAAATTTTTCTCATTATTTTCTCCATTTTCCCTAATCGTATGGTGAGAACAACCCTATTCTATTGAATGAGAGACTTTAACAGAATTATTTTGCTTCTTATATACAAGTATCTACAATTTTGTTGTCTGCAAAGTCAAAAAGTATCTTATTAAAATGCAATGAAACTTTGAAAATTATGCAATATTTTAAGTGCTCTTGCGTTAGAATAAGCAGCTATTTTTCTACCCTATGTCATTAAGTCGATCCTTATGAAACAGCACTTTCCTTTAAAAGATATCCAGCAAGAAAAGCGCATTTATCGAGGTCGTATCTTTTTTGCCGTAGGGATCGTGACCATCTGCTTATTAGTCTTAATTAGCCGATACGCTTATCTACAAATTTTTCACTACGACGAATTCTCGACTGCATCTGACAAAAACCGTATCCGCTTGCAACCACTTCCCCCTGCTCGTGGTTATATCTATGATAGAAACGGTGTATTACTAGCAGATAACTATCCTGTTTTTACAGCAACTTTAAGTAAAACAGATGTAGAAGATGTTGATAGTGTCATTGAGCAATTACAACCTATTTTAGATTTAACACAAGAAGATATTGACCGTTTTAAAAGCCGTATAAAAACTGCCCGTAAAACTGAACGCGTCGCGATTAAACTTAATCTAACTGAAGCTAATATTGCTAAATTTAGTGAAGCCAAATATAAGTTTCCAGGTGTAAGAATCGAGACACAAATGACTCGTTATTATCCACACGGTGAGTTATTTGCTCATGTGATTGGCTATGTCGGGCGTATCAACGATAAAGAATTAAAAAGTATTGATAAAGACTTATATGCTGGGACCAACCTAATTGGAAAAATTGGTGTTGAGAAAAGCTATGAAGACCTACTACATGGAACACCGGGTTATGAATCTGTTGAAGCAGATGCACATAGTAATGTATTGCGTCATTTAGGTCGTAAAGACCCTACTCGCGGTAATGACCTCTATTTATCTTTAGATTACGGTTTACAAGTTGTCGCTTCTCAGCAGCTCGCAGGTCGTCGTGGAGCTATTGTCGCTATTGATCCTCGTACAGGTGAAATTCTAGCTTTAGTGTCTAGCCCAAGTTTTAACCCTAATTTGTTTGTGACAGGCATTAGTCATACTGACTACAGTTCACTACGTGACAATTTAGACCAACCTCTTTATAACCGTGCTGTGCAGGGTGTATATCCCCCTGGTTCTACCATTAAACCAATGGAAGCAATGGGTGGCCTACACTATGGTATTGTAGACTGGTCAACGGCAATTTCTGACCCTGGTTATTTCCATCTACCAGGTGATTCACATAAGTTCCGTGACTGGAAAAAATCTGGTCATGGCATCGTGAACATGCATAAAGCCATCATTATGTCATGTGATACCTATTTTTATATTCTTGCCCATCAAATGGGTATTGATCAAATGAACCAATGGATGCGCCAATTTGGATTTGGTCAAAAAACAGGTGTCGATTTACCAAGTGAAAGTGAAGGCCTTTATCCAAGTCCTGAATGGAAAATGCGTACGCGTAAAGCGAAATGGATGAAGGGTGAAACTATTTCTGTCAGTATTGGTCAAGGCGCGTTTACAGCCACTCCATTACAGCTTGCGATGGCAACAGCAATTACGGCAAATCATGGTTCTCATGTAACGCCTCATGTTTTACGCGCAACGCATGGTGCAAAACCATTTACAGTACGTAATGCGCCTGATGGCAAAATCAAATTCAACGGCACTGATGAAGACTGGATTCAAATGCGTGATGCCATGATTGATGTAATTCAATCAGGTACTGGCCGCGGTATTCGTACTCCCCTCTACCAAATTGCAGGAAAAACAGGTACAGCACAGGTTAAGAGTATTGCACAGGGTAAACGCTATAACGAAGCAGCCTTGAGTGAACGTCAACTTGACCATGGTTTATTCGTTGGATTTGCCCCTGCTGAAAAACCTGAAATTGCGATTGCAGTCATTTGGGAAAATGGTCGTCATGGTGGTTCAGCTGCTCAACTTGCAAGACCTGTCTTTGATTACTGGCTATTAACTCGTAAGAAAAACCCGATTCGTCCAGCAAATCACCAAGTCAATGGCGGGTTAATGACAGCAGGTATTAAACCAGGTGAACTTCCAAGCGGCGGGGAAAGTTCTGGTCCAGCATCGGCTACAGCTACCACCAACAAACCAGCAGCATCAACACCGCAAGCTGCTCCTGCTCGTCCTGCTACCAATGAGGCCGATGAATAATGAAAAATCAATTACGTATAATTGGCGGCGAATGGAAAAGACGAGTACTGCCTTTCGCTAGCATTGATGGCTTACGCCCAACCCCAGATAGAGTACGCGAAACTCTATTTAACTGGCTCATGTGGGATATTCAAAATGCTCAAGTTCTCGACATCTGTACAGGCTCTGGTGCATTAGGTTTTGAGGCTCTGTCACGTGGTGCTGCCTCTGTTTATATGATTGAGCCTGACAAAGCTCAGGCACGATTTTTAAAAGATAATATTGAACTATTAAAAGCCCAAAACTGTCATCTAATTAATACAACGGCTCAACAAGCCCTACCCCGCTTAAAAGAACAGTTCGATGTGGTTTTTTTAGATCCACCTTATAGTCTTGATTTATGGCAAGAACTCTCGAACTTGGCCGAGCCTCATATTAAAAAAAATGGATATATTTATGTTGAAGCTGACCGAGATTTATCCCAGCTTCATCTTCCAGCAACATGGCAACAAGTTAAAACCACTAAAGCGGGTACAGTTCACGCGGGGCTTTACCAGAAAGTAAACGAATAAAAAAGGTAGCTTAAAGCTACCTTTTTCTTTGCAAAACTTTAGTTAGCTTAAGCCAATCACTGCAACAACTGCTGCACAGGCGCCAACAATTTTTTTGCCATATGGCACATATCGGGTAAGCACAACACCCAACACCAATCCACCCGAATAGATGAGCGCCATACCAGCAACCATACCAGTTACTAATGCAACAATATGCCCCGCGTGTGCTAACTCAACACCATGAGCCATGCCATGGAAACTTGCAAGCAAAGCAGCAGAAATAGGTAAAATTTTATTTGATTTTGTCCATAGAGCAATTGCTGTAATAACTAAAGAAGCAACAATGCCGTATTCAGCTATATTAACTGGTACCAAACCTTGAGCACCTATTAAAAAGCCTACAATTAAGGTAATACTTAAGGCAATGACTCCAGCAATTTTCCACTGTTTAGCTGCTGACCATAACAAGACACCAAAACCTAAAGCCATGACTAAATGATCTAGACCGGTAAACGGATGAATAAAGCCTGCCATAAAACCAGAATGTGCATGGTCATGTCCCGGATGAGCCATTGCAAGTGCTGGCAATAATGAAAGGAGCGCTACACTCCATTTTTTCATGAAGTCCATAATCTCTCCTTAAGCTTTAAACAGCCCTTGTTTCTCAATAAATTGGATAATTTCTTCAAGACCATCTTGTGTTTTCATGTTTGAAAATAAGAATGGCTTTTCTCCGCGCATGCGTTTCGCATCTTGGTCCATTACATCAAGGTTTGCACCTACCATTGGCGCAAGGTCAGTTTTATTGATAATGAGTAAATCTGACTTGGTAATCCCCGGGCCACCTTTACGAGGAATTTTTTCACCCCCAGCCACATCAATAACATATAAAGTTAAATCAGAAAGCTCTGGACTAAATGTTGCCGCCAAATTATCACCACCACTTTCAATGATAATAAGTTCTAAACCTTCAAATTTTTCACACAAATCATCAATTGCAGCCAAGTTAATTGAAGCATCTTCACGAATTGCTGTATGCGGGCAACCACCAGTTTCTACCCCTACAATACGATCTGGCGACATCGCTTCATTACGGGTTAAAAAGTTTGAATCTTCTTTGGTGTAAATGTCATTTGTCACCACAGCCATATTGTATTTATTACGCAAGGCTAAACATAAATTAAGTGTAAGTGCTGTCTTACCCGAACCCACTGGTCCGCCAATTCCAACTCGTAATGGACTACGCTCTGTCATGATTTTTATCCTTTTTCCTAAACTTAAGACCTGAATAACCGTGAATATTGTGTTTCGTGTTTCATGCTCAGCATGGCATAACGAGGTAAAGCGCTGCTCAATTGCTCATCATTAATCTTCAAAGCTTTCTCTACCGCTTGTGGTACTAAACCATGCAAGTGCCATAAAATTCTTTGCCCAGCCATTTGTCCTAAAGGAACAGTTTTTACTGCGGCTAAAACCTGATTTTCTAAAACAGTAAAGGTATAAGCCGTAAGTACATCCATGTCGTTGAGTTCGAGTCGACCGCAAAGCTGCGCATAGACAGGCACAAAACCAAACTGCTTTTTAACCTCAACCGTTTTTTTTAAAACATCTTTAATCCATGCATTTAAAGAAAATGCCAGTTGCTGAGATTCAGCGAGCAGTTCTTTACTTTCTCTGCTGGCCTTATACAAATTTGCCCATACCAGAAACTGATCTGAGTCATCATGATATTGCATAAGACGCTTTAATACGGGCAACTCAAACCGTACTAACAGCATTTCAAGAACTTCTTCAAAGTAAGCAATTGCCGAGGTTTCATCATGTATTAGGCCAATATCAATGGCTGTTTCCACACCTTGTGAATAACAATACGCTCCAACTGGCAGTGCCGTTGAAGACAGTGTCAGTAATTGCAATAATTGCGCGGCACTATGAATGGACATGATGTAAAGCTTTGATTGGGCTTAAACGATGATCATGACTATGCTGCGCATAAGCACCACTTTCAGGTTCAAATGGATGATCAGTTTCTGAAACCGTAAGCCCTAACCCTTCCACCATTTCTGCAAGCACATGATCAGGCTCAAAATATAAAGCTGTTGGTGTCAGCATTAATGGCACATGTCGGTTACCTAAGTGATAGGCAGCTTTAAGCAAATCAAAATCGGTTTGAGCAGTGACTTGCATTAATCGCTCAGGCTTAGCATCGACACGTAATACATCACCCTCTTGCGTTGCAATATATGAGCCACTACGCAAAATGCCAGTACGCGGTAAATCAGCACCAATATTGACGCCACTCGCTAAAGCCGCTCGGAACCGTGATTTTTGGCGGGTATCAAAAGTCAGTTCAACCGTTTCAAATGCTTGATCAGGAGAAATATGTTCAAGGCGTTGTGTATAGATTTTCATTTAGCTTTTCTCTCCTTATTTATTTCTTTCATATCTAGAGTAATGAGACAAATCATCTCTATAAAACTTATCAAAATAAGAAATAACGCTGTGCCATCGGTAACACGTCTGCAGGTTCACACGTTAATAATTCACCATCAGCCCGCACCTCATAAGTTTCAGGATGAACATGCATGACTGGACAATATGTGTTGTGCTTCATATCAGCTTTAGTAATTGCACGCGTGTTTTTACATGGGCTAATTAACTTTTTAAGATTTAGCTTCTCAGCAACTTTTTCATCGATTGCTGCTTGAGATAAAAAGGTAATACAGGTGTTGTGTACACCACGCGGATAAGCCCCAAACATTGGGCGATAATGCACGGGTTGAGGTGTCGGAATTGAAGCATTAATGTCACCCATCGGTGCCGCTGCAATCATGCCACCTTTAATAATCATGGAAGGTTTCACACCAAAAAATGCAGGCTTCCATAACACTAAATCAGCAAGTTTTCCAACTTCAACCGAACCGATTTCATGACTTAAACCATGGGTAATGGCTGGGTTAATTGTATATTTGGCAATGTAGCGTTTAACGCGATTGTTATCATGAAACTCATTATCACCCTCTAAAGGACCACGTTGAATTTTCATTTTATGAGCAGTTTGCCAAGTACGTAAAATCACTTCGCCCACGCGCCCCATCGCCTGAGAGTCAGAGGACATCATGGCAATTGCGCCTAAATCTTGCAAAATATCTTCGGCAGCAATGGTTTCACGGCGAATACGACTTTCAGCAAAAGCGATATCTTCAGCAATTGCCGGGTCTAAGTGATGGCAAACCATGAGCATATCTAAATGCTCATCAATAGTATTGATGGTATAAGGTCGCGTTGGATTAGTTGAAGATGGCAACACATTACTTTGTCCAATTGCCTTTAAAATGTCAGGTGCATGTCCACCACCCGCACCTTCGGTATGATACGTATGAATCGTACGATCTTTAAATGCAGCCAGAGTCTCTTCTAAAAAACCACCTTCATTTAAAGTATCTGTATGAATTGCAACCTGCACATCAAACTCATCTGCCACACTCAAACAATTATCAATGGCTGCTGGTGTTGAGCCCCAGTCTTCATGTAGTTTTAACCCAATTACTCCAGCTTTAATTTGCTCACGAATTGGGTCTGGCAAACTCAAATTACCTTTGCCTAACAGTCCAATGTTCATAGGTAAATCATCAATCGCCTGCAACATAGTCGCAATATGCCAAGGCCCTGGAGTCACTGTCGTTGCCGAAGTTCCAGCCGCTGGTCCCGTACCACCACCCACCATTGTTGTTGTACCCGACATAAGTGCAGTTTCAACTTGCTGTGGGCAAATCCAGTGAATGTGAGTATCAATACCCCCTGCCGTTAAAATTTGCCCTTCACCCGCAATCACTTCTGTTGCAGCACCTAAAGGAATGGTAATGTCAGGTTGAATATCAGGATTTCCTGCTTTCCCTATTTTCCAGATTCGACCATTTTTTAAGCCAACATCCGCCTTTACAATCCCCCACCAATCGACAATCAAAGCATTGGTAATCACAGTGTCGGCAACTTCATCAGCTAAAAGTTGGGATTGCCCCATTCCATCACGAATGACTTTGCCACCGCCAAACTTAACTTCTTCACCATAAGTCGTTAAATCTTGCTCAACCTCAATAAAAAGCTCTGTATCAGCCAAGCGAATACGATCACCAACCGTTGGACCAAACATTTCAGCATATGCACGACGTGACATTTTCATACGATTAGTTCCTTATTTTTCTGATGGCAAAGCATAATATTTTGTCATCGGGATAAACCTGATTCCCCATTTTTCAGCAGCATCACCACTTACAATAAAACCAAATTTTTCATAGATATCTTGAGCATAAAAACTTGAATTCACCGTAATTTTTTCAACGTCTATATTCTCATTTTTAATTTTTTCTTCTATGAAACCCCAAAGCTGTCGCCCTAGACCTAGTTTCAAATGTGTTTTTTTAATAAAAAAATGCATTAAATGTGAGGGTTCCATATAAGCGACTATACCCACGATCTGTTGATCAATCTCTCCAACAAAATAATGAATATCTTCTCGATCAAAAATTGTTTGTATAACTTCTGGTTTAAAGCGTGAGCGCCCTTCGTCATTTGCAATCACTTGATCTACATATGGAGCGATTATGGCAACGATAGTATCTGTGTCATCTTTCGTTGCTTTTCTAATCAACATTTTCATCCAAACGTCCCATGACACGACCTGCAAAACCATATACTTCTCGCTTACCCGCTAAAGCAACAAGCTCCACTTCCCGACTTTGTCCCGGTTCAAAACGTATTGCCGTGCCTGCCGCGATATTTAATCGAAAGCCTTTCGCTATTTCACGATCAAACTGCAGTGCATCATTTGCTTCATAAAAATGAAAATGTGAACCCACCTGAATAGGCCGATCCCCAATATTGGCAACTACAATTTTTAAAGTTTGTCGTCCAACATTCAGCTCAATGTCTGTATCTGGGGTAATGATTTGACCAGGGATCATAAACGCTCCTTTTATACGATTGGCTGATGAACAGTGACTAACTTCGAACCGTCAGGAAAAGTTGCTTCGACCTGAACCTCAGCAATCATTTCTGGCACACCATCCATCACATCTTCGCGCTTTAATAAAGTTGTTCCGTAATGCATCAAGTCACTCACCGTCATACCATCCCTCGCCCCTTCAAGCAAAGCAGCAGAAATAAAAGCGATAGCTTCCGGATAATTTAGCTTTAAGCCACGAGCTTTACGGCGCTCAGCGACTAGGCCTGCGGTAAAAATAAGTAATTTATCTTTTTCTGTTGGATTGAGTTCCATATCTCTTTCCTAAATAGCATCTAACTTTCTTTAAGCAAAATACGTGCTCAAAAGCAGCATACTTGTTTTAATCGTTTTTTAAATACGCAATTTAACGTAACTTAAGTCCTCCAGATTCTTGGAAATTCTTCATCTAAATCAATCCAATAACGTCTTAATCTTGCTCTTATTGCCGCAAAAGCATCATGGCAATGTCTGACATCATTTCCCAAGAAACGCGCACAAACCACATCATCTAATAACGTTAAAGTTACAGGTGCTTGCATACGCATCATCAATTCGCGAATGAGTTCGAGCTGTTGTTCTAAATAAAATGATGACCGATATTTCTCAGGAGCGACTGCCCAAAAGCTTCCCATTACGGCTTGATTATTCATACCTAAACATGAACTCAGCCAACGGTCTTCACCTTCAAAAAACAATGTATCTGCAACTAGTAACTTTTGTTCTCGCCACAACTTAAACTGGTTGTGGTAACTTCCCCGCACAAAACGTTCAGCACGTGCCTGCCGCCCGAGTACCAACATATCCCAGCCAATAAAACTGGCAGCATGGTCAAGATGAATATGAGTTTCTGAGTGTGCTAGAGCTCCATCAAACAGCATCGTTTCTTGTGGAACCCACTCCAAAATAGACCGATCTCGCACATGAAGATGAATATGCTGAAAGGCTTGCTTTCCATTGGTTTTGTACCATTTTCCAGCACCAGGAGTCGTTACAACCGCATGAGCTTGATCTTTGGTTTCGATTTGAAAAGTAAGATGATCTCCTCCTGCAATTCCTGCTGGAGGATGTACAATAATCGCATGACATACACCTGTTTTTTCAGGCCAGAGCATTTTTTGCACCCTTACAGGGCCATGGTGTTTTCTATGACTCATTATGGTGCGTGAATTTTCAAAACAAAATCCGAGCTCTAATCGCGCATACCAAAATGGTGCTAAAGAGTTTTTTGAAAACGTTTGTACCTGATTCATTCTGGTTCATATGTTCAAAATAAGTGCTTAAAGTTATAAGCAAAATACGCACCAAATATAAAAATAAGCAAAATGATAAAATTAGATACAATTTTTTGATTTTAATGAGTTAAAAAACAATCAATGTCTAACATAAAACCACAGTAACTTATGGAATTATTTATACAATAGCGCCCACCGTTGCTTCCATACTTGCTCTCCATGAAACTTTTTTTCGTGTTAACGCCACTTGTCTTTTTAACTGGGTGTATTTTTGGCCAATCTAGTGAGGTCAAACGTGCAGAAAAAATTCTCCATAATTTTGAATGTAAAAATGTTGAGACAAGTCAGATAGCAACAAGCTCAATCAATTCTTACTACCAGCAGTCTTTAGCGGTAAGCAAAGAAAAGGCGACTTCATATGTAGAAAGTTACAAGAATGGTGAAGAATTATTCGACATGCCGCTCGATGAAGTTTTAAAGCAACAATATCAACTTTATAAATCAGCTTGTGATTCTTTAGGTGGGGTTTCTTCTCAACCTTAATATATAAAGGTATTCACTTATTTTTTTAGTGGATACCTTTTTTTAATTTTATATCTTTCTTTTTTGATTAATTTTTACTCACTTTACCTTTTATTAAAATTAAATTACATACTTAAACTTTTATTAGGCTCTTATATTTCATAGCCTGTTTACTTGTTTTTTATTTATTTTCCGAGGTTTAGATCATCATGAAAAAAACATTATTATCAGTAGCACTCTTAAGTATCCTTCTTGCCGCTTGTAGCAAAAATGAAAATAAAGCCGACACGACAACTCAAGCATCTGCTCCAGCGCAAACTACTGAAGCGAATAATAATGCTGTAGATACCGCGCACACAGCTGAAAACTCACTCGATTGGGACGGCACATATAAAGGCACTCTCCCATGCGCAGACTGTGAAGGTATTAAAACCGAATTAGAACTTAAAGATGATAAAACTTACGAGCTAACCGAAACTTATCTTGGTAAAGGTGACACCAACCCATTTGAAACCCATGGTACCTTTACTTTCGACAAAGATAATACTTCAGTTATTACGTTAGATGATAAAGGCCAAAACCGTAAATTCTTTATTGGTGAAAATACTGCAACTGCTTTAGATATGGAAGGTAAAAAAGTTGAAGGCTCTTTAGCTGAACACTATGTTTTGAAAAAATAATTTTTAATAATTAAAAAACCCGCTCATTTGAGCGGGTTTTTTTATGAATCAATTCTTAGTGAGCTGCGAATTGGTTCATTGTGTTTTTAGCATCGTCATGTGCTTTAAGAGCGTTGTCACCAGAGAAGATTTCTTTGTGATCATCACCGATGTCAGAACCCGCCATTGCTTGGTGTTTAACACAAGCGATACCGCCGCGGATTTCTTTACGTTGTACGCCAGCAACATAAGCCAACATACCTTCAGAACCGAAGTAACCTTGTGCAAGCTCATGAGTAGAAAGAGCAGCAGTGTGGTAAGTCGGAAGTGTGATCAAGTGATGGAACACACCCGCTTCACGAGAAGCATCTGCTTGGAAAGTACGGATTTTGTCATCAGCATCAGCAGCTAATTCAGTGTTGTCATATTCAGCACTCATTAATTTAGCGCGGTCATATGCAGAAACGTCTTTACCTTCAGCAACCCAACGGTCGTAAGCTTGTTGACGGAAGTTTAAAGTCCAGTTGAATGATGGGCTGTTGTTATAAACAAGCTTAGCATTTGGAACAACTTCTTTAACACGGTTAACCATGTGTGCGATTTCTTCTACGTTTGGAGTCGCAGTTTCGATCCAAAGAAGGTCAGCACCATTTTGTAAGCTAGACACACAGTCAAGTACAACACGGTCAATTTGAGTGTCAGCACGGAACTGATATAAGCCAGAAGGTAAACGCTTAGGACGGTGTAATTTACCATCACGCTTGATTAAGATTTCATCTTCTTGAGCATCAGCAATGTCAATTTCTTGAGTATCTAAGTAGCTGATGTATTGAGACGCGATGTCACCTGGCTCTTTAACCACTGGGATTTTTTGAGTCAAGTCAGCGCCTTCAGAGTCAGTACGCGCAACAATGATACCTTCTTCAAGACCCATTTCTAAGAATGCATAACGTAATGCATGGATCTTAGCGATGAAGTCTTCGTGTGGAACAGTTACTTTACCAGCTTGGTGACCACATTGTTTAGCATCAGATACTTGGTTTTCAATTTGAAGCGCACAAGCACCAGCTTCGATCATTTTCTTAGCAAGTAAGTAAGTTGCTTCTTCGTTACCGAAACCAGCATCGATGTCCGCAATAATTGGCACAACGTGAGTTTCAAAGTTGTCGATTTGAGCTGTGATTTCAGCTGCTTTAGCAGTATCACCAGCTTCTTGTGCTTTTTTAAGTGCACGGAATAAATCGTTTAATTCTTTTGCGTCAGCTTGACGTAAGAAAGTATAGATTTCTTCGATCAATGCAGGAACAGAAGTTTTTTCGTGCATAGATTGGTCAGGAAGTGGACCAAATTCAGAACGAAGAGCAGCAACCATCCAACCAGAAAGGTAGATATAACGTTTGCTTGTAGTACCGAAATATTTTTTGTTCGCAATCATTTTTTGTTGTGCGATGAAACCATGCCAGCAACCTAATGATTGAGTGTATTTGCTTGAGTCAGCATCGTATTCAGCCATATCACGACGCATAATCGCAGCTGTATACTTAGCAATATCTAAACCAGTTTTGAAACGGTTTTGAAGTTGCATACGAGCAGCATCTTCTGGGCTAATGTCTGCCCAAGTATTGCCGAATTTTGCTTTTAATTGACGTACTGCATCAATCGCTGTTTGATATGTAGTCATGATATTGTCCTGTATTCATTTTAGGATTTCATCGATTGAAGCCTAGAGTCACGTTACTTAAATTTCTTATGACACCAGCTGCTTCCTCATGAACACAGCTTAGACTTAGCCAATCAATTAATCCAATATCCTTTGTTAATCTTCAGTATTTATTTAAAAAATATACCAATAAATCGATATTATAGATAAAACCAAAAACCTTAACACTTTGTTTATAAAAATAAAATTATCCTAAAGGAGTATAGAGTTTTATTCTAAAAACTCCCTAAGTCTTATTTCTATACAATTTTTGGAGATTTTCCACTCATTTTTAAATCTAAAAGTCAATTGTAAATTAGGCTATTTTTGCCAATGCAAAAAGTCAATTGATATGCTAGAAATTGAAAAGTTATTCATAAATATATTCTATTTAGATTTCTTTCATTCAAAACTGAGCAAAGACAGTAAAATCGTGCCTTTGAAACGTCTTTCCACCCTACTTAATTCCTACAAAAAATGTCGCTTTTCTCATCATTCTTTCACACAATGATCATTAAATATGGCATAATTTGAAACAATTTCAGGGTTTTATTTTCGGTATTTTTTTTATGAATCTGGAGCGAGTAGATCTTAATCTATTAATATATCTTGATGTACTTCTTCGTGAAAAAAATGTTACGCGCGCAGCCGAACAGCTTGGGGTAACTCAGCCTGCAATGAGTAATATTTTACGTCGCTTACGTAATTTATTTAATGATCCGCTTCTTATCCGTTCTTCCGAAGGGATGACCCCGACAGAACGTGCACTTGAATTACAACCTCGTATTCGTGATGCCCTTTCTGATCTTTCCATGATTTTGGAACCCCGTACCGAATTCCGCCCTTATACAAGTAATCGCGTTTTCCGCATTATGACATCTGACTATGCCGAGGCAACTTTAGTCCCTCGTCTTGTCAAAGCTCTACGCTCTGAAGCTCCAAATGTTGTACTCGACTTTCTTACACCAAGTGATGTGTCTTATAGAGACATGGAACAAGGTAAAGTCGATCTTGCGATTAATAGATTTAATGAAATACCGCAAAGTTTCCACCAAGTGTTAGTTTGGCGTGATAGTTTCAGCTGTATTCTTAATGACAAACACCCTGCTGTAACCCATTTGAACCTAAAAAGTTATTTAGATGCACAGCATATCTGGGTTTCTAAAACAGGTATGGGTGTAGGCTTTGGTGTAAATCCAGATAAACAAGGCGGTTTAGGCTGGATCGATCAGGCATTAGAACGTATTGGTCAACGTCGTAAAATTTCTGTATTTACCCGCCACTACCAAATGCCAGCATTACTTGCTCAAAATGTTGACTTGATTGCCACCCTTCCAACTCGAATGGCACGCCTACAAACTCAAAATCCAAAACTGGTTATAAAAGATCCTCCTTTTTATATTCCAGAATTTGAACTTAAAATGGCTTGGTGCCCGTTATTACATCATCACCCAGCTCATCGCTGGTTGCGCCAACTTATTTTATTTGTTGCTCGTCAAATGATTGAAGAAGAAAATCGTGAATTTCTAACCAACAATTCACAATTTTCTCACTATTAAATAAATTTTAATTTAATTGTCGATTTTAGACATTATCTTCAAGCGCTGAGCAATCAATCTGATTACCTCAGCGCTTTTTTGTGTTAAAACATAGTCATAATAATGATGAACCTCGGGTGATTTGTGAGTCTCTTTCAAAATATCATTATCATCGTACTGCTCATCATCGCAGCAGGCTTTTTATCTTTAACTGAAATTGCATTGGCTGGCGCCAGAAAAGTAAAGTTAAAAATTTTAGCCGAAGCTGGCGAAGAACGTGCCCAACAAGTACTTGATCTACAAGAACAATCTGCCGATTTTTTTGCAGCTTCTCAAATTGGCCTAAATGCAGTTGCAATTTTAGGCGGTATTTTGGGTGAAGCGGCTTTTCGTCCCTTTTTTGTCACACTCGTCGACCGCTTTTATGAAGGCCCTTGGACACAAACTATCGGTTTTGCCCTCTCCTTCACTTTAGTAACTTCCTTATTTATTTTATTCGCCGATCTCATGCCAAAACGTTTGGCAATGATTGCACCTGAGAAAATTGCAATTAGCGTTATTAACCCGATTCAAGTTTTTATTAAGGTATGTAAACCCTTAGCCTGGGGAATTAATGCTATTGCGAACCTGTTATTTCGCTTATTTAAAGTCAATACAACACGCGAAGATAATATTACTTTTGATGATATCTCAGCAGTCATGGATGCAGGTGCTCAAGCCGGCGTACTTCAAAAACAAGAACACCACTTTATTGAGAATGTTTTTGAACTAGAAGAACGTACTGTACCTTCAAGCATGACGACACGCGAAAACGTCGTTTATTTCACCCTAAACGAACATGAAGATAGTATTCGTCAAAAATTAGCAGAATATCCTTACTCAAAATTTTTAGTGTGTAATGAAAATATTGATCAGGTTATTGGTTATGTTGATGCTAAAGATTTCTTAGTACGCATTTTAAATAATCAATCACCAACTCAATTAAATGAGTCTACCATTCGTACCGTACTCATGATTCCCGACACTCTCACACTCTCTGAACTACTTGACCGTTTTCGTTCTACAAAAGAGAAATTTGCTGTCGTTATCAATGAATATGCACTTGTTGTCGGAGTGATTACATTAAGCGATATCATGATCACAGTTATGGGTGATTGGGTTACTCCTATTGAAGAAGAACAGCAAATCATTAAACGTGATAATAACTCATGGTTAATTGATGGCAGTACACCAATTGATGATCTAAGACATGCTCTTGAAATTGATGAAATGCCTGATGAAGAAAATTATGAGACGCTCGCAGGTTTCATGATGTACCGTTTACGCAAAATTCCACGTCCAGCAGATTTTGTGGAATTTGGTGGATATAAATTTGAAGTTGTCGATGTCGACCATTTTAAAATTGACCAACTTCTTGTAACTCGAATTTTAGAACAAACCGAAACCCACTCATCAATTGATGAAAACTAATCGTTATTAATTTAAATGCCCCACAATTTAGCTGGGGTATTTTTTTAAAACTAAATAACTTTTTTAAATATATGTAATAATTATTTTAGATTCATTTATTCAATTTGCTCTTTTAATCTAAAAGTATTATTATTTCATTTAACAACTCTATTAAAGCTTAAATACTGAAAATTAATAAAATAATCTATATCTCTTAACTGCTTATAAAGCGATTAAGCCCCATTTAAATTGCAAACAAACTTATGTAGCTTAGCTCAAAGTAAGCCCCTAAATGCTTCTTCTTCTCATTTCAATCATCAAAATATATATAATTAAAAAAAATGCCATATAATTTTTATTTTTATAATACCTTTATATTATTTTATAATAGCATTCATTTATTATAAAACCATTATAACCTTAATATATATGTTCAGTATTTCATCTAAATATACCTATCCAAACGAATATATATTAACCAAATAAACTAAATATATTATTTGTCTTTTTAATAAAAATTAATAAGAATAACCAAGGTCAGAGTTTTGAATAAACTTGTTCAGTAAAACTATAGGCAAAGGATTGATTGTATGCTGACATTACTTGGTGTTGGCATGATTTTGTGCTTCATGTACTTAATCATGTCCAAACGTTTAAGCCCTATTATTGCTTTAATTCTCATCCCGTTTATTTTTTCTCTCATTGCTTGGGGCCTAGGTCATTACTTTGAAAGTTTAAGTCACATTGAACTTAAAGGTCTCAGTGAGATGATGCTGGATGGCATCAAAAAATTAGCGCCAACTGGCGTAATGCTTTTATTCGCAATTTTGTATTTTGCCTTAATGATCGATGCAGGTCTTTTCGACCCGCCGGTTAAATGGATTTTGAAAAAAGTTAAAGGCGATCCTTTAAAAATTACTCTAGGAACTGTCTTTTTAACCACTCTCGTTTCTTTAGATGGTGATGGCTCAACCACTTATATGATCTGTGTGGCTGCAATGTTGCCACTTTATCAACGTCTAGGAATGAACACACTCATCATGACTGCGCTTATGCTTTTATGTAGTGGTGTAATGAACCTAACGCCATGGGGTGGTCCTACTGCTCGTGCTGCAAGTGCGTTACAAGTTGATCCAAGCCATATTTTCGTACCAATGATCCTTCCAATGATCATTAGTATTGGTTGGTTATTCTTCTTGGCATATTTATATGGCCGCTATGAGCAAAAACGTTTAGGCGTGATTGAGCTTGAAAGTCATCATGGTGACAATATTACCGTGTCGAAAGACCCTGAAGCGACGCGTCCACATTTACGCAAAGTAAATATGGTACTTACTATTATTCTCATGATTGCATTAATCAAAGGCATTTTGCCAATGTCAGTGCTATTCATGCTAGCGTTCTGTATTGCAATGCTGATTAACTATCCTGATGTTGATATGCAGAAAAAGCGTATCGCAATGCATGCAGATAGTATTTTAGCTGTTGTAGGTTTAATTTTCGCTGCAGGTATTTTCACAGGGATTTTATCTGGTACAGGTATGGTTGAGGCGATGTCTAAAGAATTCGTCGCAATGATTCCTCCAAGCATGGGCCCATATCTTGCACCGATTACCGCTTTAGTCAGTATGCCTTTAACATTCTTTATGTCAAATGATGCATTCTTCTATGGTGTTTTACCAATTCTTGCTGAAGCAGCTTCTCATTACGGTATTAGCCCAGAAGCTATTGCTCGCGCCTCAATTGTAGGCCAGCCAGTACACTTGCTATCACCTCTTGTTCCTTCAACTTACTTGTTATGCGGTCTTGCTAAAGTTGACTTTGCAGATCATCAAAAGTTCACATTTAAATGGGCATTTATAACATGTATGGTTTTGATGGGCACCGCATTAGTGATTGGCGTTTTCCCGCTCTTTAGTACACTTTAATTATTCTTCTATAAATAAAAGCCCCAAACGGGGCTTTTATTTTTATTTATTTATATACTCAATCATGGCGTCTAAGAACGCATGAAAGTGCAAGCTAATATCTTCTTCTAAAATTTTATAGGCATTATCAAATTGCACCATTGGCCAACCTTCTTTCCAAAATGGGAAGATGTCATGTAAGTCATGAGTAACTATTGCATCTTCTCGAACAATCGCTTGTGAAATTTGTGCCAAAACTTGCGCTGTTTCTGCACCATCAATAGCTAAATAATCAATACCACGCGCTTTTAAAATACGAATTCGATCTTTTTTATAGCGAATTTTTTTAGCTTGAGCTGCATTTAAACCTAATGCAAGAGTAACTGCCTCTACAAACTTTTCTTCAAAATTTGTATTCAGTGCCACTAAAGCCTGTTTATGTGCTTCCTGACGTCCTGCTTTCCCCCCGTTACGGATGATCTCATTTGCTTCCGTATCTAGCTTATCTTTTTTCATCGACTGTAAAATGTCTAAAATTTCGATATCGCTTAAAGATTCAGGAGATTGCTCAAACATAGGAGTCTCTATACATACAACTAAAGGCGTATTCTCTCATAAAAGCGATACTAAAGCAGAGTAAAATTTTAAATAGCCCATTATCTTGACTATTTTTATAGTCCTAACTTCATAGACTACACTCATAAAATCAAATAATTCTTTGGTTATAATTTTAATTATTTGCCAAATTAATTTTACCCTGATAATATTATTTTACCCAGATAAAAATATATGGCTAAAATGAATACTAAAATCACCTATACTGCCTTCACTGGAAGCACGCTTATTGCGAGTGACTCCCTTATTGAACTTGCAAAAAAACTCAAAGATCTTCCGAAAACAACGGAAAATATTCTGATTTTCAATGATCAAACAGGTCAACAAATTGATCTTGATCTTTCTGGTTCGGAACAAGAATTTCATCAACGTTATGATGAACCGGAAGAAATTAAAAAAGTTGGACGACCTAAACTCGGAGTAATTTCTCGTGAAATCACTTTACAGAAAAAACATTGGGATTGGTTAGATCAACAAAGTGCGAGTGCATCAGCAGTAATTCGCAAGTTAATTGATAAAGAGTTAAATAACCCAAACTCTGAAGGCAATATTATGCTCGCTAAACAAGCCATCGACCGTTTTATGTCTGCCATGTTGGGCAATATGCCAAATTACGAAGAAGCAACACGTGCCTTATATCAAGGTGATCGAGATATATTTTTAAAGATGATTCAGAACTATCCTAAAGATTTAAGAGAATATTTAACTTTAAAAACTCAAAGTATTTTCTAAACCCAATAAAAAAAACCCGCTTACGCGGGTTTTTTCAAAATCAATTCAGTCTATTAAAGACGAACTAATTCCACAACTTTTTCAGCTGCCTCTTCAACGGTTTCAGCAGTAACTTCTGTATCCGTACCTTCCACAGAAGTTGTGATAACCACAACACCTGTCTCACGCAATAACGTAATTTGCTCAGCAGTTAAGTTGGCTTTTGCAATCGCAACTACACCTTGTTGGATCAATAAACTTTCTAAAACTTGAGCTTTCTCGATTAACTGTGCAGAAATCCCAATCACCGCTGGCTTTTGGCCCAAACGTGCAGCACGATCTTCAGCTGTTACAGGATTACTATGTGCAGTCCATTCAACAGCAGCCTCAACCATACCTGCACCAACAGTTACGTTGCTTAAGCGGTCAATGAAGATGAATGAACCTGTATAACGAGAATCTTGATATTGATCAAACACAACTGGCGCATCGAACTCAACTACAACATCTGCAATTGCATTTAACTCAAGCTCTTCCACATG
Source organism: Acinetobacter sp. 826659 (assembly GCF_000588515.1). Taxonomy (NCBI): domain Bacteria; kingdom Pseudomonadati; phylum Pseudomonadota; class Gammaproteobacteria; order Moraxellales; family Moraxellaceae; genus Acinetobacter; species Acinetobacter sp. 826659. The sequence continues at coordinate 407,849 of NZ_JFYD01000002.1, read as the reverse complement.
AGTATGTTCAAGTGTATTCACATTCACACGATAGTGAATATTAGTCACTTTAGCAGGAACAGTCTGGGTACCAATCTTAACGTTGTATAACTTACCTTTCACGAGCGGATGTTCATTCATCCACACCACTGAAGCACGAACACTACGTGAAATTAATGGTTGCTCCCCAGCACGTACCAAAACGTTACCACGGCTAATATCAATTTCATCATTCAGGGTCAATGTAACCGCTTGACCCGCTACAGCCTGCTCAAGGTTTCCATCAAAAGTAACGATTTCTTTAACTGTTGAACGCTTACCTGATGGCAGTGCAACAATCTCATCACCAACATTGATTTCACCTAAAGCAACGGTACCCGCAAAACCACGGAAATCAAGGTTTGGACGGTTTACATACTGAACAGGGAAACGGAATTCGTGTTTATTCGATTCCCGACTGATTTCCACCGACTCAAGAATGCTCATCAAAGTTTGACCCTTGTACCAAGGCGTATGAGCTGACGGATTTACAACGTTATCACCATTTAAAGCAGAGATTGGTACAAACTGAATATTGGCTGGACGGCGATCACCTAATTGGCTTACGAAAGCATCATATTCAATCTGAATTTCGGTAAAACGTTCAGGTGAATATTCAACCAAGTCCATCTTATTGATTGCAACAACGATATTTTTAATACCAAGCAAACTTGCAATAAACGTATGGCGACGAGTTTGAGTTTGCACACCATAACGCGCATCAATCAAGATGATTGCCAAGTCCGCAGTTGACGCACCTGTTGCCATGTTACGTGTATATTGCTCATGTCCCGGGGTATCCGCAATAATAAACTTACGCTTTTCTGTTGAGAAATAACGGTAAGCTACGTCAATGGTAATACCTTGTTCACGTTCTGCTTGAAGGCCATCTACTAGTAACGCCAAGTCTGGTGCATCACCCGTAGTTCCTACTTTTTTACTGTCACGCGTTACTGCTTGCAATTGATCTTCATAAATCAATTTTGAATCGTAGAGTAAACGTCCAATAAGCGTACTTTTACCATCGTCTACATTACCGCAAGTCAAAAAGCGTAGAAGGTCTTTTTGTTCATGTTGCTTTAAATAGGCCAAGATATCTTGACTGATTAATTCTGATTGATGAGACATTGCTCAAACTCCACAAATTTAGAAATTGTCTTAGAAATAGCCTTCTTGCTTTTTCTTTTCCATTGAGCCCGCTTCATCATGGTCAATCATACGACCTTGACGCTCAGAACTCGTGGCTAAAAGCATCTCTTGGATAATTTCAGGTAACGTATCTGCTTCAGACTCAACTGCACCAGTTAACGGGTAACAGCCAAGCGTACGGAAACGTACAGACTTCATTTGTGGAACTTCCCCCTCTTTTAGACGCATACGCTCATCATCAACCATGATTAACGTACCACTACGCTCTACTACTGGACGAACAGCAGAGAAATAAAGAGGAACGATTTGAATATTTTCTAAATAGATATATTGCCAGATATCCAACTCAGTCCAGTTAGATAAAGGGAATACACGAATACTTTCACCTTTGTTCACTTTACCATTGTAAAGATTCCAAAGTTCAGGGCGTTGGTTTTTCGGATCCCAACGGTGTTTGCTATCACGGAATGAATATACACGCTCTTTCGCACGTGATTTTTCTTCATCACGACGTGCACCACCAAAAGCAGCATCAAATTGATATTTATCCAAAGCCTGTTTTAAAGCTTGGGTTTTCATAATATCGGTATATTTTGAACTACCATGATCAAATGGGTTGATCCCAGCTTCACGGCCTTCTTTGTTCTGATGAACAATTAAGTCAAAACCATGAGTTTTTGCCATGTTATCGCGAAACGCGATCATGTCTTTAAATTTCCAACCCGTATCTACATGTAATAATGGGAATGGAAGTTTAGCTGGATAAAATGCTTTTAACGCAAGATGAAGCATAACAGCCGAGTCTTTACCAATTGAGTAAAGCATGACTGGGTTTTCGAATTCTGCAGCAACTTCACGGATGATATGAATGCTTTCCGCTTCAAGCTGTTTGAGATGTGTGAGTCTTGATTCAGTCATGAACACGTCCTTCTCTATCCATTTTGCCCATAAAATCTAGAAGTAGTATTAAACCACCACCTAGAAGACCATGTGGAGGAACGAGTGCCATAACAACTCCAATTTTTCGTGATAGATAATCCAACCACAAGCCTTTATATGGCTTATAGCATTAGTTATGCATTATAGTGATTTAAAACCGATTCCTTTTGCTTGTTTTTTCATATTGATATTCGATTTAATCATATACATGTAATATGCTGATTCACTTGCATAACTTTGTAATCCTAGCTTGTGTAATCAACTTAAGCAAATCATGTTCTAGTCTTTAGTTTTCTTTAAAAGCCATAAAAAAAGAGAAGCATTAATCGCTTCTCTTTTCTAAAACATGATCTAATCTTAGAAACCAAACATTTTACGTTCTAATGGAATTTCAATACCAATAGATGCACCTGCATCATTACCCTCAATATCCGAATCACTTACCCATCCATTAATTTTTAATGGAAGATCAGGTTTGATGAAATGTGTCCAAGTTAAATCAAGTGCTTTAATTTCATCATCTTTAGGGAATGCTTTATTGATTGCCAAGTTAGATTGGTTAACTTTAACCACCATAGCGCGACCGCTTAAACGGTTCATGACATCAAAGCGGATATCGCCCCCCACTGAGTACATTTGACCATCACCACCCATCGCGTGACCTAATGGGAAACCATGTTGATAATAACCATCTTTATAAACCGAATGCGTATAAGAGATACTCTTTACATCCCCATTAGTACGCGTGTCCGCCCATTCTGCATAAAGTTGATATGGCATATCATTGTAGCTTGACGAATAATCGACCCCAGCTAAATACATCTTTTTAGACGGCAAATAACCAGCCTCATCCTCTCCCACATATTGACCATAAAGACTTACTGGGATATTTAAAAGAGGTTGCAATAATAACCGCCCATCAAACCCAGCCAATTGGTTTGATGGATTTTCGGTATCGCCATAGACATTATCGTTGCCCTTAATAGCATCCCATAAAGAGCTAAAACTTTCCGAACGTCCGTCTCCACCCCACTGAATTGTACGTGAAGCACCTAGTTCCAAATATGGTAATGGTTGTGCAGTTAAACGTAATCCAATTAATTTAGCATCAGGTACTGCTTTATAATCATCTAATTGACCAGCAAATGCTTGGTATTGCCAAGGTCCAATCCAAGACAACCATTTTGTCTCAAAAGCATTTTGCACAGCACGTTGTGCAGTTACCCCATATACTGGTCGACTCGCATCACCACGAATTAAGCTACCATCGTGTCCAGGTCCCCACCATGTTGGAATTTGACCTGCAACTACCCACTGATTCCAAAGTTTACCAGCGACATATGAGCCTTCAACATTCACATCTTGCCCATTATCGATTTGCGGGTCTTTTTCTGCATTTACTCGGATTTTAGCATCCCAGTTTTCACCGCCAGCATTAAACTCTAACGAACCTTGATATTGAGCTTTTTGGTTATCACCGAATGCTTGAGGAATATTTTTGATATCAGTTTCAGCAAAAGCACCCACTTTAACTGTATTGTTATCTGCTTTTAATGCATTAAGTACTGAGTTAATAACTTTTTGTTGAGCTGGATGAGACACTTTTGCTTGAGAAAGTGCTCTTTGAATTTCATCACCACTTAACGGCCAAGTTGAAGTACTAATATTAATAACACCTTGTTGATTTAACCAATTTAAATCGGTGCGTAAATCTTCATTATTTAGCACTAAACCTTGTGCAAAAATAGCGGATGAAGCAGTTGCCAATATTGCAATCGAAAGTGTTTTTCTTAGAAACATGCCAGCCAATTCTCAAAGTTATTTATGAGCAACACCTTAAATTTTTTATCACAACTTTGCAATTGTTAAACTGTGCAATTACATTTTTTAACGCTATCTTAAGGTTAGTATAATTAGGTAAATTTCTAGATATAAAAAGTAATAAAGAAGGCAGTATAAATACTGCCTTTTTGCATCTTAGAAGATTAACCTTCTTTACGACGCATATGCGGGAATAAAATTACATCGCGGATACTTGGTGCATCAGCAAATAACATGACTAAACGGTCGATACCGATACCTTCACCTGCTGTTGGAGGTAAACCATATTCAAGTGCTTCAACAAACTCTGCATCGTAATGCATTGCTTCATCATCACCTGCGTCTTTTTCAGCAACTTGCGCTTGGAAACGCTCAGCTTGATCGATTGGGTCATTTAACTCGCTGAAGCCATTTGCTAATTCACGACCACCGATGAAGAATTCAAAACGATCTGTAACATGTGGATTGTCATCATTACGGCGAGCGAGTGGAGAAGTTTCCGCTGGGTAATCAGTAATAAATGTTGGCTGACGAAGTTTAGTTTCAACAGTTTCTTCAAATACGATCGTTTGAAGCTTACCTAAACCAAAACCAGGCTTAACCTCTTCTTTCAACTCTTCACGAATAAATTTTGCAAGAAACTCGCGATCACTTACATTTTCAGGTGTGAACTGTGGGTTATTCTCTAAAATTGCATCGAACATAGAGATTTTCTTGAATGGTCCTTTGAAGCTAAACACTTCACCTTGGTAAGGGACATCGGTTGTACCTAGAATATCCAAAGCCAACTTTTCAAGCATATTTTCAGTCAATGCCATTAAGTCTTTATAATCAGCATATGCCTGATAAAACTCGATCATCGTGAATTCAGGGTTGTGACGTGTTGACACCCCTTCATTACGGAAGTTACGGTTAATTTCGAACACACGCTCAAAACCACCAACAACCAAACGTTTTAAATAAAGCTCAGGTGCAATACGTAAGAATAAAGGCATATCCAAAGCATTGTGATGTGTTTCGAATGGACGCGCAGAAGCACCACCTGGAATCACATGCATCATTGGCGTTTCAACTTCCATGAAACGTTCGTTGTTTAAGAATGCTCGAATACCTGCAACAACTTTGGCACGGATTTCAAAAGTTTTACGTGTTTCTTCATTCACGATTAAGTCAAGGTAACGTTTACGGTACTTAACTTCTGTGTCATTTAAGCCATGAAATTTATCTGGTAACGGACGAAGAGATTTTGTAAGAAGTTCAAAACCTTCAAGATGAACATATAAGTCACCTTTGCCTGAACGTCCGATATAACCTTCGGCAGCAATAATGTCACCGAGATCTAAACCTTTAATGGTTTCAAGAATATCTTTTGGTAAGCCTTTACGGTCAACATATAACTGAATACGACCTGTCATGTCTTGAATCACCATGAAAGAACCACGGTTTAACATGACACGGCCGGCCACTTTTACATAGACATGCTCAGCGCTTTCAATTTGTTCTTTCGACTGATCTTTAAATTGTTCTTGTAGATCAGCTGCGTAATGTTCACGCTTAAAAGTATTTGGCCAAGGACTCTTTCCAGTTTCCTTCGCAACATCTTGGATTTGCTTTAATTTGGCATGACGCTGTGCAATTAAATCGTTTTCGGAAATAGTTGGTTCAGAAGTCGATTGAGCGTTTTGTTGCGTCATCTCTGCCTCGATTAAGTAAAAATGAAGTGGCATAGCTTAACAGATTGCAGGAGTTTTTCGAATGATTTCAATCAAACAAAAATGAAAAAAGACAATTTATGGAAACGAGCAGTACTTTTTAAAGGCAAAATGACTTAGACCAATCGCTAAGATCATTTTTTAAAGCATTTAGTAAAATATAAAAAAATCCAAATAACCTCGATATTCAAAGGCCCTATTTGCCTTGTATTTTATCAATGAGATTGTGTCGTAAATAATGAAAATTCTATTTTTACATGGCTTGGATTCTTCTCGTGAATCAACAAAGTTCCACGCCATTTTACATCCTGAAAAGTTTTGTATTGATGTTGATTATCGCAACCTAAGTTATGCATCTGTTGAGTACTTTTATCACCAAGCTATTCAGACGATCAAACCAGATTTACTGGTTGGTCACAGCCTTGGAGGATATTGGGCCTTAAAAACTGCCGCTCAACATAAATTAGCTGTGATTGTGGCGAATCCAAGTCTTACGCCTAATTTTCGGGCAGACTACCCTCAGCTTTCCGAAGAGGAACTTACCCTTTCTAATCCTAAAATGGCTTATTTAGAATTAGGAGATGAGCAACTTGATATGTATCAGGTTCAAGAAAAACTTGCACCCTACATGAATATTGAAACCTTTGAAGGCGGACATCATCGTTTGGCCTATCCTTCTCGTATCAATGATTTGATTATGAAAATTTATAAAAAATATTTGGCTTAACTTGATGCCGATTACCTATTTTCCTTCTGCCAATTTCTTGATGACATCAAATCCTTGAACGAAGCCACTTTTCAACATGCCCATGTATTCAGGTAAGGTGGCTAATTCGACTTTTAAAGTAGTTACACTATCGTGCTGGCTCAAAAAATATTTTTCTTGGGAACCACTCCAGCCTTTAACTTCTTCACTTTCTAAATCTTCCTTACCGTCCTTAATCATTCCTAAATGTTTAAAAATCAATATTTCCGGCTTTTTCAATTCTTCAATGGTGGAGACCATGCCATTGCCTTCACCATCTAGAAAATAAGTTTTACCACCGATTTGCCAATCGGTACGCATTGAAGAGTCTGGGGCAAAGAATTTTGTCCAAGCATTATATGTCTCGTTATTCCAAAGTAATTCCCATACTTTTTCTATAGGCGCCTCAATTTCTACTTCGTATACTAAATTTTCCATACTTAAGTTCCCTGATTTATTCCGTTCTTATACTGTCGAATTTTAATTTTCGCGTTTAATAATGACATCTGTTGAATCTTTATTTGTTGTTATTTAGCTTTCTTATTATATAAATCTTTTAAATGAGCAGACACTTTTTATTTCTCAATAATTTCACAAACAACATTAAGTTTAAAATTAATGTTAAGAATGTATTAGTTATTATTAGTTTATGCTCAAGTTTTGCCTAAAAAACCACTTATTTGTCCTAACCTGCCATTCATCTTTGCTTACGAATGATTAAACTCCGTTATTTGCTTTACATTAAATGTAGAACTGCGTAAAAATTTGATATCCGATCAAAGGCACATTGGTTATTATTGACCGGATCGTGGTTACATTATTAATAGATGGAATAGTTTTACTGAAAGGCAGCTTTGAGCAAACTTATCAGTGCGGAGAGTCTCATGAAAAAATATCAATGTATCGTTTGTGGATGGATTTACGATGAAGCAGAAGGTTGGCCACAAGACGGCATTGCAGCTGGAACAAAATGGGAAGATATCCCTGATGACTGGACTTGCCCTGATTGCGGCGTTTCAAAAGCTGACTTCGAAATGATCGAAATCTAATGATTTAAAGCAAAAGGCCATGATTGACATGGTCTTTTTTACGAATATTACCCATTACCGTATTAAATAAACAATTCTAACTCTGGAGAGAAAAATGCATCCTATCGTCATTATCGGATCAGGCATGGCGGGTTATACCTTAGCACGTGAGTTTCGTAAACTTAGCCCAGAGCAAGAACTTGTGATGATTTGTGCGGATGATGCAGTGAATTATGCAAAACCAACATTATCAAATGCATTTGCAGGTAAAAAAGCACCTGAACAGATTGCTTTAGGTGATGCTGCTAAAATGGGTACCCAACTCAATATGCGTATTGAGCCTTTCACTTTTGTAAAAGAAATTTTAGCTGAACGTCATGAGCTTGTTCTTGAGAAAGATGGGGTAACTTCGAATCAACCCTATTCAAAACTGATTTTAGCGGTTGGTGCTAACCCAATTCGTCTTGCAATTGCAGGCGATGGTAGCGATGACATTCATGTAGTGAACTCGCTGATTGATTACCGTGCTTTCCGTGAAAATCTAGCTCAACGTAAAGACAAACGTGTTGTTATTTTAGGTGCTGGCTTAATTGGTTGTGAATTCGCTAATGACTTACTTCACAGTGAATATGACATCACTGTCATTGATTTGGCACCTCAACCATTAGGTCGCTTATTGCCAGGTCATATTGCTTCTGCATTCCAGCAAAATCTCGAAGAGGCTGGTGTTAAATTTGCTTTAGGCACAACCGTTGAAAAAGTCAGCAAAATTAATAATGGCGAAGATTATGCGATTACACTCGCAAACGGCCAAACTTTGGTAGCCGATATTGTTCTTTCAGCCATTGGTTTACAGCCAAATATTTCACTTGCTAAAAGTGCAGATATTCAAACAAGCCGTGGAATTATTACCAATAGTTTACTTGAAACAAATCAAGCCGATATTTATGCGATTGGCGATTGCGCTGAAGTAAATGGCACGCTACTTCCGTATGTAATGCCAATTATGCAGCAAGCTCGTGCTCTTGCAAAAACCCTTAGCGGACAACAAACTGCCGTGCACTACCCTGCTATGCCAGTTGCAGTAAAAACTCCTGCAGCTCCACTTACAGTGTTACCAGCTCCAGTTGATATAGAAGTGAACTGGGAAACAGAAGAGTTCGACGATGGTATGCTTGCTAAAGCAATTGACAATGAAGGAACATTGCGTGGTTTCGTATTGTTAGGTGCAACAGCAGGTAAACAACGCTTAACTTTAACAAAGCTTGTTCCAGATCTTATTCCAGCCCAAGCATAAGGTTTGAATCAGGAATACTCTTTTGTGAGTATTCCTTTAAGGAATGAATAACATGAATAGTGCCTTACAGTTTAACATTTCGCCGTACACATCTTTCATGCAAGAAACCAAGGTCAACTTAGGCAATGGTATTGAGCTACATGTAGAAGTAGGTGGAAAACCGGAACATCCAACCATTTTGCTGATTATGGGTCTTGGGGCTCAAATGCTTTTCTGGCCGGATTTCTTCTGTAAATCACTCATTGATCAAGGTTTTCGTGTTATTCGTTTTGATAACCGCGATATTGGCCTTTCTTCAAAAGTACGTCATGAAGGTAAACGGTTAAATACGGTTAAATTGATGGGTCGCTTTGCGCTCGGACTAAGTAATCAAGGTGCCCCTTATACTCTGCATGATATGGCAGATGATGTATCAATGCTTATTGACCGCTTAGGCATGACTAAAACACATGTCATTGGTGCATCAATGGGCGGTATGATTGCTCAAATTCTTGCAGCAAAATATCCTGAAAAGGTTGAAAAATTGGGGCTCATGTTTACAAGTAATAATCAGCCTTTTTTACCCCCTCCTTTTCCGAAACAGCTTTTGAGTTTAATTGGCAAACCTAAGTCACGTGACGAAGATGGTATTGTTAATCACAGTTTAAAACTATTTCAATTGATTGGTTCACCTGGTTACGTCAACCAGATTGAAGCAATGCAAACTGCACGCAAACTTTATCAACGTAGCTATTATCCTGCTGGTGTACTTCAACAGTTTTTAGCAATATTATGTACAGGCTCCTTACTTCAACTGGACCGTGAAATTAAGCAACCCGCGTTAGTCTTACATGGCTCTCGTGATCGCTTACTTCCACCTAGTCATGGTAAGGCTGTAGCAAAAGCAATTTCCGGTGCTAAGTTTGAATTAATTGATGGAATGGGGCATGATATCCCTGCACATTTTATTCCTCAGCTTAGCGGTTTATTTGCGCATCATTTTAAATCATCATACTAGGACACTATGGCTGCATTACCCTCACTAAGACAGCTATCATATTTAGTTACGTTGTCGGAAACTTTGCATTTTACTGAAGCAGCACGCCGCTCTTTTGTCACGCAATCGACGTTATCAGGCGGCATCATGGAGCTTGAACGATTATTAGGTGGCGTTCTGGTAGAGCGTGACCGTCAGAATGTGCGTTTAACACCATTGGGTGAACAAGTTGTTGCTCGTGCCCGTGTATTACTAGCAGATGCTCAAGATTTAATGCGATTGAGCCGTGAAATGAGTGAACCGTTAACAGGTGATTTGCATTTGGGAGTTATCCCAACCATTGCACCTTTTATCCTGACACGGTTACTTGATGAAGTGCATCAGCAGTTACCTAAAATTCAGTTGCATCTACATGAAGCTCAAAGTGAAAAAATTGTAGAGCGTCTAGAACACGGTAATCTAGACATGATTGTTCTTGCTCTACCGTTTGATACTAGAGGTCTAAAAGTCGCTGAAATCTCGAAAGAAAATTTGTACCTTGTATGTAGTAAGCAAGATACAAATGCTTTGCAAGCAAACTCACTAGATGATCTTGATTTATCGAGATTAATTTTGCTTGAAGAAGGCCACTGTTTACGTGACCACGTTTTAAGTGCATGCCCTATCGGTGAACGTAAAAACGACAACCGTTTAAAAGCAAGCTCTTTACCAACTTTAGTTGAAATGGTTTCTTCTGATTTAGGTTTTACCCTTTTACCAGAAATTGCAATTGATAACAGTATGATCAAGTTTAATGATCAAATTACTGCAAAACCAATTGAAGATGCCCCGAGTCGCACTTTAGCGCTAGTCACTCGTAAAAGTACACCGCTACAAAGTGAATTCGACGTGTTACTGCAAATTATGCAGAAAATCACCACGAATTTACATGAATAAAAAAAGGAGTCTTCGGACTCCTTTTTATTTTATTGAGGTGTAAGGGATGCCCACTTAAGCACCCAAGCAGATTGCATATTCAAACTATTATCAGCAATAATTTTTTCTCTAATAATCTGTGCTATAGCATAGTCGTTGGCTGGATCTATCATGACTCGTATTCCTTTAGTGGTTGAACTAGTTACGACCTTATAGCCTTTTGCCTCAAGCTGAGATTGAACCCGATTTGCTTTATTTTGATTAGCTGCTAGTGCAACCTGTACCATCCACTTTTTTTCACCATTTTCTAAAATTTCTTTAGCAATCGCAGCATCAAGTTGTTTTTTATTTTCAGAATTTTTCTTTTCTTCTACTTTTTTTGTGTGAACTTCCTCATTTTTCTTTTGCGCTAAAAACTCATCTTGTTTTTGTTTTCTTTTTTGAATAATTATTGTTTTATTCCTTACCTCACTCTTTTTAGTTTTATCATTGGAAACGGGCGCAAAATAAGGATATATCGCTTGATCATCAAACCTTTGAAATACGATGATATCCCCATAACACTTCTGATCTGCGTAGGCCGCCACTGGCATTATCCCCAAAAGTATTCTAATAAGTAAATTTCTAATAAAGCATTGCATCTTATTCATTTACCGAAGTTAAGTATATTTAATGCGGCGTATTAAAGTAGATTTCACATGATTTGTATATTTATAAAATTCAATGTTTTATGGAAAGAATCACATATTTTAAAAACATCTTGCTGTGCTTCAAATTATTATCGTTTACCCAACAACCATTTAGAAAAACTAATTAAATTATTTTGAATTTCAGTGAATTAAAAAAGCCGACATTTTGTCGGCTTTTTTAATTAAATTTAAAACTTATTATTTAATCATTTCTAATAGTGCTCTTTGAGCATTATGCAATTTTTCACCCTCTGCTGGCTCAGCACGTACCCAAGTACCATCTGACTGTAACAACCAAGCTTGCTGGTTATCTTGCAAATAGTTCACTAGGCCTTGTTGATAAATACGTTTTTTCAATGCAGGATCTTCCACAGGAAAACATGCTTCAACACGGTTAAATAAATTACGATCCATCCAGTCTGCGCTTGAGCAGTAAATACGCGCATCGCCATTATTGCTGAAGTAATAAACACGGGTATGTTCAAGGAAGCGCCCTACAATTGAACGTACACGAATATTTTCTGATAAGTTAGGCAAACCTGGACGTAAACAGCAAATAGAACGAATAATCAAATCAATCTGAACACCCGCTTGAGATGCTTCATATAATTTATTGATCAATTGAACTTCCGTTAAGGCATTCACTTTCACAATAATTTGAGCTTTACGTCCTGCCTTAGCATTGGCAATTTCTTCATCAATAAAGTTGATGAGCTGAGCATGTAAGGTAAATGGTGCATGTAATAGCTTTTTCAATTTCGCCATTTTGCCCATACCAGTCAACTCTTGGAAGATACGATGCACGTCTTCACAGAGATCTTTATCGGTCGTCATGAGACCATAATCGGTATAAATTCGAGCATTCATTGCATGGTAGTTACCAGTGCCTAAATGAACGTAACGCACAAGTTTGTTATTTTCACGGCGCACCACCATAATCATTTTGGCGTGAGTTTTATAACCTACGATACCGTAAACAACCACAGCCCCCGCTTCTTGTAAAACGTTAGCCACTTCAATATTTGATTCTTCATCAAAACGTGCACGCAATTCAATAACCGCGGTCACTTCTTTTCCATTACGCGCAGCTTCCGCCAAAATCTGTACAATTTCAGAGTCAGCACCACTACGGTAAAGTGTCTGCTTAATTGCCAATACTTGTGGATCGCGAGCAGCTTCACGAAGTAGCTGAATCACGGGTGCGAAAGATTCAAAAGGATGATGAAGCAAAATGTCTTGCTTCTGCATTGCAGAGAAAATGTTCTCGGTCTTTTTAAACACTTTAGGCACAACCGGTGTATGCGAGTCATAACGCAAATGAGGGCGTTTAAAATTTGAAACCAGACGAGCTAAGTTTACAGGTCCATCAACTTTGTATAACTGCTCATCGGTTAAATCAAATTCTTCTAATAAGTACTCATAAATATGCTGTGGACAATTATGAGTCACTTCTAAGCGAACCGCACGACCAAAACGTCGAGAACTTAATTCACCTTTTAAAGCTTTTGCTAAATCTTCAACATCTTCATTTAATGCCAAGTCAGCATTACGTGTAACACGGAATTGATAACATCCTGTTGCTGTCATGCCAGGGAACAAATCGGACACATGCTCATGGATAATTGCAGATAGCATGACGTGATGTTCTTTACCACCTGTTAACTCATCTGGCAGTCGTACAACGCGAGGTAATGAACGTGGGGCTGGAACCACGGCTAAATCAATTTGACGGCCAAAAGCATCTTTACCTTCTAAGGTAATAATAAAGTTTAAGCTCTTGTTTACGAGACGTGGGAACGGATGCGCTGGATCTAAGCTAATTGGAGTTAATACAGGAGCAACTTGTTCTTGAAAATACTTCTTAATCCAAGCTGACTGTGCTGGCGTTAGTTCACCACGACGGAGGAAGCAAATATCTTCTTCACGTAATTTAGGTAAGATTTCTTCATTTAAAATACGATATTGACGTTCAATCGCAGCGTGAGCAGTTTCAGAGATTTTTTGTAAGACTTGTCTTGGCGTCAAACCATCAGGGCTACGACTCTCATTGCCCAGAGAAAATTGCTCCATCACCCCCGCAACACGAATTTCGAAAAACTCGTCTAGATTACGAGAAAAAATGAGCAAGAAATTCATTCGCTCAAGTAATGGATGTAAAGGGTCTACCGCTTGCTCCAATACACGCAAATGGAAGTCAAGAATAGACAATTCACGATTTATATAACGGTCATTATAACTATATTCTGTTGGGGTCGTTGGTGTAATCGCTGTATTCATGTCTAACTCAATTCTCTATCCAGCCAAAATCTCTATAAAACAGTATGCTGCAAAAATATGACAATTTGGTAAAAACTAAAAAATTTACACATCTTTAAAACATCATTATTCAGGAATCTGGGTGCTATTCATATAACGTAGAATAACGCGTTTTCTATATTGTAGTTTACGATCGTTGCGGTGATCTTGATAATATTTCGGGTCAGGCAATAATGCGGCCAAAAAAGCAGCTTGTTCGCGCGTTAAGCTTCTCGCACTTTTACCATAATAATATTGCGCGGCTGCTTCTACACCATATCGATTCTTGCCAAATTCAACAGAGTTCATATATACCTCAAGAATTCGGCGTTTTGACCACATCCGCTCCATCATCCAAGTTGCGATAGTTTCTTGGCCTTTTCGAATAAACGAACGCTTATTGTATAAAAACAAGTTCTTTGCCAGTTGTTGAGACACAGTAGAACCACCCGCAACAACCTCTCCTTCTTCATTATTCCGCTCTAGAGCAAAACGAATGCCATCCCAGTCAAAACCATGGTGATGAATAAATTTTGCATCTTCCCCAGCTAAAATCGCATGCTTGAAATTGTCGCTAATATCATCATAGTCAAGCCATTCATGAATGATCGGCTCTGAGGTATCTGACCAATAATCAATTCGCATAAACATGGTAGTATCAACCTCATGTGTACGCCACCAAACCAAACTTGAGAAAATCCAAAGTTGAATAAGGAGAATTGCCCCAATAAAAATTAACAACACGCGAACAATAAAAGCTTTCATGTTCGTCCTGATCTCCTGTATTCAACTTTTTTCATGTTAAGCTGTTAAGCATGTTCATATATAACAAAAGCATAGCATGACTCAATATCAGCCTCCGCACATTAATCGTAAACTCAATGTACAAACTTGGTGGCTGACCGCCTTATTGATCTTGATTAATGTAGGTTTGTTTGTCTGGCAAATTGCAACTGGCGTCGATATTAGCGACCCAGCCATGAAAGATGCTATTCATTGGGGTGCTGATTTTACACCACTTACTTTTTCTGGGCAGCCTGAACGCTTATTTACCAGCATGTTTTTTCATTTTGGTCTTGTGCACCTCATGCTTAACATGTGGGCCCTCTATATTTTCGGTAATGTTGCAGAGTCTCTATTTGGTCGCTTCTATTTTATATGCCTGTATTTAATTGCTGGCTTATTTGGTAGCCTTCTTAGTAGCTATATGACCATTCAAAATGGGCATGAATTACTACAACATTTTGATCAGAGCTTACTTCCTCATGTCAGTGCAGGTGCTTCAGGTGCCGTGATGGGATTAGGTGCTGCGTTAACAGTACTTTCTCTATTTCCCCCGCTTCCGCATCAGGCCTACATACTCGATAAAAAAGCTTTATTAATGGTTATGGCAATCAACCTTATTTTTGGTTTTGTCGCAACGGGTATTAATAATGCCGCGCATATTGGCGGCATGATTATAGGAGCATTCCTTGCACTAATCTGGTACTTAAGCTATGTCAGCAAGTTAAAAACTATACTTAAAATTTTAGGCTTATTAGGCGCAGTAATCATTACGGGTGTTTTTTATATGTACTGTGTACAAATCAATTCACCGTTACTTCCACTCTGGCATGAAATCATCATCCAGAACCCTGACATTATTCCTTAAACTACAATTGGTTTAATTCTCTTAAACTTTGTAAAGGTGGTAAATTACAGAGATAGCCTAGTCGATAACGACCAATCAAAGCACAAACCAGCATCATGCCAAGAGGTAAAATCAGCCAGATTTCAATATGCCACTGTATTGCCATATTCATTTTATAGCTTGCGATCGCACTAATCACTTCTGCAAAACAGCAGGCAACTATGCCTGCTAACAAACCTAAAAACCCAATCTCAAAACTGAGCATTTGCTTCATTTTATTTTTAGATAAACCAAATGAGCGTAGTAAAGCAACTTCACGGCGTCGCTCATCCATTAATAAATTTAGACATGCAATTAAAACGAGTATTCCAGAAAAACCAACTAATGCCGCTAGAACAGTTACTATTTTGACCAAAACATTCATTAAGCGTTTTACTTCATCTAAAATCCGGTCAACATCAATAAATACTGTATTTGAGAACTGCTGAATAATATTGATCATTTTAGATTGATCTTGCTTAGGCACATAGAAACTACCTAAATAACTTCCAGCATTTTTGTCTAAGGTTTTAGGTGAAAAAATAAAGAAAAAGTTAGGGCTAAAGCTTTCCCACTCGACACTCCGAAAATTCACAACTTTGGCCTGTAAGTTGCCTTCGGGCAAACTAAAAGTAAGCTTATCTCCAATTTGGATTCCCAAACTTTCGGCAGTTTTACTTTCGACTGAAACTTGCCCTACGCCATTAAACTGAGCTTGACCATTTGTAATGACATTGTCATTTGGTAGTAGATTTGATTGAGTCAAATTCAGTTCACGGCGCAAAGAATTATTTTGCTTTATAGCCTCTTCTGAAAAAGGCACATCATTCTTCGCTAACAATCGGCCACGAATATTTGGATATAACGGCGTGCTTTGCCAGCCATTCTGCTTTAATTGTTGCTCAAATGCTTTTAAATCAAATGGAGGTAATCCATAAACAAATTGATTCGGTGTCCCTTCTGGAAGTTGTTGCTGCCAACGCTCTAATAAATCTGTTCTTAATACACTGAGTACCGTAATGAGGCTTAAGCCTAAAGCCAATGCGGTAATTTGTAAGGCGCTTTGTGATGGCGAACGAATATAAAAAGACAATCGATTTTTCAGCTTTTTTAAGCTACGAAGCAATAGCCAAACAACGGTGTAAAGCAAAATACAAAGAACAATAATTGCCGCCAACACCAAAATGCTGAGCATTAAGTTTTCACTCAACACCAAACTAAAAACAACTAGGCTAGTGATTCCTGCAAAAAACATGAAGAATAAAGATTTGCGAGATTTGGCTTGCTCCCGAATAACACGAATTGGAGGTGTATTTAAAAGCTCCCAAATGCTTGGCAAAATAAAACCAAGCAGCACAATCACGCTGGTAAAAATCGCAATTGGTAAAGGCCCGATTAAAAGAGGTACAACCGAAAAACTTAACTCTAATTGAGGGATCAATTGCAGCATAAGTTGCAGCAGACCAAACCCCATGATTAAACCTAATAGGCTTCCTAGCACAATTGAAATCGCACTGACAATACAAAGCAATCCAATATATGCCCACAAGATTTGGAACTTACTGGCGCCTAAGCATCTAATAAGTGCAATGTGATCTTGGTTTTGTTGAACATATCTTTGACTCGTTAAAGCGATGGCAATACCACACAATAAAATCGTTAAAATATTGGCCAATTGCAAAAAGGTATCTAAATTTTCAAGCGGACGTAATAACCTACTGTTCGATTCACTTGCATCACGTAAACGCAAGCCAGCCGCTTCATCTACATCTTTAGAAGGTTGATGCTGTTGCTTAAATTGCTTTGAAAATGACTGAACCTGTTCAGGGCTCCCTGCCATTAATAAACGATAGTCAATTCTGCTCCCTGTCTGAATCGCATGAGTCTTAGCAATATCTGCTTGATGAATAATAACGGTTGGAGAAAAGCCTGAAAAACCGAGTTCCTGATTTGAATCACGCACAATCACGCCACTAAAACGGAAGGTACCATCAGCAATAGAAACAGTATCTCCTCGCTTTACTTTAAGTAAATCGGCTGCTCTTTGACTTAGCCAAACCTCACCAGATTGAATTGCTTTAGCGCTTGGTTCAATTTCCAACTGTCCTCTGAGTGGAAATAAAGGCTCAATTGCCTTTACATTCACCATGACAAACTGATCTTGGGTATGTGCCATAGAGCTAAATATAGTGACATTGGTTTGTTTTAAACCCAGCTGTTCTGCCCTTTTTTTCCACGACTGTTCGATAGGCTCGTTATTCGACAGAACTAAATCTGCACCCAGCATTTGTGAAGCTTGCAGACTGACTGCATTTTTAACTTGATCGTTACTAAATTTCAGGGCTGTCGTTGCGCTAATCGCAAGCGATAAAGCAATAATGAGTAGATATAATCCACCTGTACGAAAACTTTGTAGCAGAAGTGGTTTTAAAAGATTACGCATAATTTAACCACCCTGTACTGTCTTTAGTCTGCCGTCATCTAACTCAACATGACGCTGACAAAGGGTTGCTAAATTACGATCATGCGTCACCAAAATCAGTGTTGTACCTAACTCTCTGTTTAAATCAAAGAGTAAGTTTTCAATTTCTTGTGCTGTCTGACCATCTAGATTTCCAGTCGGTTCATCTGCAAAAATAATTTGTGGTTCTGCAATAAGAGCGCGTGCAATCGCCACACGCTGTTGCTCGCCACCAGATAAAACTTTAGGTGTTTGTTCAACTTGACGACTCAGCCCAACTCGATGCAACCAATCTAAAGCTTTTTTCTCTGCAGTTTTATAATCAAAATCTTTACGTAGTCGCAAAGGTAACATCACATTTTCAAGCGCACTCAACTGAGGCAGAAGTTGAAAAGACTGAAATACAAAACCAATATGTAGCATTCTGATTTGGGCACGTTGTTCCTCTGTTAACTGATGTACAGCTTGTCCACACAACCAGACTTCTCCTTCAGACGGTTGATCTAAAGTCGCCAAAATTCCTAGTAAGGTTGATTTACCTGAGCCGGAACGTCCCGTAATTGCTACCTGTTCCCCTTCAAAAATCTCTAAATCAATATCTTTTAAAATCGTAAACTGATTTTGGTTAATCTGAATAGTTTGTGTAACTTGATGGGCAGCAATGATGGGTTGTGGCATGATGTGAAAAGTCCTATGTATTCAGAATCAGGGTCGAAGTACAAATGTCTAAATCTTTTTTGATTGGTTCTAAAAGCATCATGCTCATCTCATTAAGTATGTTGCCTATGCTTGTATCGGCGAAAACTATTTTAATTTTAGGAGATAGTATTAGTGCCGGTTACGGAATTGATCCCAAACAAGGTTGGGTGCAATTACTGCAAAAACGTTTAGACCAACAGTATCCCAAACAACACAAAGTGGTCAATGCAAGTGTTAGTGGAGAAACAACAAGCGGCGCTTTAGCCCGATTACCTAAATTATTGCAGACCTATAAGCCGAATGTGGTCGTGATTGAATTAGGTGGAAATGACGGCTTGCGTGGGCAACCGCCTCAAATGATTCAAAAAAATCTGGATCAGCTCATTCAATTAAGCCAAAAACAAAAAGCCAAAGTTATTCTTTTTGGCATGAAGATTCCGCCAAATTATGGTGCTGCGTATAGCAAAGCTTTTGAAAATAATTATAAAGTCGTAAGCCAAAAACATCAGGTGAAACTACTACCGTTTTTTCTAGATGGTGTTGCTGGTCAAAAACAGCTTATGCAAAATGATTTGATTCATCCCAATGCTCAAGCGCAGTCAAAACTACTTAATTTAGCTTACCCATATATAAAAGGTGCCCTATAGGCACCTTTTATCTTTAAATATTCTTTTTAATATGATCAGAAATCAAAAAAAGTAACTTCACCAGTTTCGAGTGAATATTCTGCACCGACAACAATCAACTCACCTTTTGCAATCAGGCTCTCTAACACCGCTGAACCATGGCGTAATTGATTTACTGAAGCAAAAACGTTTGAACGCACTGCATGACATGATAATTTTTTCAAATCATTTTTTAAATCAGTCTGCATTAAAATTTCAACTGATGGACGAACGCGGTTCACAATCGACATTAGGTTAGATGATGGCGGGTGATCAGGATTCATTAACGTATCAATTGTTGCTTGAATCGCGCCACAATGACTGTGTCCTAATACAACTACAACCGGGCAGTCATAACGCTCTGCTGCGAACTCGACACTACCGACTTGTGAAGGTGCAACCACATTACCAGCAACACGGATTACAAATAAATCACCAAGACCTTGGTCAAATACCATCTCTGCTGGAACACGAGAATCTGAGCAGCCAAGTACAATTGCAAATGGATTTTGATCCTTTGCCATTTCAGCGCGTTCTTGATGAGATAAGGTTTTTGCAAGGGAAGTATTTCCATTTACAAATCGTTGATTACCGGCTTTCAGACGATCTAAAACTTCTTGCGCAGTAGGCATTTTATATTTCCATTGTTTTTTCAAGGTTGGAAATCATTTTAATGTGTCAAAATTTGAATGTCACTGACAAAAAATAAATCCTTTTCTATGAAAAAATTTAAAAATACTTAACTTGTTTTAATGAAGAGCTCACTGCACATTCGCTACTGTTTAGTGAAAAAATAGACATACTTTGGTTCTCGGATTGACTATAATTTTCCTCATTCTAAACATTTGGCAAATGACTCATTGGCAAAGTTTTTCAATAATTTTTCAAACTCGCTTAAGCTTCAAGGATGAAATCTATGACAAGGGTGTCCACATCAATTAAGGCCTCTATGAAAAAAACTGCTACCGCCCTGACATTGGCTTGTAGCTTATTGTCATTGATGAGTATTTCTCAAATACAGGCAGCCGATAATATTGATGTGACGTTCCAGAATGTTTTACAGCAAGAACGTAGCTGGGCAGGTTTACAAAGTAAAAGCTTAAAAGTCGGTGATGTGACTTGGTCATATAGCGAAGGCGGCTCCACAACAAAACCGACTTTACTGCTTATTCATGGCCTAGCAGGCAGCCGTGATAACTGGAACCGAGTGACTCGTTATCTCACCACAAATTATCATGTCATTATTCCCGATTTGCCGGGTAGTGGCGAAACTATCGTTCCACAAGATTTCGATTATTCAGTACCAAATCTTGCTGAAAAGTTACGTCGCTTTGTTGAGGCTGCAAATTTAAAAGGTCCAATTCATATTGCTGGGCATTCACTCGGCGGATCTATTGCCCTGCTCTATGCTGGACAATATCCATTTGAAACGAAAAGTCTATTCTTGGTGGATAGCGGCGGTATTTTTCGCTCAGCCAATACAATTTATTTAAAAGATCCTGCTTACCTCAAACAACTTTTAGTGTCTAAAAAAGGTGACTTTAATTATTTATTAAAACAAACCATGTTTAATCCTCCGTTTATTCCTAAAGAATTTCTTCAAGCTCAAGAAAAGTTGATGATTGATCAGGCGCCTCAAACACAAAAACTGGTTGATCAATTGATTGCACTTAATAAAGTCTATACACCAGATTCATTTACGGTACTTACCAAAACGATCGATGCACCGACGCTCATTCTATGGGGCAAACAAGATAAGATTATTAATGTCGAAGTAGCAAGTGAACTAAAACGACTTTTAAAGAATGCTCAGCCTCCAGTTATTTTAGAAAATGTAGGTCATATGCCAATATTGGAAGCTGAACAGTTGGTTATGCAACAATATCTACCGTTTTTACTTAAAGTAGAAACAAATCAGTCGTCAAAAACGACCACACCTTAATAAAACTTCGGACTTGTGAGACCTTATGTCTACCCAACCACTTATTGAAAAACTTATTGAAGCTCATCTAGATTTTTTAGATGAGCAATTTGCTCAGACTCAGGTGATCCAGCAAGAGTTTGAGCAATTTTATCATTGGTTGGGGAGTCGGCAATTACAACATCTGTGGACTTTTGAACAAATTCAACAGCTCATTCAAAAGCAGATTTTAGATACGCCTGCTTCTGATTTCCTGATTGAACAAATTGCTGAGCATATTCGCTTTGCATTGATTCATCCTGCAAATGAAACCGCAACTGTTGAAGAGGTTATTCCTGTTTTAACGATTGACCGAATTGCACAATACGTTGCAAGTAAAGAAGAGCACCGTAAAAAACTGATTAAAACGATTGTGAATAATCCTGCTTTTTCGGCCCTGCTCACGCAACTGATTCAGCAAACAATGCATGATTATTTAGATGAATCTATGTCAAAACGCGTGCCCGGTGTAGGGCGTTTTATGAAAATGGGGAAATCTGTTTTAGAAACAGTAACTGATTCCAATCTGGACGATACGATTAATCATTATTTGCAAAAGAATATTTTAAAACTCAGCCAAATGAGTGAGCGTGTTTTAAACCAACATTTTGACAATGATAAGCTCTACCATTTTCAGGCAAATGTTTGGCATAAAGTTAAAACTATGCCACTTTCTGTTTTAAAAAATTATGTAGAAACTCAAGACTTATCAAAAACGGTTGGTTTAGGGCATGAAATATGGGACCACATTCGCCAATCTGATTATTTAAAACAACAAGTACATGATGGTATCTATACTTGGTATGTACGTAATCAAGAGCGTAGTTTTGATTTATTGCTCCGTGACCTCAATATTGATGAAAGCTTAGTGCAACATGAGCTGACCACGTTACTTGTGCCTGTATTACAGCAGTTAATTACAACAGGACATTTAAGACGCCGTGCCCGTGTTTACTTAGAAAAGTTTTATTATTCTGAAAAAACATTAGATATTTTAAAAAACAAAGGCGCTTAAAGCGCCTTTGTTTTTTGTATTGATTAGAAAGAATATTTTAAAGAAGCGTAATAAGCTCGACCTGGTTCATTATAAGTTTGGCTGATTGAATTACTGTCTCGTAAAATTTGTTTATCAAACAAGTTGCTCACACCAACACGCGTACTTATATTGTCTGAAAATTTATAACCGACATTGATTCCAGCGGTACTATAGCTTTTTACAGTACTTGGTTTAAGCGCAGAATTTACTCCACCTGAACCAATCCCTGATTCGATTCTACTTTCTGCAAACTGACGTGATTTTTGACGACCATATTGAGTAAATACAAAATTTACATCTAACTGATCTGTGATGTCATAATCAAAAATTGAGTTAATTGTATAGATTGGAACTAAAGATAATGGATTACCTGTTTGTTTATCTTTTGAATCCATCATATACGTAAAGTTATTAGTCCAGCGGATATCACCGAAGTCTAATCCTAAGCTTCCTTCAAAACCTTGAATTAATGCTTTAGGCGTATTTTCCCAACGTAAGATATTCCACTTGGTATTGGTCACAGCTCCTGTATTTGCATTGGTACTTGAACCATCAACTGTTCCAACCACATTTGTACCAGCCACAATTTTATCTTTATAGTCATTGCGGAACCAAGTTAAGCTCGCATTCACGATGTCTTTTTGGAACTGGATACCAAGCTCTTTGTTTACCGAAGTTTCTGGTTTTAAATCACCATTACCTTGTAATAAGCAACGTGACTCAATATTGGCCGGACAACCATTGCCATTTGTACTTAATAAATACCCTTCAGCATTTTGATACATATTCGGTGCTTTATAAGCTTTTGCTACCCCACCTTTTAAAGTGAAATAATCGTTAAGTCTTTGGGTAATATTTAAGCTTGGGCTCCAGTTAGAACCAGATTTACTATGGTCATCAAAACGCAGGCCTAATACGACATCTGTACTGTCTGTGAGTTTCAAGTTATCTTCGATATATGCAGAAGCAATACGTGATTCCATTTTACTACGATCGCCTTTAGCCAATTGATCACCATAACCTGAACCACTACTGTCTTTCCCTTGATTTGTCGACACATTATCTTTAAATCTGTCTTCAACCCATTCAGTACCAAGTGTTAATACATGCGGTACATAATATTCAAAAGGAATATTGGCTTCACCATTAAATCGAAGAGTTTCTAAACGTGAAGTGGCTTTATCATCAAGATTATTAATTTTTCCTTCTGTGCTGCCACCAAGGCCTTCTGGAAGGCGTTTATTATGCGTTTTATCATATTGAGCAACGAGCTTACTCTTACCCCAAGACCAATCACCCTCATGGGTTAATGCGTAGCTATCACGGTACATAGTATTGGTTTCTTTACCAATAAGTTCCGAAAGAATCGCATCAGCTTCCGCATTTGCATTTAACTGAGAGTCACCAGAATAAATATTACCTTGTTTGCTAGAAGAGACATCAAGCAAAACAGTTTGCTGATCTGTTGCCTGCCAAGCTAAACGGCCTGAAATATCTTTATTTTTAACGCCTTCACGCCCAGCTGCGGTACTGCCTATTGATTTATTAATATCGACATCGTCAGCTTCTGTTTTATTGTAATTACCATATAAACGATAAGATAAAACGTCTTTAATCAATGGCCCACTTACGTTAAAGCCAACACGATTTGATGCACCTTCTTTAGAATCTTCAGGTTGTGAAGTATAAAACTCTACTGAGCCATGGGTTTCATTAGTCACTTTTTTAGTAATGATGTTAACCACACCCCCTGCCGCACCGGAGCCATAACGAGCTGCTGCTGGACCACGTAAAACCTCAATCGATTCGATTGCTTCTGCTGGCACCCAGTTTGAGTCCCCTCGTGTATCACGCTCTCCTTTCCAGCCATAACGGACTGAATTACGAGAATTAATTGGTTTTCCATCCACTAAAATAAGCGTGTTTTCGGGCCCCATTCCACGGATATCAATTTGTCTATTATTGCCACGCTGACCTGTTGCGCTGTTACCTGTTAAATTGACACCAGGCATACGGCGCACATAATCAGAAATATCATTACGAACTGGTAGTTTTTCTAAATCTTCTTGGGTGATTACTGATACGCCGAGCGACTGCTTCACCTGCTCTTCAGCTGTTACAAAAATTGTTTCCAATTTCACAGGTTCAGCAGGCTTTTCTAATGCTTTTTCAGCTTGTTCTTGCTCATTTTGTGCAGCATAAGCCATAGACATCATACTTGCCAGTACTGAAACAGAAAGCACTGACTGGATAATACGCTTCGACATAAGTATTCCCAATATATTGATTTATTAAACATCTCTCATTTTCAGTTCCGCATTGTAACAAAGATAAATAAAATTACAAATGATATTGATAATAATTATCATTATTTATATTGAATAATAAAAAAACCTCATTGCGAGGCTTTTTTATTTTACTTTTCAAATAATTTGATTATTTGAAATAAGCACCTTCAGCTTGTGTATGGTCTGTTTGGTCAACCACACGTTGAAGCTCAGGGATGTTCTCTCTTAAAGTAGTTTCTACACCTTGTTTCAAGGTAACATCAATTGCAGAACAACCTTGGCAACCACCACCAAATTTCAATACAGCAGTTAAACCGTGTTCTGGATCATCTTGTACTTCTACCAAGCTACAATTTCCGCCATGCCCTGCAAGACCTGGGTTAATTTCTGCTTGAAGAATGTAAGTAATACGTTCTTCAATCGAAGCATCTGGACCAACGCGTGGAACTTTAGAATTTGGAGCACGGAAAGTGAGCTGACCACCAAAACGGTCCTTGTTGTAATCAATTACGGCATCTAAAAGATAAGGAATAGATGGCGCATCAATATACGCAGGAAAATCAGGATAGTCCTGTTTATAATCCGTTGGGATCACTTCTTCTGGCGCACTATATGCCATACAGCATTCTGCACGTGGCGTACCCGGATGCTCAACAAAAATTCGAACGCCAATTCCCGGAGTATTTTGCTTCGTTAGTAAATCGTGCAAATACTCTTGTGCAGATGGTGTAATCAAAAGGTTTGGAATTTCTTCTGCAACAGCAGTGTTGGTGTTCTCAGTCGACATAACAATATTCCTCAAGCTGATGCCTTTATATTAACCGAAGATGAGGTGGATTTAAAAAAAATCAACTAAATTTGTCGGATTTATACACAACAGGGTTTCAACTTAAGTTTTTAATGGCATTATTGAGCTCAGTATTGATCATTTTTTAAATATTTCTTATGTTGCATTTGCCGTTTAACCATACAGTTACTCTTATTATTATTACGGTCATTATCTCTTTACTTGCTTTTAGCAATCAAAATGTAATGAACCGATTGATTTTTTGGCCGCCTGCAATGCAACGTGGACAAATTGATCGATTCATTACTCATGGTTTTATCCATGCCGACGGAACACATTTACTGTTCAACATGATTACCCTGTTTTTCTTTGGCAGTATCATTGAAAGTTTTTACCGCCAATATTTCTATGACATGGGTTTTGTGTTGTTCTATTTAGGTGGCTTAATCTTTGCGATTTTGCCAAGCTATTTACAACATAAAAATGAGGCGAATTGGGCCAGCCTGGGCGCCTCAGGGGCTGTTTCGGCAGTTTTATTTGCTTATATTTTGTTCCAGCCATGGAAGCTGATTTTTGTATTTTTCATTCCTGTACCCGCTATTATTTTTGCTATTTTATATGTGGCGTACAGTATTTGGGCTGGTAAACGTGGTAATAGTCATATTAACCATAGTGCTCATTTATGGGGTGCAGCTTACGGAATCATCGTAACCATTTTACTTGAACCTAAAGTTATTCCACATTTCTTAGACCAGCTTACCCGTCTTCCTTTCTAAACGATATAAATCAAAGAAAAGCCCGTTATGGGCTTTTCTTTTTTTCTGATTTATTTATCTGCATAAATTCTCAGTCTTTTTTCTGATTTTCTTTGATCAATTCGTTGTTTTGTTTGCAAAAACCATCTGATTAAACTCATGCCAATTCTTTTAATAATTCAGATGATACAATGAAGTACAGAGCAATTTTATCTAGCCTTTCTATTGCCTTATTTAGCTTATCTCTGGCTGGATGTAATGACAACGATAATCAAGAAAATGTCGTAAGCACGCCTAAGCAACCCAATATCTTATTTATTATGGCTGATGACTTAGGCTATTCAGATTTAGGAGCTTTTGGTGGTGAAATTCACACCCCTAATATTGATAGTCTGGCTCAAGAAGGACGCCTTTTAACGGATTATCATACTGCCCCGACCTGTTCGCCAACACGTTCTCAACTTATTTCCGGTACTGATCACCACTTAGCTGGTATTGGCGCAATGGCAGAACTCACCCCAGAACATTTGAAGGGACAACCAGGTTACGAGGGATATTTGAATGAACGCTCTCTATCTATCGCACAAGTACTTAAAGACAATGGTTACCGCACGTACATCAGCGGTAAATGGCATTTAGGACTAACCCCTGAAACCAATGCACATGCAAAAGGTTTTGATCATTCATTTACTTTATTACAAGGTCTAGACCATCATTTTAAGCAAGCACCAAGCGCCTTTAAACGAAATTCAACTTATACAGAAGATGGTCAAGTTATTCCTGTTTCAGCTTTGCCTGATGACTTTTTCTCGACAAATTATTTTACCGATAAATTACTAAGCTACTTAGACTCAGGCAAAAATAGTGGCAAACCGTTCTTTGCTTATGCTGCCTACACGGCACCTCACTGGCCAATTCAAGCCCCAGCCGAATATCGTGAAAAATATCGCGGAGTTTATGATGTAGGTTACGATGCAATTCGTAATGCCCGCATTGCCAGACAAAAACAGCTTGGAATTATTCCTGCAAACTTTGATGCAGCAGAACCAATTGCGACTCAAAATGCTCCACAAAAATATGGGAAATGGGATGAATTAACAGCCGAACAAAAGGCTCTAGAAGCTCGTAAGATGGAAATCTATGCGGGCATGGTAGAAAATCTTGATGCCAATGTCGGCCGCATTATTCAATATCTCAAACAAAATAATCTTTATGACAATACTTTAATTTTCTTTGTCTCAGATAATGGTGCAGAAGGTTTTGTACGTGGCGGATATGGCAGTGAATCTGGTTTTGATAACTCGGTAGCTAATGTTGGCACACCTACTTCATATCACTATATTGGGCCACGTTGGGCCGAAGTCAGTGCGGCACCTTTCCACTTATGGAAAGATACGGCGGGCGAAGGAGCAACTACGGCCCCTGCCATTGTGAAATTACCGAATCAGAAAAAAGCAGAACAAACTAATCATAGCTTTGCATCTGTACTCGATGTTTTCCCTACCTTACTAGAATATGCTCATATTCCAGTACCTCAAGGCCAATATAATGGCCGGGCTATTAATACGCCATCTGGGATTTCATGGAAACCTTTGCTTGAAAACAAAACCAATACTATTCGCCCTGCAAATTTTAGCTTTGCGGATGAGTTACATGGCAGCAAATATGCAAAACAAGGTGAATGGAAAATCGCACTTCAAGGGCGCCCTGAATTAGGTACAGGGACTTGGGAGCTATACAACATTAAAACAGATCGAGGGGAAAGACAAAATGTTGCTCAGCTTTATCCTGCTAAAGTTCAAGAACTCTTATCGGTCTATCAAAAATATACTGAGAAAAATGGTGTGCAGGAATATAACTCCAAATGAAATTGAAGCCATTTTTAGTCACCACCATCAGCCTGTCTATCATGACAGGCTGTAGCCAATCTTCAAAAGTTTCTGAATCAGCACCCTCAACGCAACAGCAAACCTCTTTAGCTGATTTAGGGTCTATTGAAAAGTGTCAAAACTATACTGGTTTGCCTCAGGGTTGGCTCAAACAACCTACAGCTGGAATGGTTTTAATTGCCGATGGGAATTTTAATTTTGGTTCTGAGAAAGCCTATCCAGACGAACTTAATTTTGGAAAAAAACAGCGCAAAGTCAAAGAATTTTGGATTGACCAAACTGAAGTTACGGTCGCTCAATTTGCAAGTTTTGTAAAAGCAACTGGCTATATTACCGATGCCGAAAAACAAAAGCAGGCCGCTGTTTTTTCACCTGATCCTGATCACCCCCAGCAATGGTGGCAGCTAAAATCAGGTTATACATGGAAAATGCCAAACGGCAGTAATGGTGCTATTGCAAGCCCTAATGAGCCAGTAAGATATGTAAGTAAAAATGATGCTGAACATTATGCGGTGTGGCTCGGACGTGATTTACCCACAGAACTAGAATGGGAATATGCAGCTAAAGCCAATTCAAAGACTGATACACCTTTACATCAGGCCCCTACTGATGAACATCAACATCCGCAAGCCAATTACTGGCAAGGTGAATTCCCTTTTCAAAATCTAAATCAAGACCACTTTAAAGATGTGGCACCTGTTGGATGTTTTACGCCAAATAATTTCAAACTATTTGATATGATTGGAAATGTATGGGAATGGACATCATCTCCGTATCAAGGTGCTCATGACCAGCATATGGGAAATTATTCTGATTTACGACAACAACAAATCACTAGCACGCAATATGTAATTAAAGGTGGATCTTTTCTTTGTGCACAAAATTATTGTTCACGTTATCGTAGCAGTAGCCGTTATCCACAAGATTTTGATTTAGCTGCAACACATGTTGGATTTCGGACTATTTTACGGTCTCCTTAATTTCTTCTTAATTCGACTGATTAAAGATATTTTTTAACCAAAATTAGATCGAAAAATGATCAAAATATTTTTATAGTACAAGTGAGAATGATAAAAAAGTGAGAACAAGATGAAAACTTTACTTCTTTGTGCCGCAGCAATTTTCACAATGTCACTATCAGCCTGTGCGGTCCATACGCCTGAAGGTAGTATTGTGATTGACCCTGATTCACCATATTACGGACATCCAGGAGGCTTTTGCCCACCAGGACAAGCTAAAAAAGGACGTTGTTAGAAATACCCTCTTTTAAAGTAATTTTGAAGTTACTCTAAAGAAATAGGCTTCAATCAAGTGATGAATTGAATACTAAATGGAGGGTTCCAGCCCAAAAATAGATGGGATGAAACTAGAAAATTATGGTGTAAAAAAATCACCATATCCCCAAGATTTTTAAAAGACAATCTTACGTTGTCTTCTATCTAGTTTCACCCCAATTCTTTCTTATTCCGTTTGACTTTTCTTACCGCTTAAGAAAAAAGTCTAGTTTTTAATCATTTCTGTATCTCTATTATTGATACATTTTGAACATTTTACCTTCAGGTTAATACTGATGTATTTGCTTAATACAAAATAAACATTTATGTAACGTAAGTCTATAAAAATGTTCTAAAAATGTGAAAAAAATTAAGGCCAAAATGAGATGAATTTATCATAATAACTTTCTCTTTCACGTTTCATCACATAAATAATCAATATTATTTTGTCAGTTATTGCCACTCGTTTCCTTTCATTGGCATAGATAATGTATACACATGTATATTAACCCAGTCGTATAAACGAGATATTTTATGTCCAGCACAAGTCAAGTCGAAGGTCTACAATTTCCGGTACACGCCTCAACAAAAAAACAAAGTACATCTCTTACAGGCCAAGAGATTTTGTCAGAGGCCTTATCTATTGTAGATAATAAAACCGCACAACAAGTGTTGAATGAAAAAAACTGGCGAAAAAACTATCCTTTATATTTTAAAGCTCTTGTTAAACAAGGGATTTCTAATATCAACAACCCAATTACTATTGCGAAGCAAGGGTTGCATAAAGCTCACCATATTTTTGATTATTATCGTGATGGTAAACACTACCTTTTAAAAGATGCCGTTCATATTGCTTCATCTACTCCTCTTTATACAGTAAAACTTAAAGGTGAAAGTGACGCAGCACCTGAATGGTATGTTCCCTATAAAGGACAAAAACTAAGTGGACAAAGCTTATTAGACCAGATTCAACGCTGGGAAGAGGCTGGTATTATTGAGCCAAGTCATGCAAAGGCACTTCGTGAAGCTATTGCTCATCCTGAATGGTTCGATTTATCTGACCGTACAATGGTGCTGTTTGGTGCAGCCTCAGAAGCAGGGCCACTGCCTTGGTTAGCCAAATGGAAAGCAAATATTGTTGCCGTAGATTTACCAAACTCACGAGTCTGGAGCAAAATCTTAAATACGATTCAACAAGGGAATGCAACACTCATTGCACCATGTGTTGAAGCCGTTGATTCGTCAGCAAAAGCTTCTGAGTTAAAAGATAAGCTGGGTGCAAATTTACTGACTCAATTACCAGAAATAGCGCAGTGGCTGGTACAGTTTCCACAAAAGTTAGATTTGGCAGCAATCGCCTATTTAGATGGTGAAAAGCATGTCCGCGTTTCCATGGCAATGGATAGCATCATGCAATTTGTGAGCGAGCATAAGCCTGATACAAGCCTTATGTTTATGTGTACTCCAACCGATGTTTATGCAGTACCAAAAGAAGTTGCAGAGGCTGCTCAAGAGAAATTTAAATCCCGCAGAAAAATGCAAAAGTTGGCAGTAAAAGGTGTTTCTGCTCTTTCGCTCAATCGTTTTTTTCAAGCGCCATACCAAGACTTGGTTACATGTGAAAATGGAAAAACTTATGGTATTGCCGACTGCTTAGTGGTTGAACAAGGTCCAAACTATGCTTTGGCAAAACGTATTCAACAATGGCGTGCTATTTTGGCCCGCCATCAAGGACAACGTGTCAGCATTAATATTGCACCATCGACAACGACTCACTCAGTGACTAAAAATCCATTATTGAAAGCAGCTTTTAATGGCGCAGAACTTTTCGATGTAGAAGCATTTAGCCCTGAAACCACCAATGCCATTATGGCGGCACTCTGGATTCATGACTTAAGAAATGAGTCTTCTGTGGCGAATCCTGAAACTATCTTAGACCATCCGCTTGAACTTATGATGGAAGGTGCCAATCACGGTGGATTATGGCGTGTGGCTTATTTAGCACGAACTGCCCTACCTTTTGCCGCAATTTATGGTTTTGCTACCGAAAAACTCCCTTTTAGAAAATCGTCTAAAAAATAATTTGATTAAAGCCCAATCTTAGAATTGGGCTTTTTTATAACGTATCTTTATTTATCTTGAAAGTGCGATAGATATTTTTGCATTTCATCAGGTGGCACCATGCCACCCCCGGTAGCCCATATTACATGATTTGCCTGTTGCAACTGCTCAGCTGTTAACTGATGCAAAGCCAAGTAATCAGGACTCGTCTGAACATAATACGGTCCCATCATGCCTGCTACCGCAGAAGGCTCAAGTTGAATATTCTCAGTTTGATTTAAAAGCGCAATGAGCTCATATAACCGTTCATCATGAATGGTGTAGTAGCCATCGATTAACTGTTGCATAGCACGCCCGACAAAACCTGAAGCACGTCCTACCGCAAGTCCGTCTGCCGCAGTAACGTTATCAATGCCAATGTCATTAACTGAAATCTGATCATGCAAACCTGTGTGGACACCAAGTAACATGCACGGCGAATGTGTGGGTTCTGCAAAGATACAGTGTACATGCTCACCAAAAGCCAGTTTTAGTCCAAAACTCACCCCACCTGGCCCACCACCGACTCCACATGGCAAATAAACAAATAATGGGTGTTCAGCATCGACTTTAATTTGGTTTTGCTCCAATTGCTGTTTTAAGCGTATTCCTGCAACGGCATAACCTAAAAATAATGTTGTTGAGTTTTCATCATCAATGAAAAAGCAGTGTGGATCTTGCTCTGCGGCTTTTCGTCCCTCTTCAACAGCTACGCCGTAATCACTCGCATATTCTACAACGTTAACGCCGAGTGAACGTAGTTTGTCTTTTTTCCACTGTCTAGCATCAGCCGACATATGAACAGTGACTCTAAAGCCGAGTTTGGCGCTCATAATGCCAATCGAAAGCCCAAGGTTGCCTGTAGAACCTACTGCAATTTGATACTTAGAAAAGAATGCCCTAAATGAATCTTGATCTAATTTACTATAATCATCTTCTGGTTTGAGTAACCCTGCCTGCATGGCAAGTTTTTCTGCATGTGTGAGCACTTCATAAATGCCACCACGTGCTTTGATAGAGCCTGAAATAGGTAGATGACTATCCTTTTTCAGCCAGAATCTTCCATTAAGCTGTACTTGTTTTGCTGAAGAAAGTGCTTGTTGCATATGAGCAATTTCAACAATATCTGATTCAATTTTTCCCTGTTGTGCTTGAGTTTCAGGAAATACTTTTGCCAAATAAGGTGCGAAACGCGCTAGTCTTGCTTCTGCTTCACTTACATCCTTAGCGGTTAGTCCAACTTTTTCTAAAGCTTCTTTTAAAGGATAGCGATGAGGTGTAAACCAAAATGTTTCTTGATAGGCTTGAAGTGTTTCAATAAGTGGAAATTCTTGTTTTAGCTGATCTATTTGAACCGCATTCATAATATATCCTGATATAAAATTTTAAGCCCAATCTATAAAGCTGTTTGATGGCCTATAACAACCTATTAATTTATAGATGAATGTATATGAAAAATAGTCTCAACTTTAAAAACTAAACAAATAAAAAAGCCACTGTGAACAGTGGCTTTAATTTTTTAAATGCTTTTATACAAACTGTAAGAATAACCAGTACAAACCACCTGACAAGCAGATTGTTGCAGGAAGAGTAAATACCCATGCAGAGAGAATTGTCTTCACGGTATTAAAGTTTAAGCCTGATTTATTCGCGACCATCGTACCCGCAACAGCACTGTTTAAAACGTGTGTTGTTGAAACTGGCATACCTAAACCATCGGCAGCTGCAATTGTACTCATTGCGACAAGCTCAGCAGACATCCCTTGACCATAAGTCATGTGGTGCTTACCAATACGCTCACCTACAGTCACAACGATACGTTTCCAACCCACCATTGTGCCTAGACCAAGTGCTAAAGCAACAGCCACTTTTACCCAAGTCGGAATGTATTGTAAGAATGAATCTAAGCTACTACGGTATTCTTTCACAAGCTTTTTCTGTGAGTCATCCATTTTTGGTAAAGCATCTGCTTTATCCAAACGCTTAAACGTCGTGGTGCTTAAATACATGTCATTACGAATTTCGCTAATTGCAGCTTCAGGAATATCTTTTAAGTTGCTATAGCTAGAAACTCGCTCACCCAAGTGATCAGTCATACTTGCCAATGCAGGCACAACTTCCGGAGTTTGCTGTTTAGTTTGAATATATTTAGTCAAAATAACACGTGCTTTTTCATCGGTTAATTCTGGCTGATTTTGATTCAAAAATACGGCAGTTTGAGAAGAAAGCTGATGGAATGATTGAACTTGCTGAGTATCAAGATTTTTATTTAATGAATAAGCCAACGGCACCAGACCAACCAAAATCAGCATGATGAGTCCCATACCCTTTTGACCGTCATTAGAACCATGTGCAAAACTCACACCTGTACAGGTAAAGATCAAGATTGCACGAATGATTGCTGGTGGTGGTTTATTCCCTTCAGGTGGCTGGAATAATTCTAATTGGCGTTTAAAAATAGTTTTAACCAACAAGAATACAATCGCTGCAAAAGCGAAACCAATTAAAGGTGAAAATAATAATGCCTTACCGACTTTAATCACCTGATCCATATCAACACCACTGGTCGTTACGCCAGTCGATGCACTCAATAGATGGTTCATAATGCCCACACCCAAGATTGAACCAATCAAGGTATGTGAGCTAGATGCAGGAATACCTAAGAACCAAGTACCCAAGTTCCAGAGAATCGCAGCAATAAGAAGCGCAAAAACCATTGCGAAACCTGCACCGCTACCCATATTCATGATCAATTCAACAGGTAACAATGCAATAATGCCGTAAGCGACTGCGCCGCTTGCAACCATTACCCCAAGGAAATTACAAAAACCAGCCCACATGACTGCAACCGGTGCTGGTAAAGCATTGGTGTAAATCACTGTTGCCACTGCATTTGCAGTATCGTGGAAGCCATTTACAAACTCAAAGCCTAAAGCAATCAAGAGTGCAGTTGATAAAAGAATAACTGAATAAAGACTCAAAGGTGGTACATGTGCTAAATCAGCACTCACCTGAAATCCAATATAAATAAGTGTTGCAACAATAATCGTCAGAAACACCGGCATAAAAAATTTAGGTGTCGGGACATGTACATTCGTCGATTTGACTTGCAGGTTTGCCGCAAGTTTTGAATCCGAAACAGGGGGTAGATTAGAATTCATGCAGACGGTAAGAGGATAAAAAAATCCTCTGTATTCTTAAATTAAATTATGACAATTATATGACAAAGCGGCGCCCGATGAAGTCAATTTTTCACATTTTGACCTCATTTGATGCACCTTTCCTCTATGATTTTTATTTTTTTATTTAAATACAATAATTTACATAAATCCCCACCCATCTATTTTATGACTATTTTTGAAGCAAAAATATCTAAAAAATTACTTAAATGTCTACTTTTTAAACACCACAACTGTCATAAAACCGAATATTGGAGATGAAATATTTCAATATCATGATCATTTTATGAATATTTGATGAAAAAACACCCTCTTTTTGTTCGAAAACACTTTTTTTTACGACTAATTTACGGTGAATGGTGGGTCGTCATAGATCATCTATTGCGCAACTATTCTGTTACAATAGCGCCGCATTTTTAAATTCGTACAATATCGGGGTTTTATATGTCCACGCTTGCCACCCTAAAAGCGCTTCTTGCCAAACGTATTCTGATTATTGATGGTGCAATGGGTACCATGATTCAGCGCCATAAATTGGAAGAAGCAGACTACCGTGGTGAGCGTTTTGCCGATTGGGCACATGACTTAAAAGGTAACAATGACCTTTTGGTTCTGACCCAGCCTCAAATCATTCAAGGTATTCATGAAGCTTATCTTGATGCTGGTGCAGACATTATTGAAACCAATAGCTTTAACGGCACGCGTGTTTCAATGTCTGATTACCACATGGAAGATCTTGTTCCAGAGATTAACCGAGAAGCAGCACGTTTAGCCAAAGCAGCTTGTGAAAAGTACTCAACTCCAGATAAACCGCGTTTTGTCGCAGGTGTCCTTGGGCCAACATCACGTACTTGTTCAATTTCACCGAATGTAAATGACCCTGCCTTTCGTAACATTACTTTTGATGAGTTAAAAGAAAACTATATTGAAGCGACTCATGCGCTGATCGAAGGCGGTACAGATATCATTTTGATTGAAACCGTATTTGATACACTAAACTGTAAAGCTGCGATTTTTGCGGTTAAAGAAGTCTTTAAGCAAATTGGTCGTGAATTACCAATCATGATTTCAGGGACCATTACCGATGCATCGGGTCGTACATTAACAGGTCAAACTGCCGAAGCGTTCTGGAACTCTGTACGTCATGGCGACTTGCTATCGATTGGTTTTAACTGTGCGCTTGGTGCAGATGCCATGCGTCCTCACGTAAAAACTATTTCCGATGTCGCAGATACGTTTGTTTCAGCGCACCCAAATGCGGGCTTACCAAACGCTTTTGGTGAATATGACGAAACGCCAGAACAAACGGCAGCATTCTTAAAAGAATTTGCAGAAAGCGGCTTAATTAATATTACTGGTGGTTGCTGTGGTACAACACCTGACCATATCCGCGCGATTGCCAATGCGGTAAAAGATATTGCGCCTCGTCAAGTTCCTGAAACTGTACCTGCGTGTCGTTTGAGTGGTTTAGAACCATTTAATATTTATGATGACTCACTTTTCGTGAACGTGGGTGAACGTACTAACGTTACAGGTTCAAAAAAATTCTTACGCTTAATCCGTGAAGAAAACTTTGCTGAAGCTTTAGAAGTTGCACAGCAACAAGTGGAAGCTGGCGCACAGATTATCGACATTAACATGGATGAAGGGATGCTCGATTCGCAAAATGCGATGGTGCATTTCTTAAACCTTGTAGCTTCTGAGCCAGATATTTCACGTGTACCAATCATGATTGACTCATCAAAATGGGAAATCATTGAAGCTGGCTTAAAATGCGTACAAGGTAAACCCGTTGTTAACTCGATTTCTTTAAAAGAAGGTTATGAAGAGTTTGTAGAAAAAGCTCGCCTGTGCCGTCAATATGGTGCTGCGATTATTGTTATGGCATTTGACGAAACAGGTCAGGCTGACACTGCTGCACGTAAGCGTGAAATCTGTAAACGCTCATATGACATTTTGGTTAACGATGTAGGCTTCCCTGCTGAAGATATTATTTTTGACCCGAACGTGTTTGCAGTAGCAACAGGTATTGAAGAACACAATAACTATGGGGTCGATTTCATTGAGGCCACAGGTTGGATTAAACAAAACTTACCGCACGCCATGATTTCTGGTGGCGTGTCGAACGTTTCATTCTCGTTCCGCGGTAACGAGCCTGTTCGTGAAGCCATTCACTCTGTGTTCTTGTACCATGCCATCAAGCAAGGCATGACCATGGGTATTGTGAATGCCGGCCAAATGGCAATTTATGATGATATTCCAGCCGAGTTAAAAGAAGCAGTTGAAGATGTCATCTTAAACCAAAACCAAGGTGAATCTGGTCAAGCTGCGACTGAGAAACTGCTTGAAGTAGCAGAAAAATACCGTGGACAAGGCGGTGCTGCCAAAGAAGCCGAGAACCTTGAATGGCGTAATGAGTCAGTCGAAAAACGTCTTGAATATGCACTAGTTAAAGGTATTACCACTTACATTGATCAAGATACCGAAGAAGCTCGCCTCAAAGCCAAACGTCCTTTAGATGTAATCGAAGGTGCTTTGATGGATGGTATGAACGTGGTTGGTGACTTGTTCGGTTCGGGCAAAATGTTCTTACCACAGGTTGTGAAATCTGCACGTGTTATGAAGCAAGCTGTGGCTTGGCTCAACCCGTACATTGAAGCTGAAAAAACAGGCAGCCAATCTAAAGGTAAAGTCCTGATGGCAACTGTTAAAGGCGACGTACACGATATTGGTAAAAATATTGTAGGCGTGGTACTTGGTTGTAATGGTTACGACATTGTTGACCTTGGGGTAATGGTTCCTTGCGAGAAAATCTTGCAAACTGCGATTGATGAAAAATGTGACATCATTGGGTTATCTGGTCTGATCACCCCATCTTTAGATGAGATGGTATTTGTTGCTAAAGAAATGCAGCGTAAAGGCTTTAACATTCCTTTATTAATTGGTGGCGCGACTACTTCTAAAGCACATACAGCAGTAAAAATTGATCCGCAATATCAAAACGATGCCGTGATTTATGTTGCCGATGCTTCACGTGCTGTGGGTGTTGCAACAACCCTGCTCTCTAAAGAAATGCGCGGTAACTTTATTGCAGAGCATCGTGCTGAATATGCCAAGATTCGTGAGCGCTTAGCTAACAAACAACCGAAAGCTGCCAAATTGACCTATGCCGAGTCAGTTGAGAATGGCTTTAAAATTGATGAAAACTATGTTCCAGCAAAGCCAAACCTAATTGGTACACAAGTTTTAACCAACTACCCACTGGCAAGATTGGTTGAATATTTTGACTGGACACCATTCTTCATTTCTTGGAGCTTGGCGGGTAAATTCCCTAAAATTTTAGAAGATGAAGTGGTCGGTGAAGCAGCAACAGATTTGTACAACCAAGCTCAAGCAATGTTGAAAGATATTATCGACAACAATCGTTTTGATGCACGTGCTGTATTTGGTATGTTCCCTGCTCAGCGTACTGGTGCAGACACAGTCAGCGTGTTTGATGAAAATGGTCAGAATGTTACGCACACCTTTGAACACTTACGTCAGCAATCAGACAAAGTGACCGGTAAAGCGAACTTGTCCTTGGCAGATTACATTCGTACTGACCGTGAACATCAAGACTACTTAGGCGGCTTCACTGTATCCATCTTTGGTGCTGAAGAGTTGGCAAATGAATATAAAGCCAAAGGCGATGACTACTCTGCAATTTTAGTGCAGTCACTGGCAGACCGTTTTGCCGAAGCTTTTGCAGAACACTTACACCAACGTATTCGTAAAGAGTTCTGGGGTTATAAAGCCGATGAAACATTGGATAATGAAGAACTGATTAAAGAGAAATATGTCGGTATTCGTCCTGCACCGGGCTACCCTGCTTGCCCAGAGCACTCTGAAAAAGCAGTGTTGTTCGACTGGTTAGGTTCTACAGACAAAATCGGTACTAAACTGACTGAACACTTTGCAATGATGCCGCCATCTTCGGTGAGTGGTTTCTATTATTCGCATCCTCAAAGCGAATACTTTAACGTGGGTAAAATCTCTCAGGATCAACTTGAAGATTATGCGAAACGTAAGGGTTGGTCACTAGATGAAGCGAAGCGTTGGTTAGCGCCGAATTTAGATGATTCGATTGCTTAAATTTTGAATCATCCTGATTAAAAATAGGGCGTGAGGGAAATTCCATCACGCTCTTTTCAATTTGAAAATTTAATCTTTTTACTTCAAATGTGCCTTAATCTTCTCTTTAACTGCTTCAGTTGAAATACCATATCGATCATGCAAAGTGGGTAATGCGCCTGCATCTAAAAATGCATCTGGCAAACCAATCATGTCAAAACGAGGATGTTGACCATTTCTTAGAAGTAGTGAGCCGACAGCTTCTCCTAACCCACCAATGACTGAATGATTTTCGGCAGTTAAAACAGGTCGGCCACCTTTTGTGACTTCATCTAAAATAGTTTGTTCATCTAGAGGCTTAATGGTCGGTACATGTAGCACTGAAACCTCAATGCCCTCTTTTTCAAGCTCTTCGGCTGCCTCAAGCGCACGCATGGTCAATAAACCAGTCGAAATAATGAGTAAGTCTTTACCGGGTTTAATCACCTGTGCCTTACCCAATTTAAACTGGTAGTTGTATTTATCGAGCACTAACGGAACCTGACCGCGTAATAAACGCATATATACCGGACCATTATGCGCGGCAATCTGAGGAATCGCCTGTTCTATTTCCAAGGCATCACATGGATCGATAACCATCAAGTTCGGCATAGCACGGAAAATTGCAATATCATCTGTTGCCTGATGACTTGGGCCATAACCTGTGGTTAGCCCCGGAAGTGCTGCTACAATTTTGACATTCAGGTTATCTTCCGCAATTGCCATACAAATAAAATCGTAGGCACGGCGTGATGCAAATACGGCATAAGTTGTTGCAAAAGGAACAAATCCTTCACGAGCAAGTCCTGCTGCTGCACTCATCAAAAGTTGTTCTGCCATGCCCATTTGGAAAAACTTGTCTGGGTTTTCTTTGGCAAAAATATGTAGGTCTGTATATTTTGATAAATCTGCTGACAAACCTACGATATCGTCACGCTCTTTTGCCAAGGCATTCAGTGCATGTCCAAATGGTGCTGGTTTGGTCGGTTGGCCCTCGGCAGCAATAGAAGCAATCATTGCCGAAGTGGTTAGTTTTTTCTTAGGAGGATTGGCTAACTGACTCATGGTGTATTCCTTACTGTCCGTAGTGGGTCAAAATATTTAAAGCGTCATCCCATTCATGTTCATCAACACGAATGAAGTGAGTTTTTTCGCGGCTTTCCAAGAACGACACGCCTTTACCCATTTTGGTGTCACAAATAATGACACGTGGGCATGCTCCCTCATGGTTTCGTGCCTGATCGAATGCCTCAAGCAGAGCTTCCATGTTGTTGCCATCCACACGTTGGGTGTACCAACCAAATGACTGCCAACGGTCTACAATGGGTTCAAACGCTAAAATTTCGCTGGAGTGCCCATCTGCCTGCTGATTATTCACATCAATAATGGCAATCAAGTTATCTAGTTTCCAATGAGAAGCAGACATCACTGCCTCCCATGTTGAGCCTTCATTTAACTCACCATCGGACAGTAAGTTATAGACAAAAGCATCCGACTTTTTCTGTTTCAGTCCTAAACATGCACCGACCGCAATTCCAAGACCATGCCCCAATGAACCACCTGTAATTTCCATGCCCGGTGTATATGAAGCCATACCCGACATCGGTAGACGACTATCATCTGCACCGTAAGTTTCAAGTTCTTCAAGTGGGATAATTTTTGCTTCAATTAAGGCCGCATAAAGTGCAATTGCATAGTGCCCAATAGAGAGATAAAAACGGTCACGACCTTCCCACTCAGGGTTTTCTGGCTGATATTTCATGGCATGGAAATAAGATACAGCGAGCAAATCTGCTGCACCTAAGGCTTGTCCAACATAGCCTTGGCCTTGTACTTGTCCCATACGTAAAGCATGTTGGCGAATGTGGTAGGCACGTTGTTGCAACTCGGCAATTTGGTCTGCTTTATCAACATTTAACATTGTCATTTACTATTCCTTATTAACGATTGACCAGTTTTGCCGGAACACGCAGAACCAGACTGGCACCGAAAATTAATACTGCTGTGATTAAGAACATGCCGATTGCATTTGAACCTGTGTTAGTAGTAATCCAACCAATTAAATACGGCGAACAGAATCCGGCAAGATTGGCGAAGCTATTCACTGCTGCAATACCTGCCGCTGCGGAAACACCACCCAAAAAGTTGGTCGGTAACATCCAGAATAAAGAGGATGCCGTCAGCACACCTGAGGCTGCGATGCAAAGGCAAATTAAAGAGAGCGTTAGATTTGAAGCGAATAAGGTCGCAAATGTGAGTGCTATAGCGCCTGCACACATCGGAATAATTAAGTGCCAGCGGCGTTCTTGGAAATGGTCACCACTACGCCCTGCCAAAATCATGACCACAATGGCACACATATAAGGCAGGCTTGTGAGCAAACCGATATGCCAGTTATCACTAATGCCCGAGTTACGAATGAGAGTTGGTAGCCAAAATGTAATGGCGTATTGCCCCATCACGACACAAAAGTAAATACCTGCCAATAGCCATAAACGTTTATCTGCGACAAACTCTTTGACGCTAGCATGACCTTCTTTGTGCTGGTTATCCTGAGCAAGCTCTTGCTTCACCAAGTTTTTTTCGTCTTGGGTTAACCAGTTGGCGTCTTGAACAGAGTCTTTTAAAACAGCAAGTACTAGCAGGCCAACAAGTACAGTAGGAATGGCTTCAATTACAAACATCCACTGCCAGCCAAACCAGCCATGTACACCGCTCATTCGGTCCATGATTAAGCCTGAAAGTGGTCCACCAATCATTCCTGAAATTGGAATCGCGATAAACCAAAGAACTGTCATGCGTGCGCGGCGGTAAGACGGGAACCAGTAAGTGAGGTAGAGCAACAAACCCGGAGCTAGCCCAGCTTCGGCGACACCAAGTAAAAAACGTAAGGTGTAAAATTGCCATTCGGTTTGAACAAAGGCAAAACAACCTGACAAAATTCCCCATGTAATCATGATACGGGCAATCCAACGTCTTGCGCCTACCTTGTGAAGTACGATGTTACTTGGTACTTCACAAAGAAAATAACCAATAAAGAAAATCCCTGCGCCTAGCCCATATACAGCTTCACTAAACTGTAAATCGCTCATCATTTGGAGTTTGGCAAAACCCACATTTACTCGATCTAAATAGGCACAAAAATAACAAAGCATTAAAAATGGCATGAGCCGAAATGCAATTTTTCG
Organism: Acinetobacter sp. 826659; assembly: GCF_000588515.1. Classification (NCBI taxonomy): domain Bacteria; kingdom Pseudomonadati; phylum Pseudomonadota; class Gammaproteobacteria; order Moraxellales; family Moraxellaceae; genus Acinetobacter; species Acinetobacter sp. 826659. Next base: position 366,166 of record NZ_JFYD01000002.1, on the reverse strand, counting down.
ATACGCCGATTTACGAATCGTTGTATCTACTTCAGATGAAAATACTGTATCCATCATGCGAATCCCTTTACATTTGGCCACAGTATCCTCTTGTGACCATCATTCTATTTTTAGTTTTTAAATGACAAGCGTTAATGAATCAGCATGCCACCATTTACATCGAGTGTGACACCAGTTAAGTAAGCTGACAGATCACTTGCCAAAAATAATGCTGCATTTGCAACATCTTGCGCTTTACCTAAGCGGCCAAGTGGAATACCTGCCAAAATGTCGTGACGACGGTCATCATTCATTAAACCGCCAGTAATATCAGTCTGAATTAGACCTGGAGTAAGAGAATTTACACGAATCTGGTCACCACCAAACTCACGAGCCATCGCTTTTGCCAGACCTAATACGCCTGCTTTAGCAGCGCTATAGTGTGGCCCGCCAAAAATACCACCGCCGCGTTGTGCTGAAACTGAAGATAAGCACACAATGCTTCCACCACCGTTTGCTTTCATAGATGGAATAACCGCTTGTGACATAATCAGTGTTCCGCGCAGGCTGACATCTAAAATGCGGTCATAGTCATTGCGCTGGATTTCGAGTGTTTTAACTGGCTGAGTAATACCAGCATTGTTAATTAAAATATCAATCTTGCCATAGTGCTGTAATGCTTGTTCAACAGCTACTCTGACCTGTTCTTCGTTCGCAACGTTTGCAGCAAGGCCTAAATGTCCTTCACCAAGCGCCTTTGCAGCGTTTTGGCTTTGAGCAAGATCTAAATCAACAATAATGACTTTGGCACCCTGTTGTGCAAAGATTTCGGCGGTTGCTCGCCCAATTCCACGTTCTGATGCTGCACCGGTAATTAATGCCACTTTTCCTTGTAGTAACATGTTCAATCCTCTTTTACGCTTTATTTCCTGAGTTCTGACTTAGAATCTCTTTTTTCACAAAGCCCAGCAATCATGTCGAATTCAACAAGGCATGAAAAAAATTCATGCCTATGCTATTTTCAAATAAGTTTTAGGGATAAAAACGGATCATTTCATGGATAGTAGTGAAAACAATTTCAACCACATGCCCTCAATTAAAACATTACAGGCTTTTGAACAAACCGCCCGTTTCGGCAATGTTGCCAAGGCAGCCGAGCATTTGAATCTCACCCCTTCAGCAGTAAGTCATCAAATTGCTAAGCTTGAAGAAATGATTGGGCAGAGTTTATTTATTCGTGGTGCCCGTGGTGTGACGCTTACCCCTTCTGGCGAGCGCTATTTTCAAGATGTCACCACCATTTTGCATAACCTGATGTTAGCCACTGAAAAAGCTGCCGATAAAAGCCCTAAAGACAGTTTATATATTCATTCATCCCCAAGTTTTGGTTTGCTTTGGTTGCTCCCTCGCCTCGAGTCATTTAAAGAAAAGTTCCCAATGATTCAGGTCAATCTTTCGTGTTCTTATGAAAACTTGCACTTTACCCGCGACAAGATCGACATTGATATTCGTCATGGATTACCCAACTGGACAGGCGTAGAAATCAGAACGATTCGTAATGAAAAGCTAGAAGTGCTTGCATCTCCTAAGCTACTTGAACGTAGTCCGGTACAAAAGCCTCAAGATTTATTAAAGAAAGAACTGATTTTATCGCGCTCGACCTTAGTCACTTGGCCACAGTGGTTTGCCCATCAGGGTTTAAGCATTCCTGAGTTTCCCTATACTTTGAGTTTTGACCGCTCTTATATGTCACTTGAAGCAGCCACACATGGACTAGGTTTTGTTTTGGAAAGTAATTTACTCACTCCAAATTACTTAGAATCTGGAAAATTAGTTAGAGTTTTTGCAGATGAACTATCGATTCCTATCTCGGCTCATCATTTGGTATATCCACGAACCCACCAATTTATTCCTAAAATTGAGCTGTTTTTAAACTGGATTCATGATGAGTTGGCGGATTGAGAAAGTAATTATTAAATGATTTGAATTTCCTCAACTCTTAAGTGATGCATCATTTCTCGAACAAATACAAAGTAGGTAAAAATATAAAGCTGATTTGGAGCCACTTGGTTTGTGTAGTAACTTAAACGTTCAATAAAATCATTAAATCCATGCTCAAGCTCAGTACGGCTGATTTGCTTTCTAGCATTAAAAAATAACTGACTCAGTTGTGTCATAACAGCATCAGACGTAACAGCTACACCACTTATATTTAAATTTCTGAGGGGTTTTGACTCGATGATTTCTTCAATAAAATAAATCATCTTTTCAATCGCAAGCTCATCAATCACACCATCGCTGATACTTTTTGAATTAACAAAACCTAAGCCCTGCTCAAGGTGAAGGTGTTGGCTATCTAAATCAAACAAGAGACTATTTAGACCAAGCGAAAATTTTAAAACCGAGTCGGGATGAATCATAAAAATAGCTTACCGTTGAGTTTTACTCATAAGATTAATTTCTTTATAACCTTAAATTGTGCAAGTTTGTTCAATATTTAGAGTTAATGGCACTAAGCATCATTAACACTATCTATAATAAAAACCTCTTTAAAAAGATGAAATATCAATCTTATATTCATCCAATCCTACGATTAAAAAATAGAGTATAAACATGAAAAAATTAGTAATTTTAGGTATTACGATTTATAGCTTTGCACAACTTACCAATGCAGCCACATTAAATGTAAAACCATATGGTACGACTCAAGACGGTCAAAAAGTTGATTTATACACCATGAGCAATAACAAAGGAGTCTCGGTATCTTTTATTAGCTTCGGTGGCGTAATTACACAGATTTTGACTCCCGATGCACAAGGCAAACAAAATAATATTGTTTTGGGCTTTGATGATCTAAAAGGTTATGAAGTCACTGATACCAAGGAAGGCATTCATTTTGGCGGATTAATTGGTCGTTATGCGAACCGTATTGGCAATGCTAAATTTAACTTAGATGGAAAAACGTATAACCTTGAAAAAAATAATGGGCCGAATTCATTACATAGCGGTAATCCCGGTTTTGATAAACGTGTTTGGCAAGTTAAGCCCCTCGTTTCTAAAGGTGAAACCGTTAAAGCTTCTCTTAAGTTAACCAGTCCAAATGGTGATCAAGGTTTTCCCGGAAAATTAGATGTAGAAGTGATCTACAGTCTTTCAGATCAAAATGAATTCCAGATCGAATATAAAGCCAAAACTGATCAACCGACAGTCGTCAATCTCACCAACCACAGTTATTTCAACTTATCAGGCGCTGGCAATAACCCTTATGGCGTGCTAGATCATGTGGTACAACTCAATGCAGACCGTATATTGGTAACCGATCAAAACTCTTTACCCACAGGTGAAATAGCTTCGGTTGCAGGTACACCTTTTGATTTTCGGACACCTAAAGCAATCGTAAAAGATATTCGAGCGAATAATCAGCAATTGGCCTATGGATATGGCTATGACCAAACTTGGGTAATTAATCAAAAGTCTCAAGGGAAACTCAATCTTGCAGCTATTGTGGTTGACCCAAAATCTAAACGAACCATGCAGGTTTTAACCACTGAACCAAGCGTTCAAATGTATACAGCCAATCATTTACTCGGAAATGTTACTGGTGCAAATGGCGTACTCTATCGACAAGCAGATGCGCTAGCATTAGAAACACAGCATTTTCCAGATAGCCCGAATCAATCAGCTTTCCCTTCTACACGTTTAAACCCAAATCAAACTTATAACAGTGTCACCGTATTTAAGTTTGGTGTTCAAAAATAATCTTTTCAATGAGGCTATGTTCATATTAAAAAGACTCTCAGCTAAATATGGCTGAGAGTCTTTTCATTTATTTTACTTTTGTGTTGGGTAAAAATGCAGTTGCAAAACCAAGTAATGGCAACAATGAACATAAACCAAATACCCATTCAATGCCGTTAATATCGGCTAAATGTCCCAACCCAGCTGCGGCAATACCACTTACCCCAAACATAAGCCCAAACATTAAACCTGCAATCATACCCACACGGCCCGGAACAGCTTCTTGTGCGTAAACCACCATCGCTGCAAAAGCCGATGACAACACTAAACCTGCAATAATTGAGAAAACTGTTGTCCATAATAAGTTTGCAAACGGCATCATTAATGCAAACGGCGCCATACCAACAAATGAAACCCAGATAACCGCTTTACGGCCAATTTTGTCACCAATTGGGCCACCTGCAAATGTACCTAAAGCAACGGCTGCCAAGAAGGCAAACAAATGCAACTGAGCTGTTTGAATACTGATATGGAACTTTTGAATTAAGTAAAAAGTAAAGTAGTTACTAATGCTGGCAATGTAGGTAAATTTGGCAAACATCAATACACTAATTGTGCTCAAAGCAATAATGAGCTTACGACCATGCAATTTAGTATGTGCTTGAGTTGCACGTGCAGCTACCTGATTTTTAGCATGGCTCACAGTCCAACGGCTTACACCAAATAAAACCCAAATCGCTAAAAGTGCAAATATCACTAAGCCGGCAACTGCATGCTGTCCAAATGGGACAATGAGTAAAGCTGCTAATAATGGACCAATGGCAGTACCTGTGTTTCCGCCTACTTGGAAAGTCGACTGAGCTGTACCGAAGCGCCCGCCCGATGCCATTCGCGCCACCCGTGAAGCTTCTGGATGAAAGGTTGCAGACCCAACCCCAATCAGTGCAGATGCACATAACAACACAGCAAAACTTGGTGAAAATGCTAACAAGATAATGCCGCAGAATGTGACGACCATTCCGAGTGGGAGAAGATACGGTTTTGGATGTTTATCGGTATAAAGTCCAATCCAAGGCTGTAGCAGTGAACCTGTAATTTGATATACAAACGAAATCAGGCCGACTTGAGCAAAACTCAGCGAAAAGTTTGCTTTTAGCATTGGATAGATGGCTGGTAGCACCGCCTGAATTAAATCATTCAGTAAATGTGCGACTGCTACGGCGCCTACAATTTTAATAATCATTCCTTGAGGCTGATCATTTGCAACGGTATTGGCAATACCATCTTTCAATTGTATTGAAGACGTCATACCTGAAAAACTCCAATATTTTTAAATGAGATGCTTATTGTAAATTGTCGCTTATAAAGTTATCTTCCAATAATCATTGTATAAGTGACAATTTTTAGGATAGTTTATGTCCGATTCTCTTATTCAGTCTGATTTATCTGAACTGGTGATTGGGCTATCTTCCGAGCATTCTTACCGAGAAATCACTCCTACCCATACGCATACACGTGCGCAGTTTTTATATGCGTCCACTGGCAACATTCAGGTGTTTACACCTAATCATGTGTGGATTGTGCCACCCATGTGTGCATTATGGATTCCAGCACATGTAGAGCACAGCGTGATTTCACTGAGTCACGTTAAGTTAAATACGGCATTGGTTGAAGTAAATGCAGCAGCTTTAATGGGACAACATTGCTTTATTATTCGAGTCAGTAACCTGTTACATGAGCTTTTGATTCGTTTAAATGAAATTGAACGAGAGAACACTCCAAATACAGCGACCTCTCAAGAGCTTTCCCGTTCTTTGCAAATTTTGATTTTTGAAGAAATCCATCGCGCTAATTTGTTGTCTATTCAGATTCCGTGGCCGAAAGACAAAAGACTCTTAAAAATTTGCCAAGAGTTATTACATACTCCTGACCATTCAAAAGATTTAACAGATTGGGCTGATGATATTGGTACGAGCTCTAGAACTTTAATGCGCATGTTCCAAAAAGAAACTGGGCTGTCTTATCGGGCATGGGTACAGCAAATGCATATTGCACTTGCCTTGAGTAAAATCGCGAATGGCGAATCTATTGCCCAAATTTCAGAGTCACTGGGGTATACAAACCCCAGCGCATTCAGTGCGATGTTTAAGCGACATCTAGGAAAAACACCTCAGCAGTTTAGAAGTGCCGCGATGTCGCTATAAGTCTTTTTTTTAGAGCGGATCTCATGTTTTTCCAATAAATCATCGAAATCATGATAGACATGAAGTTCTCGATCTTTGGCGGTTCTGGCATGGTCTAAGCGCTGTTCAGGATCAACTAAAACAAGGGTATGACCATCATCAATCAGACGATCTACGCCTTCTAAAAACATACGTTTACCCACATCGTGGATAAGTGAAATCTGGGTTAAATCAATAACGATTGTGCTTTGATCAGTTGTCTCGTCTTGTAAAATACGCAACAACATTTCAGCTTCGGTAAATTTCAATACCCCCCGAAGCACATACACACTTAATGATGCATCTTTTCCTGTACGGTAATGACTTTGTACAATGGTCTGGGCAGAAGGCGTACCTTCCATGAGATGTAATCCCATGTCACGAGATAATCGCTCTAAAATATCGATTCCTCGAACACTATGACCATGCTCATCTAGTCGAGGTGAAAAAGCAGCAATACTGACCTGTCCCGGCAGCACACCCAAAATCCCCCCTGCTACACCACTTTTAGCAGGAATACCTACAGTTGAAAGCCAGTCACCCGCGGCATCATACATGCCACAGCTCATCATGACACTGAGCACTTGTCTAACTACAGATCGGTTTAATAGGCGTTTTCCAGTTCTAGGGTCGCCCCCGCCATTGGCAAGTACACTGCCCATGCGTACCAGATCTTTAACTGTAACCATAATCGCACATTGACGAATGTAACCATTCACAATATCGACAGGGTCAGTTTCCAAAATCCCCACCGTGCGCAACATATAGCCGATCGAAAGATTACGGTAGGCTGTTTTGACTTCCGAATCATAAACAGACTCATCAAAACTTAATTCACGACCAGCAAGCTCGCTCATAAAACGGCGTAGGATTTCTGCGCTATGCAAACCATGTTTAACCTGAATCAAGGAATGTACAGTAATTGCGCCAGAGTTGATCATCGGGTTTTTGGGACGGCCGTCTTTACCTAATGAAATTTCATTAAAGGCTTCCCCCGAAGGCTCTACCCCTACTTTCGAAAGTACTGCATCAATGCCAAGCTGTTGTAAAACATAGGCATATACAAATGGTTTAGAAATTGATTGTATGGTGAATTCAACATCATCATCGCCGACCGAATAAATTTCACCATCTACCGTAGACATTGCTAAAGCTAATCGATTTGGGTTTGCATTTGCCAACTCAGGAATATAATCGGCGAGATGACCGCTGTTATCGATGTCACAGGCTTCTATAACATTTGCCAAATATTCTGGGAGAGGGGTTTTCATGGTCAGTAACCTTAAATGAGGAGATTTACAACATCGCGCAAAATTTCAGCACAACCTGCTGATAATATTAAAATTATATCTTTTGTAATGATTTAAATATCACGATATAAGTATTCTAATTCCGATGAGTTATCCTTTTCAAGCTCATTATAGGTTTTTCAAAACTTTAAACTAAAGATTAGCTTATTCTTTCTACAAATAAGATCCCATTTAAATGATCGACTTCATGTTGAACAATACGAGCAGGAAAACCATGGAAAATCATTTCAACTGCTTCACCCTGAAGTGTTAAATATTTAACCTTAACCATCTCTGCGCGTTCAACTTGCCCCCGCTCGTCTGGCACACTTAAGCAACCTTCTTCACCTAAACAAACCTCGTTTGAGAACTCTAAAATCTCAGGATTCACCATGACCACTGCTTCCATTTCAGGTGCATCGGGATAACGTGGGTTTGGACGAGACGCCACAATAATGACGCGTTTAGAGATATAAACTTGCGGTGCAGCAATCCCTACTCCATTACGCTCAAGCATTGTCGCATGCATAGCGTCAGCAAGCTGATAAAGCCAATTACTGTTTAACTCATTTGCCGACACAGGGGCCGCAGTCAATTTCAAAATATCTTCACCACGCTTCGCGACAGGTAAAACTACACTCATCCTTTGACTCTCTCATTAAACTGGCTATAACAAGTTTTATTGTGTCGCTGAACGAAACAAAAGAAAAGCCATTCCTACATCTGTTTTTGTTTCATCTAAAGCGTTTTTTGTTTTAAAGCTTTTTGATCTGAACAAGTCCAATCGATGTTACCCGTTACCATATAGAACAAATTTCCTCCATTTACTTTTACTTCACTTTTCCATTAATATCCAAACTTCAATTACAACAATTAAGTAAAAAATGGATCAGGAATTAACTTTGCAGGATGCGAACTATCTTAATAAAGAAGATAAACGAACCCTCGCCCTTTCTTCATTGGGTGGAGCTTTAGAGTTTTATGATTTTGTGATTTATGTGTTTTACGCCAAAATCATTTCCGACCTCTTTTTCCCCAGCACACTTAGTCCGTTTTGGGCCATGCTCAACACTTATGGCATTTTTGCAGCAGGTTATTTTTTCAGGCCCTTAGGCGGGGTTGTCATGGCCCATTTTGGTGACTTGGTCGGTCGTAAAAAACTATTTTCGCTTTCTATTTTACTGATGGCACTGCCTACCCTGTTTATCGGGATATTGCCTACCTTTGAAAATATCGGATATCTGGCACCCCTACTTTTATTGCTTATGCGTGTGGTGCAAGGTATTGCGATTGGGGGTGAAATTCCAGCCGCATGGACATTTGTGTCTGAGCACGTACCCGAAAGAAAAATTGGACTGGCAAATGGTTTACTCACCGCTGGACTGTCTTTAGGAATTTTATTGGGTGCATTGATGTCTTTATGGATTTCACTGAATTTTAGTGAAGGACAAATCCATGACTGGGCATGGCGTATTCCTTTCATTGCAGGTGGTATTTTTGGTCTGGTTGCACTTTATTTGCGGACTTATTTAAAAGAAACGCCTGTGTTTAAAGCCATGCAAGCTCGTAAAGAAATCTCAAAAGAAATGCCTGTAAAACAAGTGTTAAAAACGCATAAAACAGCTGTTGCGATTGGCATGTTATTTACATGGTTTTTAACAGGTTGTGTGGTGGTGGTGATTTTAGCCATGCCAAATTTATTAACTGGTACGTTTGGCTTTGAGCGTTCTCAAACTTTTGAAATGCAAAGTGCAGCCATTGTCATGCAAATGGTAGGCTGTATTTTGGCAGGCTATTTTGCTGACCGTTTTGGCTGTGGCAAAGTCATGATGGTCGGTGCGCTTGCCGTGGCACTCACAGCAGCAGTTTTTTATAACAGTTTGGGGCACGCGGCACATTCAACCATTTTTGGTTTATATATGTTGCTGGGTCTATGCTCTGGTACCGTCGGCATGGTGTCGAGCAGTATGGTCAAAATGTTCCCCGCGCCTGTTCGCTTCTCGGGCATTTCATTTTCTTATAATTTATCGTATGCAATTGTTGGTGGTATGACCCTGCCTTTAGTGCATTGGCTCAGTCAATATAGTGATATTGGTGCGATGTATTATATTTTCGCGCTAACCATTTTGGCCTTTGTGACTGCCTTTGTGTTTTGGAATAAGTTCGAAAAAAACAGGTATTAAAAATTTTCACTTATTAAATAAAAAACCACGCCAATTGCGTGGTTTTTTATTGCTGCTTACTTTAGAAAGTAAACCCGATATTAAAGTTAATACGGTATAACCATTTGTCGCTGTTTGGCGAGGTAGCAGAGGTATATCCTGTTGAATTGGTCGAGCCACCAATGATGTTGGAGTTTTTACCCCACGTATAATCTGCCCAAACCATAAATGGTGAAGCAATAAACATCATCCCTGTAGTATTCATTTGCGAATCTGACCAATCATCACGTTTTTTATCGAGATAACTATAGTCATTATAAAACTTAATGGCTTTTAGCTTGCCCATATTGGTCACAGGCAACGTATAGGCAAGGTTTAAACTGGCAATCGTACCTTCCGAAGCAATGAAATAAGCAGGCGTAAGGCCATTCGCTCCCATCAAAGTCATATCACTATTTACACCATCCGGATTTTTAGCATCGTATTGATAGTGGATGACCGAGCTTTGTAAATTAAAGCGTTTGTAGTTGTTTTCAGTATGCAAACCGACTGCATAATATTTGCCGTCTTTATCGGTAATATCATTATGTAGCTGGGCGATTGCACCCGATACACCGAACTCTTGCTTACCGAAATCAGTTTCTAACTTGCGAACAATACGGGTATTCACCTGATTGCGCTTTTCATTTTGATAGGCTTTTTGAGATGGAAATGCATTTCCTGCCAAGTCATCATAAGTTGCACTTTCAGGGGAATAACGCAGGTTCGTCTCTAACATTTGAGGATAATAACCGAGTTTTACATCCCAATCTTTGTTGTGATAATTCCAGTTGATCCCCGGTGCAATGTTATTGCCATAACCTAAAAAGAATGGAATGTGATAGGTCCAGCCATTTTGCGGGTAAGGATAAATCGTAAAAGGCTTATAAACCAAACCTGCTTCAATGCTGTTATTGGCATCTAAGTTATAGCCAACATATGCTTTTTCAATGGACGTTTTCTGTTGGTCTTGAAACATATAGCTGGCATTGATATAGGCATTATCAAATTTACCTTTGAGATCAACCCTGAAAATATCAAAATGGAGCTTACCAAAACCACGGTTTGGCCCTTCCCAATCTTCATAGCGTTGATTTAACCGAACCACCCCACCTAACTTTAATGAGTCGGTGCCGTCATCACTTTTCCATTCAAGCAATGAGTCTTTTGCAAATACATTGACGCTTACCCCCAGCGTAAGCGGTGCAATGAATGCCATGATCAATGAAGTCTTTTTCATCTCTACATCCTTGATTGAGTTCCAGCGTCCTGCTGGAACTTTATTTGTTTTACCTGTAAAACTTCGTTTTTATTGTTTTTTAGACAAAAAAATTTATCTAAAAAAAGGATGGCTTAGCAGCTCCCATCGCATATGTACTAAACCATCCAAACTGGTTAATACAGTTTCTTTTGCGGTGGACCCGCGAAGTTTAATGGTCCAATCGAGTTCATATCGAGTTCAATCACGGTTGGCCCTTCAAAAGCGACAGCCTCTTCAATAACCGTTTTAAACTCATCTGCACTACCCACTTTCCAGCTTTTCACACCCATTGATTCGCCAAGAAGTTTGTAGTCAGGTGTATGCAATTCATTGAAATACTGACGACCACCAAAGTAGTTATTTTGAATGCCACGCATTACGCCATAACCACCGTCATTCATAATCATTAAGACCATGTTGGTGTTTTCTTGCACCATAGTTGCAATTTCACCAATACCCAGCATTAAGCCGCCATCGCCGACTAAACCAATTACTTTTTTGTCAGGGTTAGCAACTGAAGCACCGATTGCTGTTGCAAGGCCTAAACCAATTGCACCCGCAAGTGAGTGGATGTTTTGGTTTGGCGCTTGTACCGGGAATAAACGACTACCCCATGTACTACCCGACATGGTGATGTCACGTACAAAAATGCCGTCTTGAGGTAAAGCTGCACGTAAGTGATCACAAATTAAAGCGTACTGATCGATTTGTTTACGCAGTGCATCAATTGCAGCCTGTTTAGCAGCCACTACAGCAGCATCGTAATCGGCGTCAACTTTTGAAGTTCCTTGAAGCTGTTCTAACACACGTGTTAAGACATCTTTGGCATCGCCACAAATGAAGTTGCGAATTTTGTAATTACGTTGCTGAGCCACCGGGTTTGCATCTATCTGAATAATATTTTCAGGGAATTCAACCGAATAAGTTTTTGTTTCATTACTACGTAAACGAGAACCCACTACCACCATCAGGTCGGCATCTTTTAATAACTGCTCAACACCTGCCGAGTTATGGAACGCACCTAAGCTACGTGGATGATCATCTGGCAACACCCCACGAGCATGAGTCGATGAAACAACTGGAATACCTAAATCTGCAATTGCTTTAACTTCGGCAATGCTATTTAAAGTTCCACCACCAATCCAGAAAATCGGACGTTTTGCTTTTTTGATCTCGCTTACAAGAAGATCAATTTCAGCTTGCTCTGCCTGTGGCAATTCAAGTGCTTTCACTGGCCCAAGATTAAGTGGTAAATCAATTTCTGCTGCTTGTACATCAATTGGTAACTCAACACTAACTGGTCCCATTGGAACTGTAGTTGCAACACGGATGGCTTCACGTATTACACCAACAGCATTGTCTGGGCTGGTAATACGAAATGCTGCTTTGCTTGATGCACGTAAAAATGTAAGTTGATCTTTGGTTTCATGAATGAAGCTTGCATCACGGTCGAGATATTCACGCTCAACTTGACCCGTTAAATGCAATACAGGGCTACCTGCATTCATTGCTTCAATGAGTGAACCCACCGCATTACCCGCACCAGCACCCGTACTGGTTAACGCTACCCCTAGGCCTTTAAAGCGTGAGTGTGCATCTGCCATAGTAACCGCACCCGCTTCACCACGGGCTGCTACAAAGCGCATTTTTTCACGGCGCCCTACCGCATCGGCAATAGGTAAATTGTGGATGGAAATAACACCATAAATACTATCAACTTGGTGCGCTTCTAAAACTCTTGCGATTGCTTCGCCTACATTTACACGTTCAGTCATGTCTGTTCCTCAAAATTTGTTTTCAGTCCTTGAATTTATTAATCGCACCAAGGGTTAGGCTGTTCATTCAGCCCCATATAAATACTCTTTTGTTGCATGTACGATAAAATGCCCAAACGGCCTTTTTCGCGCCCAATCCCACTGTCTTTAAAGCCACCAAACGGCGCACTAATCGAGAATTTTTTGTAGGTATTAATCCATACCGTTCCCACTTCTAATGCACGTGCAATACGCCAAGCTTTGCGATAGCTTTCAGTCCAGATACCTGCGGCAAGACCAAAACAACTGTCATTGGCTTGAGCAATTAAATCTTGCTCGTTGTCATATTTCATAACGACTAAAACAGGGCCAAAAATTTCTTCCTGACAGGTTTGAGCACTGTTATTTAAGCCCGTGATAATGGTGGGTAAGTAATAGCTTCCTTTGGCATAGTCACCAGCCGTAAGCGCTTCACCACCAATTAGAACCTGACCACCTTCGCTTTTAGCAAGCTGCACATAGCGGTCAACTGATTGCAAATGTTTGTCATTGACCAGTGGACCTAAATGCACACCAGCTTGTTCTGGATGGCCCACACGTAAGCCTTTGGTAATTTCAACCAAATGCGTTAAAAACTGATCGTAAAGACTGCTATGAATAAACAAGCGAGAACCTGCAATACACGCTTGGCCTGCCGAGCTAAAAATACCGTACGCGACACCTTTAGCTGCCAGTTCGACATCCGCATCCGGCAAAACGATGGTTGGTGACTTACCACCTAACTCAAGCGAAGTAGTAATCAGTTTATCTGCGGCAATGTGTGCCAAATGACGTCCCGTGGTTGTTCCACCTGTAAAAGAAATTTTACGAACCAATGGGTGCTGAGCAATAGCATCACCAATCACAGAACCACGCCCCACTAACACACTGAGTAAGCCTTTTGGTAAACCTGCTTCTTCAAAAATTTTGGCAAGCTCTAAAGCAATCAGTGAAGTCGCTTCAGCTGGTTTTAACACCACGGCATTTCCTGCTGCCAAAGCTGGAGCAAGCTTTTGAACTTCACTCGCAATTGGAGAGTTCCAAGGGGTAATGGCTGCTACAACGCCCACAGGTTCATGCACGCTCATGGTCATAAAGTCTGGAGCACGTTGAGTGGTGAGCTCATCGTTCAATGTTTCACATGCCGCAGCAACATAACGTGCAGTTGCCGCCGCGCTCATCACCAAGCCACGAGTTTCGGTTAAAGGCTTACCATTATCACGTGTTTGTAATTTGGCTAATTCATCTACACGCGCTTCAATAATGTCTGCAACTTTGTAGAGAATACGTGCGCGCTCATGCGGCAAACTGTTTCTCCAGCTCGGTTGACGCCAAGCCTGATCCGCTTTTTCAATTGCTTCATTTACATCTTCAAGCGTTGCTGTTGAAAGCTCAGCGTTTACCGACTGATCTGCCGGAAACAGGCTTTGAATGACTGCACCACTGCCTAATCGCCATTCACCTGCAATATAAATTTCCTTTGCCATGATCAAATCCTTCTTAAATCTGTATTGCTTCTACACTGTTGCGACAAGCACGAATCACGCTAAGCGCAGCCAAAGTTGATGTTTTTGGGTTACTTGGTAACGGCACGCCCACCAGTTCAATAGTCATTTGCCCAAAGCCACCTTCTGCCACAATAGTGTGTTTGTTTTTGTTGATGGTTGGATCAACAGTTAACTCAACCATGGTTTCATCCATACCAAGTCCTGCAAGTGCAATGGTTGCTGCAACGTTGGCATTAGCTGGAAATTTCATGGCAGCTTCACGCGCAGTTCCTGTGAAAAAGACTGTAGCTTCAGCAACATGGTCTAGATCGACCAATTGCTCTGCATAACTACCCTTCCAGCTTTTTGGACTTTTACAGCCTTTGTAAGTGACTTTTTGCAAACCCCCTTCTTGGGCTGCAGAAATCCCGTCAATCCCTGCGATAGCCCCTGCCAGTAAATGCAGATGGGCATCATTTTTTTCGGCAGTTTGCTTAAGCTGAACCAAAAATTCGCTATCAGCCAAAGTACCCACCGAAATCAGACCAATGGTCCAGCCTTTCGCTAAAACTTTTTGAGCATGCTCTTTCACTGCTGCTTGACCTGCCACCTCAATGACATAGTCTGGGGTACCATCGCATTGCTCAATATCTGAAATCACCTGAATGTCAGACGAGACTTGTGATTGAACTTTTTCAATGCTACGAGATGGCACGACAATCCATTTGAGTTGCAGATCTTGAGGCAAGTGGGCATACACTTCTGCTGCCATTGCGCCAAAACCAATCATCATCAACTTTTTCATGACAGCACCTAATATTTATAAATGTTTGTTAAAACCACCTGAGACATCTATTGCCGAACCTGTGGTGTAAGATGCCAATGGTGATGCCAAGAAAACTAAAGCACGTGCAGGCTCTTCTGGACGGCCTAAACGCTGCATAGGAATGCCACGATTTTTTGCGATATTGCCTGTCCATTCTTCCCATGACAGATTTAAATCTGAACGGGTTTCATAACGGCGTTTCCACTGCGCAGATTCGACCATTCCGAGTAAAATTGAATTCACGCGAACACCATATTGAGTAAACTCATGCGCCAACGAATGGGTTAAATTCAACAGTGCAGCGCGTGCAGATGAAGTCGCAATCATGTGCGGTTCCGGTTGTAATGCCAGTAACGAGTTCACATTGGTAATTGAGGCATTTGCCGACTGTTTTAAGTCATCAAGAAAAGCCCGTACCGGATGTAAAACACTGAAATATTTCAGCTCGATTTCTTTCATCCAGTCTTCATCTTGTGTGTTTTCAAAATTTGAAACACGGCCTTGCCCAGCATTATTAATGAGCATGTCCACATTGCCCAAATTGAGTTTGACGTCTTTGGCAAATTGCTGAACTTCTTCTTTTTTCAACACATTGCATGCTTTGGTAAAAATATTGGCATGCGGAAATTTTTCTAAAATATAGTGCTTTGAAGCATTTAGACGTTCTTCATCGCGACCACACCAAGCAACTTTTGCACCCTCTGCAACCAGTATTTCAACAGCAGCCAGCCCAATCCCAGATGAGCCACCGGTAACAACTGCAACTTTTCCTTCAACTTGGAAGCTCATAATCCTTAATCTCTCTTACGATTGTTCCTGAATCGTCAACATAATTTGGTTAAATGCTTGCGGTTGGTCGACATAACTTAAATGTCCTGCATCTTCTATGACGAAGCGCTGTTCCAACTGCAATTCCTGAGCAAGCTCTTGTATACCTAACGCAGGAGTGATTTGATCTTGCTGCCCTGCAATGACTGTGCATGGGACTTTTAAATGGGTTAAGTAATTACGTATTTCGTCATATGCCAGTAAGTACGATGCATGTGTGAAACCTTGTAAGGTCAACTGCTGCATTACTTCTGAAACTAAAGCTAAGGCTTGTGGCTCTTGTTTATAAATCAAATGAGGTCCACGGCTTTCGGCCATTCCTTTAGCGCCTAGTTCTTTCAACATTTTTGGTCTTTTTTCAAAAACCTGAATTTGTGTTTGCTCATCGTGGCGTTGATAGCCTTGTGCTAAGTTAGCAACAACCAAGTGTTCCACTCGCTCTGGGTACAGTGCAGCAAATGCACTGGCCTGTAAGGCACCTAATGAGTGTCCGACCACAATTGCTTTTTCAATTTTTAAAACATCAAACAACGCAACCAAACGCTTTGCGTAGTCGGTCGCATTGGGCTGATCAGTTAAAAGTTCATCTGATTTGCCATAGCCCGGTGCATCCCAGGCAATGACATGAAAATGATGAGACAACACTTCAAGTTGGTTTACCCATGAAGCAGAACCTGAACTAATGCCGTGCAACAGCACAAGGTACTCGCCCTGACCGGCTTCCCGATAGGCTTGCTGCTGGCCTTGAACAGTAACGGTTTTCACCGGAAATTCTGCTAACTTTTCAATGAGTGTCATCATTTTCAATTCTTTCCTTCATTCACTTCATCAAACAATTAACGTTTGATTTGAGACAACGGATGCTCTGGTGGATAGTTCGGAATTGTTGGTTTACCTGTTCCCAACATCACACACATCAAGGCATCTTCTTGACCTGGGTTAAATAGACCACGGTAAATACCCGGTGGAATTGAAATCAGGTCACGCTCTTTTAAACGGGTTTCAAATTTTTCGCCGTTGTGCTCAATGAACAAATCAATTTCGCCGCGGAGCATAAAGAAAACTTCTTCAACATCGTGGTGAATGTGCAAAGGGCCTTCACACTGTGGTGGCAGAACCATGGTTGAAAATGTGAAGTTTTCTGCTGGAACGGTGTTACCGTCATTTGCAACACCTGTTGCACCCGTACCCATGTAACGCATTTGTGCACGACGATATTTCGGGTCGTAATCTGCTTGGAACTTCAAAGCATCGAAGTCGTATTTACGTGTCTCAAAGCGAGCAATACGTGTGTTTAACCAATCTTCTAAAGAAGCACCCTCTGGTTGTGCCCACGATTCGAATTGTTGTGTAGTCATTTTTTAAACTCCTATACAGTGAATTAATAACGTTTTAAAAGAGGAACCAAGAACAACGACCCAATGACAGCGACAGCAGCCAAGAAGGTAATTCCTAAATTAAAACTATGTGTTTGCATCACGATGTAACCGATAAGAACAGGCGCAATTGCACTTGCAAAATTACCTAAACCGTTAAATATTCCACCCGCAGTCGCCCCTACATTTGAGGTCGTGACTCTTGCAAGCAGAGCAAATACAGCTGCTACTCCAAAACCCCATGCCATAGCACTTAAAGACATGGCAGCAATAATCAATAATGGCTCAGTCATAATGACCATCACATACATGAAGATGCCCGCGAGTAATAAACCGCTAAATACTTGAATTGCGCGGCGGCCTAACTTGTCAGATAAAAACGCACCGATAATTTCGCCAATTAACATGGCAATGAACGGAAAGCTTGAATAGATCCCAAACTCTTTGAGATTGAATCCTTTGTCTTGCATTAAGTAAGAAGGAACCCAGCTGTTTAAGCCCCACAAATACGTCATCAGCGCAATGTTAAAGAGACAAACCAACCAGAATGCGCTGTTGCTGAGCAGCAATTTAGTATTGGCAATGTGACCTTTGAAATTAGTGCGTTTACTCTCGCCCTCAATTTCGACAGTTTTCTTGAGCTGCAAGTTACGCAGACCAAAAACAATGCTAAAAATCGCAATCAGGGTTAGCGCAGCCATCACAAAAAAAGTGGTGTGCCAGTCGTGGTGAGCTAAAACATTTGCAGTGATCGGGAACCCAAGGAATGCACCTATCGGTGTTCCAAGTAAGAACATGGTAGAAGCACGTGCCTGCTGACGGTCCGTATAAGTCTGCTTAACAATGGTGTATGCCAAGGCAAATAACGGGCCTTCTGCTAAACCAAGCAGTACACGTAAAACCAACATGCCTGAATAACTGGTGGTGAACCCCATACAGAACATGAGTACGCCCCACGACGTTACGCTCCAGAACAGCATTTTCTTTGGGTTAAAGATGTCACCCAAAAAGCTGAGAAAGACTGATGAAAAACCATAAGCAAGTAAGAAACTTGTCATGAGCCATCCGAGCTTGGCCTTATCTTCAGCAATTCCCATTGCACTTTGAAAATGAGGATCTGAAAATAAAACCGCAATACTAATCTTGTCGAAAAACGCCAGTACCACACATACCATAAGGACAAAAGCAGGTACCCAATGCTTCAATCCACTTTTTTCTTCATTACTCATGTGTCATTCCTTCGATTTGGTAATGAGAACCAGATTTAATGTTTACGGTTTTAACTTCATGACATTAAATTCAGCATCTGCTAATAGTTTTGGATCTAAAACGGTGTTGGCTTGCATCCAACGTTTTGCCAGTTTGACCAGTTTAGAATCATTAATGGCTATCATGTTGAGCAAACGATTTTCATGGTCCAGATATAAATAGCTCACCTGATCTTCCCCGCCTTGGCGAATGACTACTTCCTTCGTTTTTTCAGGCTGATACGTACCTAAAATCTGGATATTAAAGTGATATTGATCTGACCAAAGCCATGGAATATCGCTATATTCAGTTTCAATGCCGAGCATCGACTTTGCTGCTGCAATTGCCTGATTTTGTGCATTTGCCCAAGACTGAATGCAATAACCCAAACCAGGATGAATCGCGACATCACCTGCGGCATAAATGTTTTGATCTGAAGTTTGCCCAAAACAATTCACTACAATGCCATCTTTCACATCGAGACCAGCATGTACACCTAACTCTTTGGCAATTTCAGCGCCTGCACCTACCACAACACAGTCAAATAACTGACTATTTTGAGGATGGTTCACCACTTCAACTTTCTGATTCGGCGCTTCAACCAAATGAAGGCTCTTGCTGTCTAAATGAATTTTTGTGCCTTGGGTTTCATGCATATTTTTTAAAAATGCAGAAACTTCCGGACTCACGCTTCTTGCACATAAGCGGTCGCCATACTCAAAAATATGAACATCTTTACCTTGCTTACGTGCAGTTGCAGCAATTTCTAAACCAATCCAGCCACCGCCTATCACAGCGACATTTTTTGCATTCTTTAAAATTTCAGCCAAACGTTCACAGTCATGCACATTGCGTAAAGTCACAACATTTGGAATGAACTGCCATGTATTGACGGGTACACGCGCACGGCTTCCAGTTGCAATCAGCAATTTGTCATACGGCAAAATCTGACCACTTTCTAAATGAACCTGCTTTTGCTCGCGATCGACTTTTGTTGCAATTTCCGGTTTGTGCCATTGAATGTTGAACTCTTGAACCTGTTCTGGAGAGAACAGATTCAAACTTTCATAACTTGCTTCTTTTGAAAGTACTTGCTTAGACAATGGCGGACGCTCATAAAACACCTGATCTTCATTTGAGACCACATGAATTTCACCCATATATCCATTTTGACGTAAGGTACTAACTGCCCAACCTGCAGCCTGCCCCGCCCCTACAATTACAATCTTTTCCATAGCCTTTCTTCCTTGTAAAGCAATGCCTGTTACACAGGCTTTACCTGACGGCGGGGTTTGTCATCAAGACCACCTTCAATCGCCCACTCGGTGAAAAGCTCTAGACGATGTTCTTCTACACGTGGCTGCCATTCTTCGGTCAAATAATCATCGTTGGTGTAATATTCAAATGCACCACCCAATGGTGAGTTGACGTACCAGAAATAAGCAGAAGAAATTGGATGACGTCCCGGTCCAATAAAGGTTGACCACTCTGAACGGTTCATATGTAAACCGCCTCCAATCACCTCATGAATATCACGAACAACAAATGCAACGTGATTTAGGCCCGCAGGTTTATTTGGAACGCTAAGTAAGAATAAATCGTGGTGATAACCTTCACCGCGGCACCGTAAGAATGCACCGCGATTTTTGTAAGCATCAGATAAATGAAAGCCTACTTTTTCAATATAGAAGTTTTCAGTAGTTGCCAAATCCGGTGTGAAGAACACCACATGTCCAATCGCAACAGGTTGACCTTTTTCATATACAGGACTTGCTGCATTCACACGTTGAATGTTGCCGTATTGGTTAATACCTTCCGTTTTAAGTTCTGGTACTTCTTTTACAAAACTTTGTTCAAAACGAATGGTCATGCCATTTGGGTCAAGACACTGAACTGTATTTTCAGAACGTTTAAAACCTTTTACATCAGCCAAACGTACAGCTAAGTCTTCTAGGTCTTGAAGACTATCAACGCCCCAAGTGACTTCACGTAAAGTTGAACCTTGTTCAATGGCAGCAGGCAAAAGGTCATCATCACAATTAAATAAATAAATTTTGCTGCCATTTTGGGTTTGGTAAAGATCTGTGCCTTCAATATCCGAAGTACTTTGGCTTAAACCAAAATCTGCCAAAAACTTGTTTGAAGCGGCTCTATCTTCAACTCCAAACTTTAAAATCTCGATCCCTGTAATCATTTGACTACTCCTTAGTTAAAGACAAAACCGCCATTGACCGGAATATTTTGACCTGTCACAAAAGAGGACAAATCCGACAGTAGATACAATGCTGTTCCATTTAAATCTTGTGGAAGTTGCTGACGTTGAATCGCTCTTCCGTTGACATATAAATCATGACGTTCCTGTGGCACATACTCGGTTGCTTCAACCAGAGTAAGGCCCGGTGACAATGTGTTGACACAGATATTGAACTGTCCCAACTCTCTTGCCATTGAACGCGTCATGGCTACAATTGCACCTTTACTCGCAACATAAGCCATCAGGTTCGGTGCGCCCCAAAGTGCTGTATCGGAAGCGACATTAATAATTTTGCCAGCAGCCGATTGCTTTAAATGAGGAACGCAAGCCTTACTGATGAGCCATGTGCCTTTCACATTAATATTCATGACCCGATCCCAAAGTTCAGGATCATAATCAATCATATTTTTTCCACCGACATTGGTCGCCAGTGCCGCGCAATTCACAAGGCCATCTAGTCCCTGTAATACTTCAACGCTTTTTGCAACCGCATTTTCAATAGAGTCTGCATTGGCAAGGTCAACGGTGACAGCATGAACGTTTAGCCCTTGTTGCTGTAACGCTTGTGCTTCTTGTTGCACCAAGTCAGATAAAATATCTGCCATCACAACCTCAGCACCAGCCTCGGCAATGGCTTGAGCGAAATCTCGACCTAAACCACGTGCAGCACCAGTCACTAAAACTTTTTTGCCTTGCAACAACGCTACATTAGCCATGAGCTTCTTCCTGCATCTCGATACGGTTTGATGCATTTAGTGCAGCAATTTTCTTTAATTGCTTTTCAGCTTCTTTTTTCATTAAACGGCGTAAACGTGCAAGACCCACATCGTGTTGATAGAGGAACTCTTTTTCACGCGCATTTGGCGCAAGGTTTTCTAAAATAATTCGGTCTTGTTCCAATACATCCCAATGCAACTGTTCTAAGTGATTGCGATATAAGAAACGCCATACATTACGTTGCCAACCACTCACCTTACGGCAGCGCCAGAAAAATACGCGAGTATTGTTGGCATCAATTGGCGTTGCATAACCCACAATCCAGAATTCACCACCTGGACCAAATTGTTTACGGTATGGAATTGAAAGACGTAACCAGCTTGCACCTGTTGAACCATATTCAACCCAGTCAAAGTTCACACCTGTTTGACCTTCTTTTTCAAAAACAAAGCCATTATCGGTGGTACGGTGCTTCATCTCTGCAGTACGTTCACCATCTGCCATCGAGTGCGATGTCGCATGTAAATAGGTCCCGTGCATTGGGTCCATTACATTATCAATCGCGTATTGATGGTTTACTTTCCAGTCTGCTTGGCAAAGGAACGCACTCCACTCTTCACTTGCAAGTTGCTCTGGGAACTCAAGCGGTGCTGGTTGTTCATTTGCATCAATACCAAACCAGATAAAGATTGCGCCATGTTGCTCAATGACAGGATAGTTCTTTAAACATTTAGTGCCGGTCATTGGACATTCATGAACCGCTGGCACATCAGCAACTACACCATCAGCACGAACTTCAACACCGTGATACCAGCAAGCAACTCGGTCACCCAAGTTCCAACCTAGGGAAAGACGAGCACCGCGGTGTGGACAGCGATCTTCAAGTGCATGAACCTGACCTTCGGCATCACGCCAAACCACGATATTTTCGCCTAAACGGGTAATACCGACTGGATTAGCAGCGACTTCCCAACTTGCCAAAACCGGATGCCATTGGTCACGTAAACCAAGTTCTAAATATTCTTCAGCGCTTTGTGAAGTTGATACGATTGCGTTCATTTTATTCTTCCCTGAATCAATAACCTAAACGTTGCATTTCTTCTGTAAAGCTTGCAGAAGTCCATTCATCACCAGATTCACAGCGGAAACCCTGTTGATTAAGTGCAGAAACAACGTCATCTAACTCTGTTGCGCCCGCAGAAAATGCCTGAATCAAGTTTTTTACAAAATCCTGTTCATAGAGAGTTGGTTCTTTATAACGTGTCTGCCAAACCAACAATTCAGATTGACCTGGAATTTGAATATTGTTGATACCTGCTTCGGTTGCCGGCGTTGCATGAATCCAGCTTGCCAACTTTTCATTAAATGTCTTCATTGTTCTGCTTCCTTGTACATGTGAGGACTAGAGTTGAATTTGAATATCCTGTCCTTCAACACGAACTGGGTACGTACATAGGTTTCTACACCCTGGCCCACTTTTTAGCTCACCTGTTTGAATGTCAAAAATTGCTTCGTGCAATGGACATTCAACAGTCTGATCTTCGATAAATCCTTCGGTTAATAAGGCATACGCATGAGGGCAAACATTTTCGATAGCAAAGTAATTTTCATCGACGAAAAATACGCCTATTTTTTTCCCTTCAATTTCGATGGCTTTCGGCTCATCTTCGCTAACGTCACCCTGCTGACAAACTGAGATCCAACTCATACCTTGCGTCCTCATTTTGTTTTATATACAAAACATAATTTGATTTTCAAAACACAAGCTAAGCATAATCCCCTTGATCATTTTTTGTCAAAGTAAAAATAAATATAAAATTCATTGTGTTATTAATTTTTAAATATTTTGTTACGTTTCAAGAAGGAAACAAAGTTTTAAATATAAAAATTGTTTTATGCATTTTTAACAATTACAATAGTTATAAAATAAAGCAGCATGCCCCAAATTGAATCATGTTTTATTTATAGGAAAATGACACGAATGAGCATAGCAATTGAAGAAGATTCGCACGAATCGGAAACAACAAAAAATGATGACCGATATTTAGTTCCCGGACTTGTACGGGGTTTAGCTATCTTGCAAGCATTTAATCAACAAGCGCAAGAAATGACCATTACAGAAATTGCTGAAATTTTAGAAGTGAACCGTTCTAGTGCATTTCGTCTGATCTATACACTCGAATCTTGTGGCTATTTAAGAAAAGCATCTCAAAAAACTTATGCACTCGATTCCAAAGTCATGGAACTTGGTTTTAACAGTTTATCTAAACTTTCATTACTCGATTTATCGACACCATTAATGAAAGAACTACGTGACCAAACCAAACTCGCTGTACATCTTTCTATTTTAGAAGGTACTCATATTGTCTTTGTAAATAATATCCAGTCTATGGGAACCTTCACGAGCAACATTAGTTTAGGAACTCGCTGGCCTGCCCATGCAACTGTCATTGGTCAAATGCTTTTATCTGATTTACCTGAAACTGAAGTACGTCAGCGTTACCGCAATTTTAGCGATTGGGACAGTTTCTCTGATCTGACGCCAACCAATTTAAAAGCTTTATTGCAAAGGCTTTCATACGTAAAAACTCAAAAAACCATGGTGAGCTGGGGTCATTACAATCACGATATGGCAGCCTGCGCGGCGCCTATTTTTAAACAGTCAAACGGTAAAATGGTCGCTGTTATCTCTGTAAGTTGTCCAATTACCACTTACGATGAAAGAACATTTAAAGAAGATATCGCAAACCTAGTTGTTGAAACAGCGAATAAAATTTCCAAATTTATTTATTAAAAAAAAGCGACGTTAAGTCGCTTTTTTTTAGATTTTATTTTATAAATCAAAAATTACTTTTTAAAACATTCCCATTCATATCCTGAAAGATAATTATCGAATTATTTTCTTTAATATCAAATTTCAAATACTGTTGTTTAAACTGAATAACTGCATAAAACTCTTCAGCACCATCATCTAAACCAGTAGCTGAAATCTGGCTACCTTGTGGAAAACCGTTGAGCCATGCAGCGTTATAAAAATCAGATACAGAATTAAATTCACAATATTCTTTTGGCTTGGCCATTATTTTTGCAGCCATTTGATCAAACTGTTGTTGTTTATAAACCTCTAAGCTCAACAACATGATCACTCTCCAAATTAAAGCTGATTAGAGGCTAAAAGCTGTTTCTTTTTAACCTTTTCCCATTGATACCAACCATAAGCTGCCATCAAAACAAATGCTGCATATAACGCAGCTGTTAAAAATAAATCTTTATAGATGAACATACCGACATAAATAATGTCGACAAATACCCAAAGTACCCAAGTCGCAATATGTTTTCGGCTGGTCCAATACGTTGCAAGCAAACTAAATGCTGCAAGTTGAGAGTCGAGCATAGGCACTGCTGCATCGGTAAAGTTTTTAAGAATTAAGCCAAAAAGCAAGCCACCTACCGCGGCAATGATCATTTGGATGACAGCGGTTTGAACTGCAATCGGTTCAATTCGAATATCGTGATCTTGCTGCTTTCTTTTAAGCCAGTAGTAAAAGCCATAAAAATTTACCACCATAAAAAAGAACTGCAAAATCGTTTCGCCATATAGCTTAAATTCGTAAAACAAATAGGCATATAAAACAAAGGCAAAGAAATTAAACAGCCAACACCACATATTACGGATTACCGTTAATCCGACTCCAATCAGGCTAATCAAGACCGCAAAGATTTCTAGAGGTGACATAAAACAGCTGCTTATTGAGATCAATTTGACGAGGTATTATGAGAAAAATATAAAGCGAAGCAAACTGCTAATTTAAATAAATGATAGAAATTGACGTTATCTTAGGATTGGTCCTTTCGCATAAATTTGATTTACTTCAATACATAGACAAAAGAAATACTGATCGAGTCATCAACAAATTATATTTGCTAGTTTTTAAATGATTGTTTAAAACATGATTAAAGACGAATAAAGAGCATGACAATATGTCAAATCAAGAAGGAAAAGTCAGCCGTGAAACTCGCGGGCATATTTTTTTAATTGGTCTAGATCGGGCAGCAAAACGTAATGCTTTTGATAGTCACATGATCAAAGACTTATCACTAGCACTCACCGAATATGAAAATAATGATGCCCTGCGCTGCGCGGTTATTTTTGCTCATGGCGATCATTTTACAGCTGGTTTAGACCTAGTTGAGTTACAACCTAAACTCGCTACAGGTGTTTTTGATTTTAGTGAAAATGAAATTAACCCTTGGGGCACAATCGGCCAAAAGCTCAGTAAACCTTTGATAGTAGCGGTACAAGGTTATTGTTACACCGCTGGTATAGAACTATTCCTCAACGCAGATATTACGATTGCGAGTGAAAATACACAATTTGCTCAAATGGAAGTTCAACGTGGCATCTTACCTTTTGGGGGAGCTACTGCACGTTTTACTCAAGCCGCAGGCTGGGCCAAAGCCATGCGTTATTTACTCACTGGTGACTCTTTCGATGCAAAAGCAGCTTTTGATATGAACCTGATTACCGAAATATGCCCAGATGGTTCTCAACTCAACCGTGCAATAGAACTTGCTGAACATGTTGCGCTAGCTGCTCCTCTTGCTGTAAAAGTGACCCTCGCCTCTGCTCGTGAAGCTATTAACGAAGGTTACGAGGTTGCCTTTAAGCAATTGCAAAGCCATCTTCAACCATTGCTCACAACAGAAGATGTTCAAGAAGGTGTTTTTGCCATGTTGCAAAAACGACCTCCTGTTTTCAAAGGTAAATAATACCCGCACAAGCACTGCACTCTACAGTTTAAAACTTATGGATATACTGAAATTAGCGTAAAAAAAGCCCACATGATGCGGGCTTTTTTTCATTAATATGCTTTATTCAACTCTAACGATTTTACCTAATTCATCATGGTGAACGACTGTAATTTTCTGACTACGTCCCTGCTCAATTTCATATTCAGGTAAATCAAAATAGCGCGCATAATCATCAGTCTGTTTTGCTTTAAGCGCATTACCGCCAACACGATGCTCAGGCAGCACATGACTCCACAACAATAAGCAAATTGCACAAGCAATTAACGCAGTAATGCCATGTTCAATGCCTAAACCAAACGCACTAAACAAACGGTGAACCAAATGTGTTTTTTGGAGCTCAGCCAAAACCCAGATTAGTACAAATGGACGCCACAGCAACAACCAAACCGCCCACATCATGGCTGTGCTTGTTGTAGAAGCATAGCGTTTATGCCATGGTAATTGACGGCGTAAATCAATAATCAACGAATTTGTCTTCATTTCTCTCTTTACCTAACGAAGTGCTGTGGTTTTCCCCAGACATCAATACAGCACGATCTTTAAAATCTCATGACTATTGCATTTCATCCACGAATGCCCCTATCCGGGCTCACCCAACGCGCACGTTTCTCATCTCCACGTTTTAAAACTTTCGGAAATGCCACAATAGTTGCCGAGATGGTGATTAGCCAAAAGACCAATGGATACCAGATCATCCAGAAATAGTTTTTTCCTAGATGTGGTTCATAACGACTATCCATCCATTTGCTTAAAGCAAACTGAATGAGACAAGTCGCCCCCAATAAAATACCGCTACCATACGGTAAAAATGGAGAGCTCACAACGGCTAAAGCAGGGACTGGTAAAATAAAATGTACCAACCATAATAAAGCCATCGCGAGCATTAAATACGACCAAACTAAGGTTAAGCACAGCTCAAACATTAATGGCCATAAAAAATTTAATTTTGGCTTAGTGAACACATCAATATTTTTAATTAATACCTGTGCCCCACCCATAGCCCAACGTAAACGCTGTTTCCACAAACCGTTTAAAGTTTCAGGCATTAAAATCCAGACTAAGGCATTCGGTTCAAAACGAATGTCCCAGCCTGCACGCTGCAATTTCCACGTAATATCGATATCTTCAGTCAACATATTTGGTGACCAATAATCCACTTGATGAACAGCGCTCTTACGAAAAGCGGTAATAACACCAGATACGGTAAATAAGCGTCCAAAGGTACGTTGTGCACGTTTAATCATGCCGACAATCGAAGAAAACTCACCGACCTGAATACGCCCTAATAAAGTTGAGCGAGTACGGATACGTGGGTTACCCGTCACAGCTGCAACTGTTGGATTTTCCTGAAAATGACGAATCATCCACTTTGCTGCATGAGGATCAAGTAAAGCATCCCCATCAATACCAATTAAAAACTCGGCATCGGTCATTAAGCTTCCGGCTTGCAGCCCCATCGCTTTACCTTGGTTTTGAGCCAAATGAACAACACGGAGTTTTTCATATTGTGCTGCTAACCGGTCGAGTACCTCGCCTGTATTGTCCGAGCTACCATCATTAATCGCAATCACTTCAAAATGAGGATAGTCCAGTTTTAATGCATGGCTAATAGTTTCTTCTGCATTATCCCCTTCATTAAAACAAGGAATTAACACAGCGACTTTTGGATAACTCTCTAATGGAGCAGGTTGATCGTAAGGCGGAGCCTGACGTTCTTTCCAATAGAAAATGATCGCGCCAATCATCCATAAATACGACATGAATAATGGATAATAGAAAACGAATTTTAAGGCATGCGACCATATTGCAGCAAAGATTGTCATGTTTTAGCCTCAACTACGGCACAAGACGAGATGATTTTTCAGCAAATGCTTTATGCATAGTGTCCACATCCGGATGATCTTTAATTGGGTCATCTGGGTAATATCCGACATGCATTACACCTTGCTGATAAAGAGAATGAATTGTTGCGGCCATTTCAGTTGAAGGTACCTTTTCGTTTTTACGCCAGTCGGTTGCCTGTAATTCAAAAACGGTTTTCTTAATACCATTTGGATATTGTTTCACGCGATCAACCATATCTTTATAGAACTGATCAGCATTATCGACCTGTTCCATATAAGGCATTGCCATAATAGCCGTAAAGTCATAACGTTTTAATGACTCTTCAAGCGATTGTGAATACCAGTTTTCTGCATATGGTTTTAAAGCAACTTGCGCATATAAGTTACGTGCGGTGAGTAAGAACGGTTCATATTGTCGCACGTCATCAACAAGTTGCATTGCAAAATCATCTAGATATTTTGTCTTATATGCCGTCCACTTTTGCAAATCTTGATCGTTATCGCGAATTTTTGCCAAATCTGTAGGTAAACCTTGTTTCGCATAAGCTTTTAAGGCATCTGGGCTTGCATCTTCATAGTCAGATAAGGTGACGTCGTCATGGAATAAAATTCCGTTAAATGAAGATGACTTCGCCAAATCTTGATAAATCTCACGAATAGTTTGGCGTGCGTCTGCTGAGAACGGACTTAAACGGATATAACCCATGTTGAGGTGTTCACCTGTTTTTGCTTGCTCCGTCACAACCAAATCTTTAGAAACTGGATCAGTTTTTGGTAGTTCCCATGCCAATAAAGGCATCCACGCGTAAATACGACTTACAGGCGTACGCGTTTGAATTTGCCATGCTACACGGTTAAACAAGTCGGCACGCATTGGAATATGACGGTTTGGGAAATACACCATATCAGCAGAGCCATTCGCATCTGGATCTGAAAATGCTTGTAAATAGACAGTATTTACACCCATCGCATTAATTCGGTCTAACAAATGACCTAAATTACGTTCTTGCTGTTTCGGGTCTGGATCATAAATATAGTCCAGATCGATATGCATAATTTTTTGCGGACGGTTGTTATCCGTTAAATTCAATTCACGATTTTTAATTTCTTGAGCCAAATCATCAGTCGTCATATCGCCTTCTACCAAAATACGGCTCATATTTTGTAGAGATTGTTTTGCGTGATCAGCCCCATCATCCAGTGTAATAGTCACTGGCATACCCAATTTTTTCGCAATTTGGACAGTTTGCATATTATAGCGACCATATGGCCACACCATAATACGTGGTGAACGTAAGCCATGCGCTTTGAGTAGCTCGTTATTTTTCTTTAAATCATTATAGATACGTGATTGATATTGTTCATCGTTCTCATAGGTTTGAGTTTTAACATCATAAAAACGAGTTGTTGCAGCAGGTTCAGAGTTACCTTGCGGGTTGCCTGTAATACCGCGGTGTAAATGATAGCTATGGCTTGCAATTTCTACAAAACCACTATCTTGCATCTCTTTCAGCTCACCCCAGCTTAAGATTTTGTCACGTGGGATTTCTTCCCCTGAAAAATCAACTTTCTGCCCTGCTTTTGGTTCTAACCATGAACCTACAACAGCAAGAACAACCGGAATTTTTTTAGCTTTAATGACTGGATAAGCATTTTGATAGAAAGATTGATAACCATCATCTACAGTTAATAAAACTGGTTTTGTAGGCAGTTGAGCCTTACCCTGATGAGCACGGATCAACTGATCAACCGTAATAAAATGGAATCCGTTTTTTTGTAGCCAGTCAACGTGCTGTGTAAATTGTTGAGTGGTCACTGCATATTGAGGAATTAAGGCATTTTTAGTATCGGTAATTTCATGATAACCAATCACCGTAAGTGTTGAAGCGTCCAGTTTAGGTGGTTTAGCTAATGCCATGCCTGACAAACCTGCCAAGGCCAAGCCAAGTGATATGTTCAACAAAGGAGATGCAAAGCGGATAGTCATGAAATAGCGTCTCAATATCAATATAGATTATTTATGTGAAATTTGATGTTAAGCCACAAACTTTTTGAAATTTGGTCTTAATATCACACTGCCTGCAAATGAACAGTTTTTCAGTTAGCATTTATAATCAAATAATCTGAAAATAATCTTAAATATTCATAAAGCTAAAATATAAATTAATAATGTATTTATATTTAAAGCTCATATAAACAAGAAAGCCCTCTAAAGGGCTTTAAGTTCTTCACTAGTCACGAGTTTTGACATCGAATAATTCAATTTCAAAAATTAAATTAGAATTAGCTGGGATAATCTTACCCATTTTACGCTCGCCATAAGCTAAATGAGCAGGTACGATTAATTTACGCTTGCCGCCAACTTTCATTCCCATAATGCCTTGGTCCCAGCCTTTAATTACACGGCCTGTTCCAATCACACATTCAAAATAATTACCGCGGTCAATTGAAGAATCGAATTTTGTGCCATCTTCTAACCAACCTGTATAGTGAGTCGTGATTAAAGCGCCTTTAACAGCCTCTTTACCCTCGCCTACTTTTAAATCGATAATTTCTAATTCATTTGACATGGTTTACCCCTTAATCTGAATCTTTAAAATCGCAGTTGGTACATTAGTGTACCAACTGAATCTGTAGAATTTGTTGCGCTTTTCTGTGTTACTGTAACTGTGTCCACACAACAGTTGCCTGGCCCTTTTCACCTAAAAGCGTCCACTCGTTGTCCATGACATTTAATTGAAGCTGCATCGTACGTTCACACAGTTGCTCTAGCTCTACTGTACTTTGAGGGGCAATTTGCCAAACCTGAACGTTACTTAACGTTTTAATTTTACTGTTTCGTTTCCACCAGTCTTCGACTTGTGTGCCATAAACAACAATCGCCACTGTTTTACAACGTGCACTGGCTTTTTTGACTTTATCTTCAGATGGCAAACCAACTTCAATCCATGTTTCTAACTGACCCGTTAAATCTTTTTGCCATAACGCTGGCTCGTCAGTTTCAAAAAGGTCTTTAGTAAACTCAAGCTCATCACTTGCGAAACGAGCAAAGGCCATCAAACGAACCATTAAGCGTTCTAAAGTTTCCGAAGGATGCAAGGCAAGCGTCAGTTGATAATCACCATAAATATGGTCATCCATATTGGCAATATTCAAGTCTGCCTTATAAATTGTTGCTTTAAGCGCCATGATTAATATGTCCCAAAATTTGGCGCTAAGGATACTCGATTTTGGATAAGAAATTATAAAAAAACTGAACAATCCAAAGCATAGTCATGTGAAATTTGCATATTCTTCCAAAACGCTCCCCTCAAGTTATAGTTGGCCGGCTTTTTGCTTTAGAGAGATATATTTTCCTCTTGCTAAAATTGATGACTTATGTGGCTAAAGCTCAAGCGTAGTTTATTTTTACAGGTTCTTTGTGCTCTATTCCTTGGAGTTGCAGTTGGAATCGGTTTCCATGATTTCTCCCTATCTCTCAAGCCATTAGGTGATGGTTTTATTTCTTTAATTAAGATGCTTATTGCACCAATTGTGTTTTGTGTTGTTGTACTGGGAATCTATGGTGCAAATGACATAAAAAAAATGGGCAAAGTCGGTGCAAAAACCATTCTTTATTTTGAAGTGGTTACTACTATTGCCTTAATTTTAGGCATTATTGTGGCCTATGTATTTAAACCGGGCGTCGGTATGAATATCGATATTAGCCATTTAGATGCAAAAGATTTAAGTACCTATACCGAACGTGCCCACGAGATGCATACAGGTTCGGAATTTCTACTCAATATTATTCCAAAAACTTTCACTGCTGCTTTTGCAAACGGCGATATTTTACAGGTTTTATTGATCGCTATTTTATTTGGTGTTTCCCTACTTTTAATTCCTAAACATTTAGCAGAGCTGGTACGTCAAGCACTTGAAGCTTTTTCAGAAGTCTTCTTTAAAATTATGGGGCTCATTATTCGTTTAGCTCCAATTGGTGTATTCGGTTCAGTGGCTTATACGACTGCCAAATTTGGTTTAGATTCACTCTTACAATTGGGTTATTTAGTCTTACTGTTTTATGCAACCTGCATTTTATTTGTCGTTATTGTTTTAGGTTCGATTTTAAAACTTGCTGGTCTCAATATTTTCAAATTTGTGGGCTATTTTAAAGATGAACTCGCTATTGTTTTAGGTACTGCTTCTTCTGACTCTGTTCTTCCACAAATTATGAAAAAACTCAAAAATTTGGGAATCAAAGATTCCACTGTAGGGTTAGTCATACCTACAGGTTATTCTTTTAATCTAGACGGGTTTTCAATTTACTTAACGTTAGGGGTGATCTTTATTGCACAGGCCTGCAATATTGATTTGTCTATGCATGACTTACTGGCTATTTTGCTGGTTTCGCTCATTACATCTAAAGGCGCTCACGGTATTCCAGGCTCGGCTTTAGTTATTCTTGCAGCCACACTTTCAGTGATACCAAGTCTCCCTGCAATTGGCTTAGTGCTTCTACTTTCAGTCGACTGGTTTATTGGAATTATTCGTGCCTGTACCAACTTAATTGGTAACTGTGTCGCGACCGTAGTGATTGCACACTGGGAAAAAGATATTGATCATGCTCAAGCTAAAGCTGTGTTAGATACAAAACCTTAAATCCATTATGAGAACATTAAATCATCTTTGGTTTAATGTTCTCTATTCTTCAAGCTGACAGGCAAGTAAAGCTGTTTCAAAAACTAACCAATCATGGTTATGTTCGCTAATGATTTCAATGCGGTTATCAATGCCCTCTTCACCTGACTTATAATTAAACTGATCAGGATTAAAGTTAAAAACTTTCCACCCTTGATCTGTGTTAAAAATTCCCTTAATTCGAAGCCAGTCTTGCTGCGCACATAATAAATCTAGCAAATTATAAAAATCGAATTTCCAGCGTTTAGGTAATTTCCAACCTGCCACAATATAGCCTTGTGCCGACTCGACATAATGATAAGGTAATTGATTAATTTCCTTCTTAACCTCGGTTTCAGTCATTTGTTTTTGAAGTTTCAGTAAAGGTTGTATAGATCGCTCAGTTAAACGAGCAGCTACATCAATTTTATTTAACGCTAACTGACCATGTTCAATTTTAATCCACTCTTGATGATAAGGCTGGTATTCGTCTTTTAATAGCTCAAGCGCCTGATCATCTTCAAAAGTCATCACATCGGTATGTGATACCACCACAATTTGAGCAGCTTTTAACTGATCTTCATAAAGGTTTTGTTTAACCCAATTGGTATCGTGCAAACGACTGCCATCTACCACCGTAATCAGTGCTCGCATAGCTAAACTGCTTTGCCAATGAGGTTCAGTCAGTTGGTCAAATAATTGAGAAGGATGTCCAAGTCCAGTCGGCTCAATAAAGAGTCGATCTGGCTTTTGTTCACTCAATAGACGGGCTAAAGCAATATGCATCGGTAATTGACTGCTACAACATAGACAGCCCCCTAATAGTTCTTTGACCGCATATCCTTCTTCTTGGGGTAAGAGTTGTTGGTCTACTCCAATTTGCCCAAATTCATTCATTAATACAGCCCAAACCTCATCTTTAGGCTTTTGGCTTAATAAATGCTGTAACAACGTGGTTTTTCCTGCCCCTAAAAAACCGGAAATAATATGGGTGGGAACAGTTTTTGGGGCTATCAGTTTCACAAGCGGCTCAAATCAACAAGGTATAAAAAACTAAGAAAGGTATATCACTGTTTAAATCCCATGAAAATGATTTTTAACTTTGAAGATATACTTTTCAATTATCAGGCTAAAGCTCTCAATTTGTGACAGGCATCTCATCAATTATCTAAATTAACTTTTAATATCTACAATTCAAACGAAATATCCTATTCAAGCATATTCATAATTCATGCCAGAGTGTTAGGTTTACGTAACCAATTTGGTTTTTTTTCACTCGATAAGAAATATTTTTTCACATTTTAAGGTGTATTTAAGCCCCTTTATTTTACAGATTGCTCACATAAATGACCCGTATATTTCATATTGTTAAGATAGCCGTAATAGATTGTTAAGTTAATTGATGTAATACCAACCTCAGCTTAGCATGTGTCCTAGCTTAGTCATTCAGCCATACAGGTTTCAGGTATGTATGAACGATTAGGTTTAATTTATTTTTAAATGAAATTTAAGGATGCCATAAAATGAAATTAGCTAAAACTTTACTCGCTACTACACTTGCTTTAACTGCTGCTTCAACTTTTGCTGCTTCTAAGCACGACCAAGCACATAACGCTGCTGGTGAAGAAAAAGTTGTTGTTTCAACTCAAGAACAAGCAAACACTGCAAATGCTGCATCTGATGCTGTAGGTTCTGCTTCTGAAGCTGCTCCTGCAACTCGTTAATTCTCTCAGCATTCTCCTCCAAGCTCAGAGATAATTTTACTAAAATGAAAAATGGACGCTGAATTTTGGTAAAGAAGAAAAAGGATCGAACCATGCTGCGGTTCGATCCTTTTTTAATTCAATCTTTTTTAAGAAGTTTTCTTATACATGCTACAAGATGGGTTGTGATTTTCTTGAAGACGTAAAACCTTACGATGCTCAGCAGCTTCAAAGCGGCAACGCTTCCATTCTGTATTGAGATTTAATTGAGGTACTTCACATGGCTTACCCTGTTCATCAACAGCAACCATCGTGAAATAACAGCTATTGGTATGGCGCACTGTCCGCTTCTGGATATTTTGCGCTTCAACACGGATACCGACTTCCATTGAAGTACGACCTACATGGTTCACACTTGCCAAGAAGGTTACCAACTCACCTACATAAATAGGTTCTTTAAAATTTACTTTATCTACAGATAAAGTCACCACGTAGCCACCCGAATAACGACTTGCGCAAGCATAAGCGACTTGGTCTAGTAGTTTTAGAATCGTACCACCATGAACATTACCTGAAAAATTTGCCATATCAGGCGTCATCAAAACTGACATCGTCAATTCAGACTGATCATCAGTTGCTGTGGTCATTTCATCTAATGTAGGCATAGCTCAACTCTGTCTTAAAACAAGCTCAGTCAACATTATGGTTGATAATTCACAAAAAAAACATGCTTAAATCCATAACATAGCATCGTATTTTTTAATATCTTTGATTGTTTTTAAAAATTTAATTTTTTAAGGCACTATTTTTAAAGTTATTTTTTAAAGCTGTTTTATTTATCTTAGAATTTTTTAGAAGATGCTATGCCATTTTATTCCATGTTCAATGGCATAGCAGGTTCTTATGAATGACTTGCTAAACTTTATTAATGACGCCTGTCACACCATTAATAATCATATCAATGGCGATCGTACCAATTAATAAAGCAGATAAACGCCCGACAATATCAAAATAGCGGTCAATATGTTTGGCATGTTTATAGCGTAAATGATCATGTGAAAATTTCATCAAAATCAAAATACTGCAAGTTAAAAACAAGGTGAAGGCAATTACTAGCGCTGCCTCACCAATTGACATTTCAATCCCTGTGACTACCGCAGCGCTAATAGTCCCTGGGCCGATCATAAACGGCATGGCAATGGTGCCAGCCAGATGTTCTGGAGCACCACGCATTTCTCCAATGGTGTCGGCACCCTGAAACACATAGCGGTAGCCAATCACCAAAAAGATAAGACCTCCAAAAATCTGAAAGGCTTCAAAACGTACATTCAGATATTTACTAAAAATTGTTTCGCCGCCCCATGCAAATAGCATGAAGACGACAAAAGCAATCAAACTTCCCTGAATCAGTGCTTTATTAAACACCTTAGCTTCTGAATGGCGAATCAGGCCAATCATATAAATGCTCATTAAAAATGGATTGAGCAAAGAGAAAAATAAAGCAAAAGAATGTAGATAAGGAGAAGCCATGCATTTTCCTCTTAAGCTTGTGGATCTGGGAACAATGGACGATTCCCGGGGCTAATACGATTAATATGTAAGAATGTCATATGTCTTTCATATTTATCTAAAATATCGTTAATGACCTGTTCTTTACTGTAACCGACCAGATCGTTATCTTGAGAGCCATCATAAAGATAGGTTTCAAGTCGGAAATAGAACTGTTTGCCTCGTTTTACACGCTGGCTAAAGTTCGGCGCGCTATAGCGTACAGGCCAAATCTGATAAACAAAGTTTTGCTCTTCTTCCAAATGGATAGTGAGATCTAGATGGTAAAGCGTATCTTCATCTTCAAGCGGGGTTTGCTGCACGTCCACATTCATACCCTGCTTAATCAACTCATCAGCAACAGCCTGAACAGCTGGCAAACACACCGTATCTAGCATGCGGTGTGTTTCAGTAGTTCCCGGATGATGCATCACTCGAGTTAAACGCTGTTTCCAGTTCAGAATATCAACGTTCCCTACGACTGGCGCTGCATTCATACTGCGACTAGCATGCCTGTAATCTTCAAGTCTAAGGGACTTATAAAGCCCAGCCATCACAAGAAACATCACAAAACTAAACGGCAACCCCATAATAATAGTTGCGTTTTGCAAGGCGGTAATGCCGTTGGTCATGAGCATGGCTAATGTGAGTAAACCAATCGCCACAGCCCAAAAAACGCTTAGCCAACGTGGAGCATCATTATCGATATTAGTAAGTTTAGTGGTGAAGTTACCTAAAACCAGCGCTCCCGAATCGGCAGAAGTCACGTAGAACAAAAGCCCTGTTACGGTGGCAATTGAAGCGATAAAGGTAAAGCCCGGATATTGTGCTAATAAGTCATAAAAACCATGAGCCGGATTTGCTAATACCGTTGCTGCTAAGGTTTGGTTGCCTTCAAAAATAACACTGTGCAGTGCGCTATTACCAAAAATAGATAACCACGTGAGTGTAAATAGAAGTGGAATAATTAAGGTACCGCATACAAACTCACGAATGGTACGCCCTCTTGAGATACGTGCCAGAAAGAGTCCTACAAATGGAGACCAAGCAATCCACCACGCCCAGAAGAAGAAAGTCCAACTACTCATCCACTCTTTCGGCTGTTCAAAAGCAAAACTTTGTAATGCTAAAGCAGGGAAACGAGTTAAATAGTCACCAATATTTTGGACAAGGGCATTGAGTAAAAACTCAGTATTTCCCAAGAATAAAATAAACAGCAATAACCCGACCGAAACATAAATATTAATTTCAGATAAAATCCGCAGGCCTTTATTGACCCCGGATGTCACCGAAATAACGCTAATGCCGACCGCAACAGCAATCAGGATAAATTGCATCCAGATATTTTCTGGTAACCCCAATAACACATGTAGGCCATAATTCAGCTGTACTACTCCAATCCCGCAGGTCGTCGCAATACCAAAAATTGTCCCGATCACGGCAGCTGTATCAACACTATGCCCAATTGCCCCATTAATTCTTTGTCCAAAGATTGGATAAAGTGCAGAGCGAATGGTAAGCGGCAAATTATAACGATAGCTGAAATATCCCAATGACATACCAATCAAAGCATACATACACCAGCCAGTTAAACCATAGTGAAACAATGTCCAAACCATACTTTGGCGTGCTGCTTCATAGGTTTGACCTGCTCCGACCGGAGGTTGCATGTAATGAGATAGTGGTTCAGCAACCGAGAAGAACATGAGGTCGATACCAATACCAGCCGAGAACAGCATGGCAGACCAACTGAGTAAACTAAACTCAGGCTTTGAATGCTTAGGTCCTAATTTGATACTGCCATATCTTGAGCAGGCAATAAAAATCACGAAGGCCATATATAGTGTTGCCGCAAGCAGATAATACCAACCAAAGGTTGAAGTTACCCACTGAAGCACAGCATTCATGACTCGATTTGCAAAATCGTTGAACAAAAACGTGACGAGAGAAAAAATTAAAATAAGTACAGCTGAAAAATAAAAAACCACACGGTTGAGCGGGTCTTTTTTAGATTTAGATAATGTTAAATCATCAACTGCTCTTGGATTATCTGTTGCCATACAATCCTCAAGGAATAAAATAAAAACAAAATATTTAATTTCGTCTTTTCACTCTTATTTAAAACAATGAAAAGACGACTTTAAACGCAAAAAAATAATATATAGATGTGATCGATTGAGGTTATAAAACCTCGGTCACTTTATTCTGGTCACAATTCGATGGGACTGAAATGTCTTTTGAAACAGCTAACTGTTTTTTCACTAATTGAGGGTCAAAATCATCTTGCTTTAACGCTTTGGCTAAACCAAACATATAAAGCAAAATAATGACTGAAAATGGTAAACCACATAACACCACAGCACTTTGCATGGAGTTAAAACTACCGGCTAAAAGTAAGCCAATACTTACAATGGTAATTACCACAGACCAAAAGACGCGTAACCAGATCGGTGAATCACTATCATTGGTGCCCCCTTTTGAGGACAAATTAGCGATCATTAGTGTACCAGAGCCAACTGGTGTCAAAAATAAAACGAAACAAATTACAACAACAATACCCGCAACGTACGGATTAAACGGCAGATATTCGAGTAATTTAAATAAAGATAATGCTGGATCAGTTAAGACCATATCACCTAATACTTTCTGTTTTTGCTGCAAGATAAAATAAATTGCAGTGTTTCCAAAAACCGAAATCCAAGCCAGTGTAAAGCCGAGTGGAATCAGGCATACACCTAATACTACTTCACGAATGGTACGTCCTTTTGAAATGCGGGCAATAAACATACCGACAAAAGGCGCCCATGCAATCCACCAAGCCCAATAAAATACAGTCCACGAACCCAACCAGCCACTGGCTTTTTGATTGTACAAATACATATCAAAACTTTTACCAATAAAGTTATTGAGATAATCGCCTGTATTTTGCACCAGACCATTTAATAAATGGTTTGTCGGACCCGTTAAAAATACAAATAAAAGTAAGGCATATAGCAGACGTAAATTAATACGCGACAACCACGCCAAACCTTTTTCAATACCCACCACTGTCGTAATCGTGGCAACGAACATCATGATGAGCACGGCAGTAATTAAGGTCGCAGAGTTATCCGGAATTTGCGGCAGTAAGTAACAAATGCCCGATACCAGCACCAACGCTCCGATTCCCAAGTTGGTGACCAAAGAAATGACCGTCGCTAAAATTCCAAAGCCATCGACAAAATCACCCACCAAGCCATGCACTCGCTCTCCAAAAATTGGGTAAAGCGCCGAGCGAAGTGCTAATGGCAAGTTTTGTCTGAAAGCAAAGTAACCTAAAGTAACTCCGAGCAATGCATAGAGCACCCAACCATGAATCCCCCAATGCAAAAAGCTATAAGTCATCGCATTACGGGCTGCCTGAATCGTTCCTGCCTCACCTTCTGGCGGTCTTAAAAAATGGTCAACAGGCTCGGCCACACCATAATAAAGTAGCGCAATACCAATCCCTGCCGAAAACAGCATTGAAGTCCAAGCCAAATAACTAAACTCTGGTTTGTCGTCATCTTTTCCCAAAGGAATCTGCCCCACTTTCGAAAAAGCGAGCCAACCAACAAAACCCAGACACAGCACAATAACTAGCATGTAATACCACCCAAAAAAGTGATTTACCTGCTCTTGTACATAGGTCAGCCAAAACTGACTTTTTTCTGGAAACAGCACAAAAAGTAGGCCAAAAATACCGATACTGATTGCTGAACTCCAAAATACGAAACGATTTAACCGAATATGGTCTGAAGAATATCCATCACTTTTCAACACCATCTTATTGCTCCTTGCAATCGGTGTATTTTTCTCAAAATAACGTGATAAGTAATGTACTTATGCGCATCATCCTATCCTTAAGAACCTTTGATTTCACCTCTTTATTTTTAGAAGCTTGTTCAAAAATTCATTGATTTTTACATATCATACTTGTTATTGATTGAACGTTCAATCAATAACAAGTATGATAAAAAAGTGCTATGATGCTCTGCAAGTTAACATGTTGAATTTTAAGCACCCATAAAAGTGCTGATGTGGACAACCATGACAAAACGCAGAGTAAAACCAGAACATGTGCGACGTGAAGAAATCATGAACGCTGCACTCGACGTAATTTATGAAGTGGGGTTATCCAATACCACCATTGCTCAAATTGCAAAAAAAGCCGAGCTGTCGACCGGCATTGTTAGCCATTATTTTGGCGACAAACAAGGGTTGATAAATACCTGTATGCAAGAAATGTTAAATGTTCTGCGTCGTAAAACCGAACAGTACAGAGCAGAAGCAGATTCGCATCCAGAGAGCCAGATTAAGGCCATTATCGACTCTAACTTTGACATTAGTCAGGTCAATGAAAAAGCAATGCGGGTCTGGTTGGACTTTTGGTCAGCAAGTATGCATGTACCAGACTTAAGCCGCTTACAAAAGATTAATGATCAACGCCTGTACTCCAACTTAAAGTTTTATTTTCTTAAGTTAATGGATGAACAACAGGCCAGTGTTGCCGCTAGAGGTTTGGCAGCATTGATTGATGGATTATGGTTACGAGGCAGTTTAAGCCGTCATAACGAATTTGACAGCAATCTTGCTCGTTCCATTGCTTACGATTATGTACAAACGCAATTGCAATTTGCGAACAAGCCTTTGCAGGAGAGACAAAATGAGTGATGTACAAGTTCATCAATTGTATATCCATGGACGCTACGTTAAAGCAACCAGTGGTAAAACATTTAATAGTATTAACCCTGCCAACGGCGAGACAATCGCGACTCTTCAACAAGCTTCTGAACAAGATATTGAAGCTGCTGTACAAAGTGCCCAACAAGGACAAAAAATCTGGGCTGCCATGACTGCCATGGAACGTTCACGTATTTTACGTCGTGCTGTCGACATTCTTCGTGAACGTAATGATGAGCTTGCCCGTCTTGAAACACTCGACACAGGTAAAGCTTTTAGCGAAACATCTACAGTCGATATTGTGACTGGCGCAGATGTACTCGAATACTACGCAGGACTTGCAACAGCCATTCAAGGTGAACAAGTTCCACTTCGCGAATCAAGTTTCTTTTATACACGCCGTGAACCGTTAGGTGTAGTTGCTGGTATTGGTGCTTGGAACTATCCAATTCAAATTGCTTTATGGAAATCTGCCCCTGCCCTTGCTGCGGGTAATGCCATGATTTTCAAACCAAGTGAAACCACTCCACTCACTGCATTTAAACTTGCAGAAATCTATACAGAAGCAGGCGTTCCAGACGGCGTATTTAACGTGGTGCAAGGTGCTGGTCGTGAAATCGGTCAGTGGCTGACTGAACATCCCGTGATTGAAAAAATCTCATTTACTGGTGGTGTGGAAACTGGCAAAAAAGTCATGGCAAGTGCTGCTGGCTCTACGCTAAAAGAAGTGACCATGGAACTCGGTGGTAAATCTCCACTGATTATTTGTGAAGATGCCGACCTCAACCGTGCCGCAGATATTGCAGTCATGGCGAACTTCTTTAGCTCAGGTCAGGTATGTACTAACGGTACACGCGTATTTGTTCCAAAATCACTTTTAGCTGACTTTGAAAAAGCGGTTGTAGAGCGTGTAAAACGTATTCGCATTGGCGATCCAATGGCTGAAGACACAAACTTCGGTCCGCTCACTAGCTTCCCTCATATGGAAAAAGTGTTGTCCTTCATTGAGTCAGGCAAACAACAAGGCGCTAAAGTGTTAATTGGTGGTGGCCGCGCAACTGAGGGCGAACTTGCCAAAGGCGCTTATGTACTACCGACAGTATTTAGTGACTGCACTGACCAGATGGCCATTGTTCAAGAAGAAATTTTTGGACCTGTCATGAGCATCTTAAGCTATGAAACCGAAGAAGAAGTCATCCGCCGTGCTAACGACACCACCTTTGGTTTAGCTGCTGGGGTTGTTACTCAAGACATCAGCCGTGCTCATCGCATTATTCACCAAATTGAAGCTGGTATTTGCTGGATTAACACTTGGGGCGAATCGCCTGCCGAGATGCCAGTCGGTGGCTATAAACAATCTGGTGTAGGCCGCGAAAATGGCTTAACTACGCTTGGGCACTATACCCGTATCAAATCTATTCAAGTTGAACTTGGCGATTATCAAAGCATTTTTTAATGCCTCAATCGCTGTAAAACCTTCAACCTAAATCACATATGCCGAGCAGTCTTTATAGATTGCTCAGGCAAACTGTTAGTAAAAAAAGGATAGTTATGAATATTAAAGAATATGATTACATTATTATTGGCGCAGGATCTGCCGGAAATGTACTCGCTGCGCGTCTTACTGAAGACAAAGATACCACCGTTTTACTGCTAGAAGCAGGTGGACCAGATTATCGCTTGGATTTCCGTACACAAATGCCGGCAGCTTTGGCCTACCCTCTTCAAGGTCGTCGCTATAACTGGGCTTATTTAACTGACCCAGAGCCACACATGAACAACCGTCGTATGGAGTGTGGTCGTGGTAAAGGCTTAGGTGGCTCATCTTTAATTAATGGTATGTGCTATATCCGCGGTAACGCAATGGATTTAGAACAATGGGCGACCCATAAAGGCCTTGAAAACTGGACTTATGCCGATTGTTTGCCTTACTACAAAAAAGCCGAGACTCGTGACATTGGTGGCAACGACTATCATGGTGATAGCGGCCCTGTATCAGTGGCTACACCAAAAAATGGCAACAATGTGCTATTCCATGCCATGGTTGAAGCAGGTGTACAGGCAGGTTACCCACGTACTGACGACTTAAATGGATACCAACAAGAAGGTTTTGGTCCAATGGACCGTACCGTTACGCCTAAAGGCCGTCGTTCAAGTACCGCACGTGGTTATTTGGATATGGCAAAAGGTCGTCCAAACCTCACTATTTTAACTCATGCGACGACCAACAAAATCTTGTTTAATCAAAAGCAAGCAATTGGTGTTGAATATATTATTGGTGCTGATCAAAACAACTTGCAACGTGCTTTGGTTAAACGTGAAGTATTACTGTGTGCAGGCGCAATTGCGTCACCGCAAATTTTACAGCGTTCAGGTGTAGGTCAAAGTACCTTTTTAAAATCAATGGACATTGATGTGGTTCATGATTTGCCGGGCGTGGGTGAAAACCTGCAAGACCATCTAGAAATGTACTTACAATATAAATGTAAGCAACCTGTTTCTTTATACCCTGCCTTGAAATGGTATAACCAACCTGCAATTGGTGCCGAGTGGTTATTTAACGGTACAGGTATTGGTGCAAGTAACCAGTTTGAAGCAGGCGGATTTATCCGTAGTTCGGATGAGTTTACATGGCCAAATATCCAGTATCATTTCTTGCCAGTTGCCATTAACTACAACGGTAGTAATGCAGTGAAAGAACATGGTTTCCAAGCACACGTAGGTTCAATGCGTTCGCCTTCACGTGGTCGAATCAAACTTAAATCGAAAGATCCATTTGAGCATCCAAGTATCTTGTTTAACTACATGTCGACTGAGCAAGACTGGCGCGAGTTCCGCGATGCAATTCGTATTACTCGTGAAATCATGCAGCAACCTGCGCTTGATCCATATCGTGGTGATGAAATTAGCCCGGGTAAACATTTGCAAACTGATGCAGAGCTTGATGACTTTGTTCGTAACCATGCAGAAACAGCTTACCATCCATCTTGTAGCTGCAAGATGGGTGAAGATGAAATGGCTGTTGTAGATGGTCAAGGTCGTGTACACGGTATGAAGGGTTTACGTGTAGTTGATGCCTCTATCATGCCACTCATTATTACCGGTAACTTAAACGCAACTACCATTATGATTGCCGAGAAAATTGCAGACCAAATTCGTGGACGCGAAGCGTTACCACGTTCAACTGCACCGTTCTATGTAGCATCATAAAATCTGAAAGGGCATATTTCTTATGCAGAGATATGCCCTTAATTTAATCTTTATAGAACCAATATTAATAAGAACAATGTATGACAGAAAATAAGCACTTACGAGCAGCTTATTTACATAAATATGGTATGAAATAAAAATTAATCGATTTTTATAGGCAAATATTCTTCAAATGATTTAACTTTAATCAAATTAAAATTATTAATTTAATTTCAAATGTTTAAATAAAAACAATGAGCTTAAATTATCTTTTTAAAGCTCAGTTTGGTTAAATATAAATCATATTTATGATTTTGATGAACCCCATTTATTATAAAAATTGTCTTGTCAATGCAAAATTAGTCTAAAATATAGAGTGTTTGCGATAATCCCAAGTAATTTTTATTTTTTTCGAAGTTCTCTAATTTTGAGAATTTACTTTCGCATTTATATCCGTTTTGTCTGGATACGCTGTCTAGGTTTCCTCACACCTTAAGTGACTCAAATAACTTATTTTAAGGTCCCCCTTACATGAAAAAGTTTTTGAAATACCTTCTGGTATTAATCATTCTTATTCTAATCGCAGGTATTGCATTCTTGTTTAGACCAACAACGTCAAAACAAGTTGAAACTGCAAAAGATGAGCCAGTTGTTGATGCTGTTCTTGTTGGCGGCGGCATCATGAGTGCCACTCTCGGTACTTATTTCACTGAGCTTGAACCAAACTGGCAAATTCGTATGTATGAACGTCTTGACCAAGTTGCTCAAGAAAGTTCAAACGGCTTTAACAATGCCGGAACAGGCCACTCTGGCTTTATGGAAATGAACTATACCGAAGAGAAAAACGGTAAGATGGAAATTGCCAAAGCTGAAAAAGTTGCTTCTCAATTTGAAGTTGCTAAACAGTTCTGGTCATATCAGGTAAAACAAGGCGTTTTAGCTGAACCAAAATCATTCATTAATCCAGTTCCACACATTGCTTTCGTTTGGGGCGATAACGTTCAATTCTTAGAAAAACGTTATGCTGCCATGATCCAAAGCCCGTTGTTCAAAGGTATGAAATTTACTGAAGACCCAGCTGTTATTAAACAATGGGCACCTTTAGTGATGAATGACCGAGACCCTAGTCAAAAAGTTGCAGCAACCCGTATGGATGTTGGCTCTGACGTGAAC
Source organism: Acinetobacter sp. 826659 (assembly GCF_000588515.1). Taxonomy (NCBI): domain Bacteria; kingdom Pseudomonadati; phylum Pseudomonadota; class Gammaproteobacteria; order Moraxellales; family Moraxellaceae; genus Acinetobacter; species Acinetobacter sp. 826659. Next base: position 321,318 of record NZ_JFYD01000002.1, on the reverse strand, counting down.
TATGGTTCAATCACTAAACAATTAGTAGGTCATTTAAATCAAAACCCGAATTTCAAATTACAGACATCAACCGAAGTGACTGGCATCAGCCAAAATGATGACAAAACTTGGACTGTGTCTTTCAAAAATTTGAAAACTGGTAAAGTAGATCACGTTAAAACACGTTTTGTATTTATCGGTGCAGGTGGTGCAGCAGTTAAATTATTGCAACTTACTGGTTTACCAGAAGCTAAACAATATGCTGGCTTCCCTGTTGGTGGTGAGTTCTTAATTACTGACAACCCAAAAATTACTGCTGAACACACAGCGAAAGTATATGGCCGTGCTGAACTTGGTGCGCCTCCAATGTCTGTACCACATATTGATACACGTTATATCGACGGTAAAAAATATGTATTGTTTGGACCATTTGCAACGTATTCAAACAAGTTCCTGAAAAATGGTTCTCAGCTTGATTTACTTGCATCAACAAACAAAAACAACGTTTTACCAATGACGACTGTTGGCTTGGAAAACCTTGATCTTGTTAAATACTTGGTGAGCCAAGTCATGATGTCAGATGAAGACCGTCTAAATGAACTTCGTAAATACTACCCAGATGCGAAAGCTGAAGACTGGCGTTTAAGCCAAGGTGGTCAACGTGTTCAGATCATTAAGAAAGAACCGGGTAAACCTGCAACACTTCAATTCGGTACAGAAATCTTTGCGTCTAAAGATGGTGCTGTAACTGCATTGTTAGGTGCGTCTCCGGGTGCTTCGACTTCTCCATACATCATGCTTAACTTGCTTGAAAAAGCTTTCCCTCAGCAAACTGAAGGTAAGTGGAACCAGAAGCTTCATGAAATTGTGGTTTCTTATAAACAAGACTTAAGCAAAGATCCTGTGTTACTCGACAAAGTTCGTCAGTACACAAGTTCTACACTTGGCTTGAACTATACATCTCCGTTCAAAGCTGCAAACGATGAAACTGCTGCTGCCCCAGTTGCAAAGGCAAACTAAGTTTGACGATGTATAAGTAAAATACCAAAAGGATGAATTTCGATTCGTCCTTTTGTTTTTTAAGCCCTCACTTGAGATATTTAGATTCGCTATGACGCCTTTAAAATCATCACCTCGCCTCTTGTCATTATGTTTTAAGCTTGTGCTTTTTTTGCTGCTGGCTTATCTTTTGGTAAGCGGGTTTTATATGTGGATGATTGGCGGTACAGCAATTTACATCAGCTCAGCCGTACTACTTGCCATCACCGCGTATGCATTTAAGCTCGGTAAATATCAAAAGCTATGTTCTGTTTTAAATCTGCTCATCAGTGCAGCGGCGTTATATTTCAGTACTGCTCATTTATTTTTCTCCCCTGTTCAATTCTTTATATTTTTACCTGCCTTATTTTTTGTACTGTTAGCTTTTGCTCGCCTAGAAAAAGTTCACAGCTTGTCTAAAGTTTTAATATTCATCAGTTTATTAATTTGGTCAGGCATACACTTTATGCAGCTTGAACAGCTTAAAGCGTATTATAAAACGCAGCATACTGGTGAAAGTTGGCAACAATATGGCGCGTTATAAGATTATTTTTTAGTCTATATTTTCAAATAAATACGTAATCTTTTTCACATGAAGTTCATCAGTAAAACTGAACATGATCTACAGAATTCCTTTTAAGAAAAAATATTCATAACAATCTAATTTATTTAGAAATATATCGAGCATATTCGCGATTGAACACAATCCATCTACACGCTAGATTAACTCAATTATTTTTTCTCCCTTTATGTTGTAATTTATGAAGATTTTAGATGGCGGTTTAGGCCGTGAATTGGCCCGTCGTGGTGCTCCGTTTCGTCAACCAGAGTGGTCTGCGCTTGCACTCATTGAAGCACCAGAAACAGTAAAAGAAGTACATCTTGATTTTATCAATGCTGGTTCAGAAGTGATTACCACCAATAACTATGCTGTTGTGCCATTTCATATTGGACAAGAACGCTTTGAAACTGACGGTGTGCGTTTAATTAAAGTTGCAATTGAACAGGCAAAAAATGCAGTTAAAGAAAGCGGCAAAAATGTCAAAATCGCGGGCTGCTTACCACCGTTATTTGGCTCTTACCGTGCAGACCTGTTTCAACCTGAACAAGCTAAAAACCTTGCAGAACCCATCATTAATACCTTGGCACCGGAAGTAGATTTTTGGTTAGCAGAAACCCAATCATGCTTAAAAGAAGTCGAAACAGTCCATGCGTTATTACCACAAGATGGTAAAGACTATTGGGTGTCATTTACGCTGCAAGATGAGATTAAACAAGAACAAGCATTACTTCGTTCAGGCGAAAATATGCAACAAGTGGCTAATTTCATCAAACAATCAAATGCCAAAGCAGTATTGTTTAACTGCTGCCAACCTGAAGTGATCTTGCAAGCAATTAATGAAATTAAAGGACTCATTCCAGAGTCTGTACAAATTGGTGCTTACGCCAATGCTTTCCCACCGCAAGATGAAAGCGCTACTGCCAACGATGGTCTCGATGAAATTCGTAAAGACTTAGATGCTCCAGCTTATCTTGGTTTTGCTAAACAATGGCAGCAAGCAGGTGCAAGTTTAGTGGGTGGTTGTTGTGGTATCGGACCAGAACACATTGCTGAACTTTCTCAATTTTTTAAAGAATAAATACCATGTCTGCTGCCAAAATCGGATTATTGTCTCTTACAGCGCTGGTCTTTAGTTCTATGGTGGGGTCAGGCGTATTTAGCCTTCCCCAAAATATGGCTCAAGTTGCCAACGGCTCTGCCCTTCTTGTTGCATGGCTCATTACCGGGGTCGGCATTATTTTCTTGGCTCTCTCGCTATTACATTTAACGCGTCAACGACCAGACCTTGACGGCGGTATTTATAACTATGCACGCGAAGGCTTTGGAGACCTGATCGGGTTTTGCTCGGCGTGGGGTTATTGGTTGTGTACTACCATTGGTATTGTGGGTTATGTGGTGATTGCCTTTTCAGGCATTGGTATGTTTACCGACAGCAAAGACCATATTATTTTTGGTGAAGGTAATACGCTCTATTCACTGATTGGCTCAAGCATTTTTGTATGGCTGGTACACTGGTTAGTGAGTCGAGGCATTAAAGAAGCTGCGATTGTGAATTTACTGGCAACCATTGCCAAAATCATTCCAATGGTGGTTTTCATCTTCTTTACCTTCATTGCCTTTAAGTTTGATCTATTCAAACTCAACTTACATGACTTTTCTTTGCAAGTTCCACTTTGGCAGCAAGTGAAAGACCTAATGTTGATTACCCTTTGGGTATTTACCGGTATTGAAGGAGCAGTGGTTTTATCATCGCGTGCAAAAAAACGTCATGACATTGGCAAAGCAACTATTTTAGGTGTTTTGCTGGCATTAAGTTTTTACGTGATGGTGACAGTATTGGCTTATGGTGTGGCAAGCCGTGAAGCGCTTGCAGGCATGCATAACCCATCTATGGCGACCATTTTACAGCAACTGATCGGCTTGCCGGGTACCATCATTATTACCATCGGGTTGATTATTTCAGTTGCATCGTCTTATTTAAGTTGGACCTTATTTGCCACTGAAATTCCATTTTTAGCTGCAAAAAATGGTGCTTTCCCGAAATTATTTTTAAAGAATAATCAAAATAATGTACCGATTTCATCACTTTGGTTGACGACGCTTGTGGTACAAGGGTCTTTAATTGCCGTGTATTTTTTCAATAAAAATTACACTCAACTTTTATTGATTTCATCAGTCATGATTTTGCTGCCTTATTTTCTGGTGTCAGCTTTTTACCTTAAAGAATCCATTCGCCATAAACGCACACCGCATATTGCGATTGCAAGTGTCGCTTCAATCTATGCACTTTGGTTACTCTATGCAGCAGGTTTAGACTTACTGCTTTTGTCTGGTGTGTTGTACTTGGTCGGCTTGGTTATTTTTTCAATCAGCTACTTTGAGCATAAAAAATCGCTCAAACAAAATCAGTTAAATTAATTATTTCAACCACTGTTGACCTAGTTCAGCAGTGGTTTTCTAAAAACAAAAATTTCTATTTTGAAGGCTGCGACTGCTTTAAATGCAATCGTAAAATACGGCGTAATTCTAAAATTGCCTCTGGGCTATTTTGAATTGAATGGCCACCTTTAATAATCAGCTCTGACTGCTCCCCACCCAAATGTGAACTTTGATAAGGCACAATCCCATCACTGCTTTTTAACTTATCTGTTGTCCCGTTAATATTGCCCATAATCGAGTGATAGACCACTTGGGGCGATGGTTGAATGGCTTGAGTCAACTGCATAAAGTTAGAAGAGCGACTTAAATTACTCGCCCCATTTTCAATTAAGCCTTTTCTGAGTTTGGTATTTTTCTCATCTCTCATTTCGACCGCAATAAAAAAGTCAGCCGGTAAACGAATAATACGGCGGGCAATTTGGGTAAACCATCGATCAGCGTAGTCTGTACCATGATGCGGTGCCGAAACAAAAACAACTCGATTAAAATATGGCAAAGCCTTGAACTGAAAACGCTCACGAATGATCGGATTTTCTTTTAAACGATTTAACTGCGCTTCATTCATTTTTTGCATGGCTTGCTCTGAAACATCGGCATTACTCACCAATAAACGGCTAATCACGCCGCCCATACTATGCCCGACCAACACTGCATCGTGTGCAGCATAGCTATCTTTAGCAACGTTTTGAAAAGCTTGATTCAACAATGAATAAATCTGAAAACGACTTTCAAAAATCGGCATGTTGGTTGAATAAAACACTTGCCAAACTTGATAGTTTTTCCTTAATTCAGCATCGCCCATAATGTCATTGGTTAGACTCACCCACGCCTCTGGGCTACTAGCTAAACCATGAACAAACACAATAATTTTCTTATTCGGGTTAAAGGGCTCCAGCATATATAAATGTGGCATGATTAAATTGGCTTCTTTATTAATTAAAGACCAATAACCTGCCGCACCTAAATTATATTTCGACAACCAAAGCCCATAAGGAGCCGAATAGTTTGCAGTCAGTGGATAGTCCACACCTTCAATTTTTACACGGTCTTGTCGATATGGATCGAACATTGAAATTTCTAACTCTGCCCCAGCAATGACCTGATCGGCTGTGGCTTTTTGTTTTGGGTATGCAATCGCAGTAGCTGGAAAGAAGCGTGGTAAATGAATATTAGGGTTGGCTTGGCGAGCATAAAAATTATCGGGGTCTAAAATGAAGCCGTGATTCACATCATTTTCTTTACGTCCAACAATAAACTCTGCCCCCAAACCATCCTTACGGTTAACGGTATTAAAACCAGAAAAGTTCATGTTATAGCTGGAGCGAAAAGTATCGACTTCAATTTTTTGTACATCTAACGCGTGGTCAAAATTGACGTGGTACTCATGCCCATCTGCTTTCAGCAATGGCGGAAAACGATGTGTATTTAAATGATTAAAATACGTGGTCATAAGCTTTGACAAGGCCACGTTATAAAAAATACGTACCTGATTTTGGCGATGGTCAAACACCCGATCAAACGGCGACTCTTCAGAATCAAATAAATAGACATAACTATAGCGCAAGCTTTTATCGAACAGCGCTAACTCTTGCTCAACGCAACTCTTACTTTTATTAATAACATGACACTGGCTACTACGCCCGACATCTAAAGCTTTTGCCAAGTAAATTTCACTCAGCGCAGCATAGCGTTCTTCTCGGCTACTATTTTCGGACAAGCTCTGAATTTTCTTTAAACAATCATCAAAATTTTGCAGGCAAGTTTTTTCATCTTCTTTGACCAAATACAGTAAGTTTTGGGTTTGATGGCTTAAGGTGCCATCGGTCAGAATACTTTCATTCTTACTTTTTAAAGCATTGCTTAAATTACTTTCTTTTAAATGAATGACCTGACAGCCACTGAGCAAAGCCATTATTGTTATGATTGAATAATGGTAAGACTTTGTCATTCTGCCTTCCTTAATCGAATGTATTCCCCATCTGGTCATTATGCCTGTAAAGCAGTGAACGAACAATTTCGACTCCGCTTCCGTCTTCCTTTATTTCAAAAAAAAGCCTGAACTCATTTTAATTCAGGCTTTTTTGTTATTTTTTCAAATCAAGCTTGGTTGAACTTTTGCTGTGAAGCTAAATAAGAGAAATACAAAATTGGTAAGATAAACGGCGCTACACTCCAGAAATCAAAATAGACATAGAGGATCGCCCCTAAGAAAGCACCAATCACAAAACCAATTACAATACTGGCGCTTTTTAGAAAACTTGCCCGATTGGCTGCATTATTGTTTTTAAGTAAGTTGGCAATATCAATCCCGAGCTGGGTAGTGTTACCTGTCATCATGGTGCTTGGGCTAATATTTTTAATAAGGGTTTTGCTTGAAGTATTACGAATAGCCAAAGCAATTAAACCCAGTCCTCCTGTTACTGCAACTGTTAGCGCATCCGGATCTTTAAATGGTTCGAAGTAAAGCCCTGCCACCATAAAAGCACATAGAAAAATAGCTTCAAATAAAAATAAATAAGACAGTGTTTTGTGCTTGACCTGACTGCGGTCAATTAATAGTTTGGTAATGACAACAGTCAAAATAAATAGTGGAATTGCTGCGAGCTTTATCCATAACCCCGAGCCACCTTTAATCCATGCTGCCCCTGCCAACACTAAGTTTCCCGTCACATGCGCGGTGAAAAAACCAAACAATGCAATAAAACCAATAGTATCAATTGCCCCACCCACCATGGTGAGTAAAACAGGATCTCGACATATTGCCCAGGTACTTTCTGTGTCTTTTTTAATTGGGGTATCTGTCATATAAAATATCCTGTTAAATTAAAACTTTAAAGCAATTAAGTTGCATATAAATGATTTAAAAATGAATAATACTAAAGCGTTTATGAAAGCAAAAAACTATGTAAAAAAATAGGGTGCGTAATGTCGTAACACTGTCTTTAAAATGGCAACAATCAAAATTGACTATTTTTAAAACACTAAACTGTTCTCATCCTTAAATCAATTTGACCTCCAAAACTGTTCTAACTATGATGAAGCCGCTAGTTGAAATCAACTGGTTTTGGACCTGAAAAAGTTATGCCAGAATATGGATAATCAATAACAATAATCACGAGTAGATATATGTCACTTTATAATTTTTCAGTTTTTTTAGGGGGATTATTATTTGTATCTGTTGCCTTCGCGGGTCAAAAAAACAGTCCTCATCGTGATTTTTATTTGAAATGTATTGCGGCTGGTCATAGCCGTGCAAGCTGTACCTGCATTTATCATCGTTTAGAACGCCAATACTCACCTAAATTTATGAATAAACTTGGAAGTTTAAGTTTACAAAGCCCTGAAATACCGCGTAATTTTGTAAAATCCATGATGCGTACCATGCAAAAATGCCAGTCATAATTTTATTTTTTAAGCCACATCCACGCCAATACCCCTGCCATACATAAAATTGCTGGATAGACAAACCACGGATGTGGAATAATCCAAATCATCAGTCCCGCAGCCAGACTCATACTTAAGGTCGAGATGTATTTCGCCTTTTTGGGAATACGACGATGTTCTTGCCACACACGAATGAGTGGGCCGACATAGCGATGATTTCGAAACCATTGATGGAGTTTTTCAGAACCTCGAGCAGCAAAGAAAACCGCCAAAATTATAAAATCAACGGTAGGTAAACCCGGAATAAAAATCCCCAATATGCCAAGTGCAATACACAACCAAGCCAAACCAATAAACACCCAACGTGCCCAAACAGAACGGGCAAGCTTACTGACTGGTTGAGCGGGTGCTAACGACTGCTCATGTTTTACGATTACATTTACTTGATTGAGTTTATCCATATCGGGTATTCCCTTTATCCACTTTTTATTATTTCAATTCATCAAGCTGATCAAGCGCTTGACCAAAATATCCAAAGGCATCTAAAGCTCCTTGAACGACTCGGTCTTGCTGGGTTTGGTCAAAGCCTGCTTCATCCAGTGCTTTTACAAAACGTTTCCAGACTTTAGCGCGCCCTTCGGGATATGCCGCTAAATTACGTGCAGCAAACGTTTCAGAAAAACCTAAATGCTTTTGAGCTTCTTTAAATAAAAATGCGGCCCCTAAAGTTGAACCTTCAGACACATAAATCCAGCCTAAAGCTTCGGGTAGCTGTACGTTTTCACTCTGTAATTGCTGCCCGTTGGGTTGAATACCTAAATCATTTAAATCGGCAAGTGCTTGTTTTGAGCGGCCACGAATGTCTAAGTCCGGAATCAGTCCAGCTACACCCTCTTTTTCAAAAAGATGTTCAATTTCACGCTGAAAGTAATATTGAGACAAAGTAAATTGCGCGTATTTTTCTTTACTTGAAAACACCTTTGCCTCTGACATTAATTGATGCATACGTTCGTGTTCAGCAGCAGTTTCTTGTTTCAAACGTAAAGACAAACTGTTGCTAATGATTTGTTCTGTAGATGAATTCATCATCTTTCTCCTGCAAAATAGATATTACTCATCGGTTAGCGGCCCCGATTGAGTTTGAGTTGGACTGGAAAATCCACAACGATGGTCACGGCTCCACCGTTAATTTTGTGGGGTTTAAATCTGGATTTACGTGCAGCTTGCATGACCCGTTCATCAAGGCTTTGAATGCCCGAACTTTGACGTAATTGAATGTTGATTGGCTGCCCTTTTTCATTAATGCGAATCCGAAGCTCAACCAAACGATTTTGTTGTTTTAACTCACGGTCATCATAGTCAAGCCCACCAAAACTCAGCACATCCACGCTACTCACCTGAACAACGTCATCGTGTTCAACTTGAGTGCTAGGGGTTTTGGAATATTCTTGCTGCATTGCGGGTGTTTTGACCCCACCACTTTTAGTTTCACTATTGGCGTTTTGTGTCAACTGCTCAGTTTGCGTTTGTTCAAAGTCTGTCGAACTCAGTTTTTTATCGGTATGAGTCACCAGCTTTTCTGTACGCTGCGCTGGTTGGAGTGAAGTTGAATTATTTAAAGTCGTTTTTGATTGTACTTGCTGTTTGTCATTTAAATTATTTTGCACGGCCTCTTTAGAAGCAGTTTTTGACGCTAATGTTTGAACATCTGTAGGCGAGTTTTTTGGCTGATCGGGCGCATGAGATACCGAACTGTTTAAAGTAGATTGAGGCGTTACACTATTTTTAGGTTGGCTTTCAGTCTTTTCAACCGATGGCTTTTTAGCAGGTGCCAATGATACAAAACTTACTTTTAATGCATCTACTTTGGGTGATGCTTTAAAAGTATATGGTTCAATTAAATGACTCAGCATCCAGACAGCGAACACATGCAGTCCAATCACCACCACTACGGTTAAACATTTATAAAAGTGCTTCGACGCTTGTGGTAAAGGCAACATAACAATCGGCTTATGTGTAAGGAATAATGATTTTGATTTCATGGCTTATTCCCTAAAAACGATGCTCAAGCTTGAGACTAATGTGGTGTTTATCGTAGGAATACAGCCAATCAACATTGCTTTTATTATGGTTATAGCGATAGGTTAAATTAGGCGTCATGCCATAAAACTCAAAGCGAGGCATTTGCATAACAAAGGTATAGTTTTGTTCAAAATCATGACGACGGGCCAAATAACCTACAGCATATTTATCAAACTGACGCCAACGGTAAGAACTCAATAACGTAGTGTTAAAACCAGTACTCCAATTTTTGGTTACACCTAACCGCGCACCTTGCTGTTCATAGGCAGCTACATATTTTTCTTTTGCAGAATTATCGACTACATCTAGACCACCAAAAACAGTCCACTGGTCTGGAAAAATTTTCCAGAAGGTGGCAAAAGCTGAATTTTCTATACCATCAAAGCTTTTATATTTCTGATAATTAAAATCTTTACTCTCAGCTTCAAGCTTGAAGGCTTTATCTGCCGAGATAAAATGCATCCATTCGGCACGCGCGCCCCAGGCATTGTAAAGACCATCATTGCCATAACGTTTATGTTCAAAAAGCGGACTCACCCCAATTTGATTTTTTAAGTCAAAGTAGCTGTAGCCTGCATTAATGTTAATGGTAGATTCATTAAATGCCGCGTGGTCGTTATAGGACTGTCCAAACGCCAGCGCACGTAAAGCCACGCCATGATGGCCTTCAATCGCATAGCGTTTAATCAGACTGGCTTCGTAATCTAAACCCGTTGCTGACTCAGCTTTTTGCTTTTCACTAGTAATTTTCTGCCCCCCAATAATATTACCTTTATTATCTGTCTGATAAGACATCCAAGTTTTAGTCTGTTTAGAGGCACTATTTAAATTACTGACATAGGTATAACCCGCTGAAACCGAGCCTTGCCAAGAGTCTCGTTTTTTTAATGCCTGAACAAAGGTATTCACTGTTGTTAAAACCCCAGATGGAATTACCGCAGGATCACTTTGTTTCAGTTGGTCTTGAATGGAAATAAAAAGGCGTGCTGCTTCCTTATTCTTCTGTTGTTCAAACAGCACGCGCGCTAACTCAAGTTCACAAATTAAATTATGAGGTTGTTGTTTTAGGCTGCTTTGAAATTTTTGTTCAGCCAATTTCAGTTGACCCTGAGAACGTGCAACTGCCCCTTCGGCAAAGTCGGTTAAAGCCCGATCGTAGCCAACATATTTCTTATAATGTTCTAAATAAACCGTGGCTTTGAGCCACTGTTTTTGCATGACTGCCAAATATAACGCCTTGGCAAGATCATTCGGGTTTGGCTCAACACTATATTCTTGTCCATTAATTTGAAGTTTTGGTAATTGCTCGGTACTACGAATGGTTCCCTGTTCGTGAAACTGGCGCTGTTCTTGTAAAAGCGTTTGGTCCAAGCTTTGATTGAGACGAAGCTGTGTGTCTTCGTCGGCATATAAAAATGGACAACTCAACAATGTCAGACAGCACAAAAGCGTTCGTTTCATAAAACAATAAACCTGAAGCAACCAAGCAAAAGCCAAAAAACAAAAGGAACCTACGTGTGTAGATTCCTTTTGCATTCATTAATTTTTAGCACCGCCAAATGCAGTGTTGTAAGACACGTTATCAAACTGGGCAATACCCGCTAAAGCCGAAGCATTTGCCCCGAAGAATTGACCCTGCACCACACCAGAGTTGTCGACACCAGCTGTACCATTAGCCGTTGCCAAACCTGCAAACGCAGCAGTACCTGGGTTAAATGCCACACCATCTAGGCTTAATGATGAAACAGCCGTACCAGTTCCTGTAAGCGTTCCTTCAAGTGTACCCGCACCATAATTTGCCGTGAACGTACCACTTAACAGATTGCTTGCAGAACCGTTAATTCCTGCAACGGTATAGGTTGCAGTACCCGCGGTTGGAACAGTGGTATTGGTGTTATCACCCGCATAGTAAACGGTATGGCTCGCGCTTGCCGGCGTGTCGCCCGCTTTCCACCATTCACCAAAATAGACTTCCTGTGTGCCCACCTGACCAAAGTTAAAATTACCTAATGCACTGTGTGAAGGTGGCATTGCAGACACTGGAATATGCGAAATATTAAAGGTTTTGCTGCCAACCGTTACATTGGTGTTACTTGTTCCCTGAGCAGCAAAAGCCTGAGCCAAACCTTTTAACGAACTAAAACCTGTAAAAGCGTTATATGGTGCACCCGCAGCTTGAACCGACACCGCTGCTACACCACCCGGATGGCTTGCATTGGCAGCAGCACCGATTTTGATGTTACTTTCATTACTCGAAATACCATCAATACCTGCATAAGCAAATGCAGTTGAACAAGCAACGAGACCCAAGAACAGTTGAGAGATTTTCATTTGTTGTTACTCCATCTTTTTTAAAACTAAGTTATTGTTTAATTTAAAATAACGATTTCGCTATTTTTAGTTTATTGAGTAGGCCCAGCTGCAAACCTACTCGTTCTTTTTGTAAATAATAATCATTCAACCTTATTATTTACCGTTACCTGACTCCCCTTTTATGTATGTGTAGAGGGAATCAAATTCTGTTTAAAATTTAGTGGTCCAGCTAATTTTCATCGTTCGGCCGGGTGCAGCCATGGCACTACGAGTTAAAGGATCGATATAAAACTGGTTAGAAAGATTACTGCCGACAAACTCAACCGTGTTGTAGTTATCGACCTGATAACGCGCATAGGCATCAAAAATCCACGTATCATCCCAAGCCAAAGGTACATTGAGGTAATAGCCTTTATTGACGCTAGCATCATTATTTTTGCGTAGCGGGCTTTCATAAGCTTTATAGAATGTTGCGCGTGCACCGAGCTCTAACTTTTCATCAAAAAAGCGTGCGCCAAGCAAACCGTGGAAACTCAGTTCAGGAGTAGCCATTGTTACTAAGTAGCCATTTGGAAAACCATCATCGACGCAGCGCTGATACGGTTCGCGGAACTCAAGGCCCTGGTCGGTTTGAACCGTGCCGCCTAAAATCATTTTGTTAATGGCACTATTGGTGTCACATACTTCATTTTTTAAGTTATAGGCCACGCTCAAGTCTGTGAAGAAACCGCCATTATCAAAACGGCTTTGTAGCTCTAGACCTGACAGCTTTTGCTCATCCATATTGGTAAAAATAAGGTTCTGGTCACGCTCAATCACATTTTTGGTTTTGTTGTAGTAATAGGCGAGCTTAATGTCAGCATTGCGTGCTGTGCTAAACCAGTCACGCATGTCATAGACATACCCTACTTCGTAGTTAAAAGCATGTTCAGGTTTGATTGCTTGATATGGCAACATGGCAGAAAAACCGACAGTGCTTTCAAACAAACTTGGTAAGCGATATTCCTCTGCATAGCGTGCATAGATTCTGCTGTTTGGCGTGAGTTGAATTGAGGCACCTAACTGCGGTGCCCAGCCGCTATCTTTAACTTTGTCGGCCGACTCAACCGGAACTTGGTCTACCACCGACATAAAGTTATCGCCAGTCACGACGTACTTTTGTCCAGAGGCATTGAGCTGGTTTAAAGGATTATCGGCAAGCGACAATTGTCCATTTGCATCTGCTTTCCAGCTCAGCGTATTTTTCTGTGACCAGATCATGTTATACAACGTGCTCTCTGAGGCGGGCACAGTGTCGAGCTGCCCATCCCACTCAGGATTTTTTGTGGCATAGCGCTGTTTTAAAACATTGATTAAACGCTGCTGAGTCGAGGTATAACTCTCAGGCATGGTCTGATATTCAAAGGTATATTCTTTAAGCCTACTTTTTTTGGTAAAAAGCGGATTTAAACTCGGGTCAATCTCGCTCTGCAAAGACTTATTTAAAAAGTCATCAACAGCCCAATACGAGCGATAACGCATGCCCGCATCAAAACTTAACCAAGATAGCGGTCTATAATTAAAGTTAAAATCGAACGTTTTTTCCTCACGGCGCCCTGCTCGTGGCAGCGCCTGATAGAGCGAATAACTCGGGCCAAATTCGCCATATATATCGTCGGACGTTAGTTTTTCTTTTAAGAAACTTCCACCGAGCGTCAAATCAAGCTGGTCTAATAAACGGGTTTTATTGCTGACCGTAATGCCTTTACGCGTATTGTCAGAATGGCTTATCGCCGTGTTAATAATCGTGTTATCTCGAAAATCGATTGTGGTTGGCCACCCACCACGTGTGTAGGTCTGGCTTTCGGTGTCGGTTTGCCAAATGTTGGCGTAGAAATCAATCCAGCGATTATTCTCAGGCTTAAACTTATATTCGAGGCTATAGGCTTTAGAGTGAATATTGCTTAAAGGCCACTGCGGAACACCCAAGTCAGGCGTAATGCCCCAAACAATCCGAGACGGTATAATTTCACCAAAAATATTTTTGGTATCTCGGTAAGTTAGTTTAAGAGTCTGGTTATCGGTTGGGCGATAGGTCCCTTTTAATAACCACGACTCCATATGGCTTGAAGTGTTGGGAACTTCATCACCCGGTTGATAGGCATAGGCAAAGTAAGGAATAAAATCGAGACTACTGTCCGGTGTCGCTCGTTTATAGTAGCCCGCGCCATGTGTCCCTGAAAAATAATTACCGCGCTCACGTACTGCATAAACTGCCAGTAAATCGAATTTATCTTGCTTGGTGGCAATTGCCAGTCGACCCGCTAAGTCATCGCCCGAAAAATTAGAATTGTCACTTCTGGTACGGTTCTTTTTATAAATATCGGGGTCGTATTTTGCCCCGTTCATGTCGATCCAAGGCGTTGTGTCATCGTAGTTTTGGCCTACTTTGCTCATGTCTGGCAAAGACGGATCAATTGAGTTGGTTGAGCCTTCTACTTTTAACTCGGCACCAAAGGACTTACCCGGACGAACAATGTCATCGGCCTCTAGCGTTTTAACGACTACACCGCCGCCAACAGAAGATGTGGTATTGCGCTCTAAAGAGGGGCCTTTAATGACTTCAATGCCCGCAATGAGATTGGGGTCGATATAGTTTCGGTTGTTTACCCCGTTGTAGCCACGCCATACGGCAATCGACTGTTCGGTGCCATCAATGGTTAAAGGCACACGACCAACACCCTGCACACCACGTACACTTGGGTCGAGTGCGCCACTGTTGCGGGCATCACCGCTATAGACTCCCACCATACCTTGTAAAACATCGGCTGGGTTGGTTCCTTTAAAGCGTTCGACATAGTCTTTGCCCGCATAAACCGAAGAACGGTTTGCGTCATAAACTTTGTTATAGCCTTCTGTGTCACGGTCTTCTTTGCCGTACACCACAATTGGCGTGAGTCGTACCGATGCGTCTTCTTCAATTACGGCACTACTTGGCGGCAGGCTAGCGGCCTGAACCTTAGATGAACTTACCCGTGGTGTAGATTTTTTGCTGAGTGTGTAGCCCTGCCCAACTTTTACAGCATTAAATTCGGTTGCTTTTAAAAGCTGCTCAAAACCTTGCTCAACGGCAAAATTGCCTTTTAAGCCTAGGCTATGCAACCCTTGGAGTTGCTGGGCATCCATTGCAATTGAAGTACCCGATTGTTCGGCAAACTGATTCAGTACGTTAGCAAGGCGACCGGCAGGAATGTTATAGCTTTTAACTCCGGCTGTTTGTGCATAGGCCTGCTGCATAGGCAGCGCAACAAGCCCACCCATCGACACAGCATGTATGGCAAACGCCAGTGTTGAAAATCGAAAAATCGATCGATTCTGCTTTTGCCCCGTTCCCACTTTTTTCATTTGCCCCGCCCCAGTAAATCGTAATAAGAATCATTCAATAAAACAAATTAAAATGATCCATATTTATTGCTTCTACTTACTATGACGAACGACTTTCAAAAAAGTGGAACCTAAAATCGAAAATAAATTTAATTTTTTATTATTTTAAAGAAACCATGACCACAAACGGCGTGATTTGCTTAATTTTCAGGTCTGGAAAAACCGTAGCCAAAAGCTTAAGCGACTCTGTGGTTTGATCTAAAGGCAACACAGCATTGACCCGCACATGTTGCAGTGCCGCATCATTAAAAATAATTTTGCCTTTGTAGTTGCGGTCTAGCTCTTGTAACACTTGATTCAGCGGCAGGTTTTCTACCATAAGCTGATGCTTTTGCCATTTTTGTTGTTCGTTATAAACATTCAGTGCAGGCAGTTTTTGTACACCATTCTTGTCCATTTTAATGGCTTTCCCTGCTTCAACAATGGCTTTTTGAGTCGCATGCAATTGGGTCGTTTTAACTTGTGTGGCCTCTACTTTTACCTTTGAGTGCAACATTTTGAGCTCGGTTGTCGAAGGGTCATAACTGACGCTAAAAGCTGTGCCGAGTGCCTGAATTTTCCCATGACTGGTTTTGACCAAAAACGGTCTAGTCTTATCTTTGGCAACATCGACATAAATTTGACCTTGTACCAACTCAACCACTCGCTGGTTGGTTTTAAAATCAAGATTGACTGCACTTTTGCCACGTAAAATTAGACGTGAACCATCTGGCAAGGTTTGCGTGGTCCACTGCCCCGATTGCCCTTGAATGTCAGCAGTCACATAGGCCACAGTGGTGTCAGTTAAATAAAATAACGCCCCACTCATGGCAACAAACACAATAGCAAAAGCTGTTCCTGCACGTAAATGTTTATAGGCTTTGCCTGAGCTTAGGCCAGCTTTAAGAGCGACTTTAGTAACTTTTTTATGTCCGCTGGTTTGGGAAAGTTTTTGAATTGACCCAATACACTGTTCAATGTCGGCAGCCACTTGGCGATGTTGCTCACTGGTTTTTTTCCACTCTTCAAATTTTTGTTTGGCGGTTTTTCGTGAGCGTTCATCATCCGAACTCAGTTGAACAATCCAATGCGCGGCTTCTTCAACCAGTTGGTGATGCTTGCTTTTATCCACGGCCATTTAAATACAAGCGTCCATGTTTTGTCTGTTTTGGTAGCACTGAATTAAACAGCTCGCCAAATATTTTTGAATCATTTTGGTGGACACATTTAAACGCTCGGCAATTTCTTTATGGGTATAGCCTTCGAGGTAATGCAAAATAAAAGCTTGCTGTGCTTTTTCGGAAACCCCTTCGAGTGCTTTGCAAAGCTGGTTAATTGCTTGAATAATTTGC
Organism: Acinetobacter sp. 826659; assembly: GCF_000588515.1. NCBI lineage: Bacteria > Pseudomonadati > Pseudomonadota > Gammaproteobacteria > Moraxellales > Moraxellaceae > Acinetobacter > Acinetobacter sp. 826659. Next base: position 304,767 of record NZ_JFYD01000002.1, on the reverse strand, counting down.
ATCTGGTCTTCGGGTGAAGCCACCGCGTCAAGCATATATTCCATTTGACTCAAGCCATCTAAATAAGCTTGTTCAATGCGTTTACGGCGCACTTGGTCAATAAGCAGGTTTTTAGCAATCGAGGTTAAATAGGCACGCGGTTCCTTAATGCCGAATAGCTCGTCTCGCGTTTGTAGCAGTTTAATAAATGTGTCCTGAACCAGATCTGCGGCCTGATCAGTATTACCTAATTTTTGTCTCAACCATTGGTGAAGCCAGCTTTGGTGACTTCTATATAACTGATCTACAAGCAAAGAAGTTTTGTTCACAGCAATTGGACTCAAAACAAGGAACTCACAAATGATAATAATTATCATTTAAACAAGTCAAGCAATAATTCAAGTAAAACTTAAATCACTGTTTAATAAATTGAATTAATTGCCCGCTCGTTTTGCTGCACTCCTCTTAAAGCAAATCAGCCAAATTCCTAATTTCTTCCATCACTGCCTTACACGCAGGCGTTAAATAGCCGTGCTTAGAAATAGACAAAGAAATATAGCGCTTGAGCGCGGGGTTAATAATTTTTGCAGCTTGAATTGAGGTGTATTGGCTGGCCTTCTTCAACGCTTGCGGCCCCAACATGGTGTACATGCGAGATTCGGAAACCAAATGGGTTTGTAAACTAATCGAGTCGGCTTCAAACACAATGTTTAGTTCTACCCCATTTTCATAAGCCATGTGGTCTAAAAAATTGCGCCAGTTACTTGGCCTACAAAACGTGACCAGCGGTAACTGACTTACCTCTTTAAACTCGACTTGATTTGCCTGAGTGAGTGCATCTCCTTCACAGCCCACCAAATAGGTATCGGCTTCGGTAAGATAAACATCGCCCTGTTTAGGTGTCGGGTTAAATCGATAGAGTATGGCTAAATCGACGCTGCCATCTTCGAGCCATTTTTCCAAATGCACCCCTTGCCCTTCACGCACTGACAGTTTAATTAGGGGATATTTCTCTTGAAGCACTTTATACAGAGTCGATAACAATGGATGTGCTGTAGACGGCAAACTGGCAATGCGCACCGTACCAATCGGGGTATCGGTCGAGTGCAAAATTTCATTGTTGAGTTGGTCGGTTACGTTCAGCCATGAACGAATTTTAGGAAGTAAATGCTGGCCTAAATCGGTGAGCTCAACGCCGCGGCCAGTTCGGTTAAACAAACGACCACCACATTGCGCTTCAAGCTCGTTCATTTGCCGACTAATTTGCGGTTGGTTGGTGTTATGCAGCATCGCGACTTTGCTTAAGCTACCGAGTTCCACCGCATCTAAAAATATTTTCCATAATTCATAATTCATCGATTCTTCCTAAATCGTAAATAGGCAATATTTTGAGCCATACATTTTCAGTATAACTGAAATTCAAGAATTGGTAATTCCTACATAGCTCACCTATTTCTATACTCCAATCATGTTCTCTACAACACGATTTAAGTCAGATTAAGAACCAGAGAATATTTAATTAGACTGTATAGGAAGTACGATTATGAGTTTAGATTTACGTGGATTAACCCCAGCACCTGTGACTCCTTTTACCCGTGACGGACAAGTAGACCATAATGCAATTCAACGTTTAGGTTCATGGTTAGGCAGTATTGATGGTGTGAAAGGCTTGGTTGTTCTTGGGCATGCAGGTGAAGGAACATTCTTGTCGCAAAAAGAACAAATGCAGGTCATCGAAAGCTTTGTTAAATCGGTAGATGACAAAATTCCGGTAATTGCAGGGATTACACTCGAAGGTACTTCGGTTGCAGCAGAAGAAGCAAAACGTGCAGTCAGCGCGGGTGCTTCGGCAGGTTTGATTTACCCTTCACACGGCTGGTTGCGTTTTGGTTATCAAAAAGGCGCACCACAAGACCGCTATAAAGCAATTTATGAAGAAAGTGGTTTGCCATCTATTTTATTCCAATATCCAGATGCAACGAAGGCCACTTACGACCTAGACACCCTACTCGATATTTCTGCACAGCCAGGCGTGTTTGCCATGAAAAATGGTGTGCGTAACATGCGCCGCTGGGATGTCGAAATTCCGATTATTCGCCGTGAACGCCCAGACTTACAGGTGTTGACATGCCACGATGAATATTTGCTTCACACCATGTTTGATGTAGACGGCGCATTGGTTGGCTATGGCAACATTGCCCCTGAACTTTTAATTGAAATGATTAAAGCAGGTAAAGCTAAAGATTACGCCAAAGCTCGTGCGATTCACGATCAATTATTACCAGTGACTCGCAATGTTTATCACCGCGGTTCACACATGGAAGGCACGGTCGCGCTTAAACATGCATTGGTTGCTCGCGGAATTTTGGACCATGCCACTGTACGTTCGCCTCTGCTTCCACTCGCTGATGGTGCTGAGCAAGAAATTCATGATGCGATGCGTCAAGCCGGAATTGGCAAGGTCGATTTAACCCAAGCCGTTGCTTAAATTCTATTCGGGCTAGCATGTACGCTAGCCTTTTTTTCCTGTACGCTGCCTGAGGCCAAACATCGGGCATGTCTCTTAAAAACAATAATAAAAAGCATGCAAACTGTGGTGAACAGGCAGTGCGAAATAGAACAAAAAAACTACGAGGAATGTAGTAATAAGGAGATAGAAGATGACAAATCTAGCGGATGTAGAACAAATTAGTCATCATCAAAAAAATGCGGAAATTATTGCAAGACTTGAACGACTACCCGTCACCGGTCGATTGCAATTTATGCGTATAACCATTGGTATCGCGACCTTTTTTGACGCTTATACTGTTCTAGCAATTGCCTTTGCTTTACCCCAACTCATTACCGAATGGCATCTGACGCCTGCCTATGTCGGCGCGATCATTGCCGCGGGCTATGTCGGGCAATTGGTCGGTGCGATCTTTTTTGGTTCTCTTGCCGAAAAAGTCGGTCGTTTAAAAGTGCTGTCTTTTACCATTTTACTGTTTGTGGCAATGGACATTTCTTGTCTGTTTGCGTGGAGCGGAATGTCGCTGTTAATTTTCCGTTTCTTGCAAGGTGTTGGTACAGGTGGCGAAGTGCCTGTTGCGAGTGCCTATATTAATGAGTTTATTGGTGCGGAAAAGCGCGGTAAGTTTTTCTTGCTCTACGAAGTTTTATTCCCACTTGGTCTTATGTTTGCAGGCATGGCTGCATTTTTCCTGATGCCAATTTACGGCTGGAAAGTCATGTTTATTGTAGGCTTAATTCCATCTTTACTGGTGATTCCTTTAAGGTTTTTCTTGCCTGAGTCACCACGCTGGCTGGCTTCAAAAGGCCGTTTTAAAGAAGCCGATCAAGTCGTTAAAAGCTTTGAAGACGGTGCCATCAAAAGCGGTAAAACTTTGTCTGAACCTGTGGTTAAAGAAATTAACCCACAAGGCATGGCAAAAACCGACTGGCGTGAGCTGTTCCGTGGCATTTACCGCAAACGTACCTTTACCCTGTGGGGCATGTGGTTCTGCGTGTACATGGTGAACAACGCCATGGTGACTTGGCTGCCATCTCTCTACAAACAACACTTTGGCTTGTCACTTCAAACCAGTTTAGGTTATGGCTGGATTACCTCGGGCGTAGGGGTGATTGCCTCTATTATCTGTGCATTAATGATTGATAAAGTCGGCCGCCGCCCTTGGTACAGTGCAGCGTTTTTCTTGGCAATTATTCCACTCATGAGTCTCTCGGTTTTAGGCGCAAAATCGGCGATGGAAGTTGTAATTTTCGCAACGATTAGCTATGCCATTTTGCAAACCATTTCATTCTCTTTATACCTTTATGCTGCCGAACTTTACCCAACTCGCCTACGTGCGATGGGCATTGGTTTTAGTACCGCTTGGTTACGTGCCGGCTCTGCAATTGGGCCAGTTATGGTCGGCCTCGTGGTTGGTGGTTACGGCATTCAATATGTGTTTAGTGTGCTTGCCGTTGTGGCGCTCGTTGGTGGCCTAGTGACCTTCTTGTTTGCCATTGAAACCAAAGGCCAAGTGCTCGAAAAACTCTCTCCTTAATTCATCCATTTCATAAAAAGCTTGCCTAACCCAGTGTTAGGCAAAGGGCTTATTCATGCTTAAAAAAGGAATTTAAAATGAATAAATATTTGCTATGGGGCTGTATTGGTTTAAGCAGTGTGAGCAACGCTTATGCAGAGCTTCCTCAACAATTTGGCAAGTTAGAATTAAAACTCAACACCCGTTACTGGAACGATGAAGGCACTGCCCACCCCACGCTTGCTAATCCTTCGCCTTCGTCGAGTGAATATGAACAAAGCGCTTTAGGGCTTGAGTTAAATTATCAGTCACCGTACATGTGGGACTGGCTAGGTGTAGATGGCTCACTCTATGCGGTCACCAAGTTATTTGACTCTGGCAAGCCGAGCGCTCAGCTTTTAGAGGTCGAAAATAACGGCAAGCTCGATCAAAACTTTGCGACTTTAGGACAGCTCTACATCAAGGCAAAACTTGGCGATAAAGGCGAAATTAAATTAGGTCGCCAGTTGCAAGACTCGCTCTTGCTTAAAAGCACCAATAACCGCGCAGTGCCTGACACTTTTTCGGGTGCGAGTGGTCAGTTTCAACTGAATGATCAACTACAGACTTACATCGCCTACTATGATCGCTGGAAACCGCGCAGCATGGACTCATTTGAAAAACTAGTCACGGAAAATGACGAGCGCATTGATTACGTTGGTTTGCTCGGTGCCAAGTATCAGTACAAAAACTGGAGCGTAAATGCCGAATATTTAAACAGCAAAGATTATTTAAAAAAGTACGGGGCGATTGCTCAATATAAATTGCCCTTGCATGGCTTGGTGTGGACATTTAACACGGGTGCTTTTTTCTCGCGTGATGATGGCAAGCTGTTTAAATGTGGTGCCGAGTCCGAGCTGGACTGTGTCAAAGGTCAAGACATTAACAACCGTGGGAATGGTTATTTTGTCGATGTAAATGTGGTCCAAAATAACCTTGAAGGTGGCATTGCCGTTTCAAAGTTTGATGGTTTTTGGATAGAAGATAACTTTGCTGTGCCCTCCGCCCGCAACTCGGTTTTAACGCAAGACCACGGCACCAACCCGTTTCCGACCTCTGCGACCATTGGCCCCGACTTTACCAATAACGATGAAACCGCCGTTGCCCTACGGTTGAAATATAACTGGAAAGACTACGTGAAAGGTTTAAAAACCGAGGCGAAGTATATTTATGGCTTTGGCGCTCACCAAAGTAACATTAGCAGTGATATTGAGGGTAAAGAGCGTTACTTTGATTTTACGGTGAGTTATGCCTTGCCATGGGTTAAAAATTTAGATATGCGTTATTCATTTTTGCATTATGAGTCGAAGTTTGAAAATGCAAACCTAGGTGAAAAAATAAATGGCATGTCTCGGAAAGATTGGGACCAGCACCGTGTATTTATTAATTACCGTTACACATTTTAAGCACAGGCTAAACGTTTAGTTTAGCTTTATTATTTTTATTAATTTATAGCTTTAGAGATATTAACTTTTGAGTTTAATTAAAATATAAATTTATATTTAAATTTTTTATAATATTTTATTTAAATTGAATTGACCTGTTAAAAACTTATGATTATTATGGTCCCGCTGGCCTACATTGCCAGTCGGTTTTAGCAGACCGTAGATCCATGGCGGGTTATAGTTCCACTATAAGTCGTTAGACCCTTGCGTCCCTTTTCTTTGCGGTAGGACGGGAGGGGGACGCGCTCGCGCGTGCTGGTTCCTTGGATCCCAGTCTGCTAACCCCCTTTCGTTCTACCACCATAATCAATTGACGGTGATTTTTGGTGGTAGGGCTCCATAAATTCTAGGAGTTAACCATGACCTTTTTTAGATTAACCCCCTCTCCCTTATAAACTTTTTATTTATTTAAAATTTGGGTTTTATATTATCTAAATTTTTAAATCTATAAATTATTTTTATTTTAAAATTTAAATCATTTATTTTATTGCTTTTATAGGCGGGTTAACTATTGCCTTTAAAAATGATTTTAAAACTTAAAATATAGCGGTTTATTTTTTCTCATTGATATATCCCCAATCATTACGAGAATAATATGAAATTTTATAAAACTATTTTGGTTTTAGGCCTCTTTGTCGGCGATTACAGCGTTTCGGGTTGTGACCTCCACACTCAGCAGGATTTTGAAAAAATTTGCCTGTCTGGTGGGCACACCCAAGCCAGTTGCGACTGTATTTACCAACGGCTTGAACAAGTGTATTCGCCTAAGCTCATGCAACGCCTAGAACATGTCAGTTTGCAAAGTCCTGCTCTCCCACAGGACTTTGCCCCTACTTTTTTTAGTGTGATGCGACGGTGCGATAAAGAAGACATGGGCTAAGCGTTTGGCTTAGCTCCCTTATCTCTGTGTCGCAATGGTGGATGACTTTAAATCAGCGCAAAAAATTAAAGTTCTGTTGTGGCACGGGGGCCTTGGGAATATGATCGTTATAAATAAATTAAGATTAAAAAATTACAGTGAACTCATATTTCCATAAGCTATAGATTTTTAATAAATTATATTTCATTATTCACTCTACATTTAACAACTACTAATTATTCAAATGTTTAAAACTGAAAATTATTATCACGTAGAGTATTGGGGAAATCAGGGAATAACTCAAACCTGTCTAATGAGTCTTTGTAATTTAATTCAAACTCATTCAGATTTAACCTATGCTTTGCTTCTTACCAATGAGCAGACTCATGCCTTTATTATTAAAGATGAAAATGAGAGCTTTTATGTAATACGCTCAGGTTTTACCTCAGGATATATGGGTGAAGGCCCTAGAGGCTTAGCAACAGCACTAACATTATTAAAAAGACATGAGATAGAAACTGAAGAAATATTGGTAAGTTCAAAAATTTTAAGAAAGACAAACAATTCAACTTTAAATGACTCAGAAATTGAACTTCTATTTAAACAAGAAATCATCCGCCCAATCAGACTACACGATTATATCTATCCTTTTACAAAAGAAGTTTCTGAAACTAATAAGTCTAAACGCTACTATCCTCTGGAACTACCTTATTCAATTTTAGATGATAGAATTTTTGACCTTGCTCTGCTTTTTAAGCACGATCCTGACTCAGCTCTTCTAAAAGCTTATAAGCGTCTAGAAGATATTGTTAGAGATCGCACCAAGTTAACTGAACACAGCTACAAGCTATTTTCTCAGTCTTTTAACTCTCCAAACTGCCCTCTTATATGGAATTTAACAGATAAATCCGAAATTATTGGTCGAGCGAACATATTCATTGGAACTTATCAAGCTTTCAGAAATGCTCGAGCACACCGAGAATCAAACGGAAACTATACCCAAATGTTTAGAGAGTTTCTTTTAGTTAATGAGTTATATCTATTAGAAAGAGAAGCAATTGAAAGATCCACTATTCAAGAACCGATATCTAATTAAATAAAAAAGAGCTCAGCAGAGCTCTTACTTACTTTATTGTAATGCGCAGTATATTATTAGTTTTAATACTTCCTAAATTCATCTATAACGTTCTGCTATTAAGAAAAATACATCAGGAATTGTCCATGAAAATTATTAACCTCACAAAACTTCTCCTTATTACTATACTCATGTCAGTGGGCTTTAATCTCTATGCGACTCCTATTCCCAGCTATAAAGGAATACCTAAAAAAGATGTGAATTTTGCTAAATTCCTTAAGAAAAATCACAACAAGATTGTTCAACTAGATTTACTCATACAAGACCCAGATGATTTTGATTTTATTACTTATGGTTACCGCTCAGTAAGTCCAACATTTGATATAGCTCCTATTGGTAAAGTGAAATATGACGCTTACATAGAATGCGACAAGATTAATAATCCGAATGCAGAGACGACTATTGATAAATGTGCTCCATACGTACAATGGGATACAGAAACTGGTCATTTAACAGGTAAGTTTAAAGTCCTCAGTAAAGGAAAAAATGGAATGGGGAGTATGCTTTATTATCTAGTTGCTACTAAGTAGAAAACGTTTCTACTTATCTTTATTAATTTTTATTTAAGTATATATTTACCTATTTACTCTTTAGAAATCTAATGATAAAAAATTTGATAAAATTAATGAACATAGAATTTAAATTACAAACTTCAAATAATTAAAAGTTATAGAATTACAATACTTCTTTCTATTGACAGAGTTTTTTAATATTTATTGCACTATTTCAGTCAATACGCCATTGAAAGCATGATAAATTAATCAAAATAAATTTAAATAATTTTAGGGGGATAAAGATTAATGACTTTGAACAGAAATCCAGAACAAATTGCTCGGGACAACATTGATGCTCAACTACTTGAAGCTGGGTGGAAAATACAAAATTTAGCGAATATGAATTTCTCAGCGGGATTAGGTATTGCGATTAGGGAATATCCAACTTCTACGGGCCCTGTTGATTATGCTCTATTTATAGACAATGAGCCTGTAGGCGTAATTGAAGCAAAATCTGAACAATGGGGAGACAAAATAACCCCCGTAGAAGAACAATCTTCTCGTTATGCCAATTCAACTCTCAAATATATTAATAATGATTACCCCTTAAATTTTGTTTTTGAAAGTACAGGAGTGATTACTCGTTTTACAGATTTCAAGGATCCAAAGCCAAAATCTCGCCGTATATTCAGTTTTTTCCAGCCAGAAACTATTTTAAAACTTTCACAGGAATCAAAATCATTCCGTGGACGTTTACAGGACTTACCTAAATTAGACACGATAGGCTTGCGCGATTGCCAGATCACTGCCATTCAAAATTTAGAAACATCTTTTAAGTTAGATAAGCCTCGTGCTTTAATCCAAATGGCTACCGGATCTGGTAAAACTTTTACTGCAATTACTTCTTCTTATCGTCTTTTAAAACATGCCAAACCTAAAAGAATTCTATTTCTTGTTGATACTAAGAACTTAGGCGAACAAGCTGAACAAGAGTTTATGACCTATATTCCTCAAGATGATATGAGAAAATTCACCGAGTTATATAGTGTTAGCCGTTTAAGAAGCAGTTATGTTCCTACTGATGCTGAAATTTATATCAGTACAATTCAACGGATGTATTCAATACTGAAAGATGAACCAATGGATGACTCTGAGGAAGAAGAAAGCCTTCCCCAGCAAATAGCTCAACCAAAGGAACCCCTACCTGTTGTCTATAATAAAAAAATTCCTCCTGAGTTTTTCGATATAATTATTATCGATGAATGTCACCGTTCAATTTATAATTTATGGCGTCAAGTCATTGACTACTTCGATGCTTATTTAGTGGGTTTAACAGCAACTCCTGATAATCGTACTTATGGTTTTTTCAATGCAAATGTGGTCAGTGAATATGATCACGAAAAAGCTGTTGCTGATGGGGTAAACGTTGGTAATGATACTTTTATTATTCGCACCAAGAATACTCAAGAAGGTGTTAAGGTAGAGGCTGAACGGTTAATCCAGTTACGTGAAAGAAAGACGCGTAAAACAAAATGGCAAACAACCGATGAAGATACTGAATACTCAAAAAAGCAATTAGATAAAGAAATTGTTTTACCTGATCAGATCCGTAAAGTTGTACAAACCTACAAAAACAACTTACCAAGCATTTTCCCTGGTCGAGCTGAAGTGCCAAAAACACTTATCTTTGCCAAGACGGACAGTCATGCTGATGACATCATTCAAATCGTTCGAGATGAATTCGGTGAAGGCAATGAATTCTGCAAAAAAATTACTTATAAAATTGATGAAGATCCAAAAACAGTTCTAGCACAATTCCGTAATAACTTTTATCCACGTATTGCAGTCACTGTAGATATGATCGCAACAGGTACAGATATTCGACCACTTGAATGTCTACTCTTTATGCGTGATGTGAAAAGTAAAAATTATTTCGAGCAAATGAAAGGTCGTGGTACACGTACTTTAGATGAAGAAAATCTGAAAAAAGTAACTCCTTCTGCTAAAGGTGCTAAGAGTCGTTATGTAATTGTAGACGCAATCGGGGTGACTGAATCCTTAAAAACTTCTAGCCAACCTTTGGAGTCAAAACCTACTGTAACATTAAAAGACCTTGCAAGAGGCTTAACTTTAGGAGTACATGATACAGATACCGTTGTTTCTTTCGCAAACCGCCTTTCTCGGATGGAACGCCAATTAGATGACTACCAACTTGAACTTTTTAAAAAGGAGACCAAAGGTTTAAGCTTAAGGTCTTTTGTAAAAAATCTTTTTGATGCGGTTGATTCCGATAAAGTGAATCAGATCGCTATGGAACAGCACGGCTTGACATCTGATGAAGAAGTCTCTGATGACCATGTGAAACCTATTCTTAAAGCTCGAGTCAAAGAAGCTGTCAAAATTCTAGATGGCGATTTAATCGAATTGCTTGATAGTATACGCAAGCAAACTGAGCAAGTGTACCTCGAAGATGAAATCGATGAAGTATTAATAGCTGAATGGGCGGGTGATATCCAGACTAACTGTGAAGCACTGAAAAAAGATTTCATCGAATATCTACATGAAAATATTGATGAAATTTCCGCATTGAATATTTATTTTAATATTCCACAAAAACGTGCTCAAGTCACTTATGCCATGATTAAAGATCTATTGCTGAAATTACAACATGAACGCCCTAAACTTGCACCATTACGTGTGTGGGATGCATTTGCATATTTAGAGAATTACGATACCAGCGCTTCTCGCCCAATCAATGATCTCACAGCCCTTATGTCTTTATTACGTCGTGTTTGTGGTTTAGATGAAGCGTTAGTGCCGTATGATGCTACAGTGCGTCAAAACTTTAAACGGTGGATTTTTAAATCGAACAATACAGAAGGCTCTAAGTTCTCTGACATACAACTTGAATGGTTACGAATGATACGTGATCACATTGCAAACTCTTTCCATATTGAGCATGATGACCTCGAAATGGCACCATTTGATAGTGAAGGTGGTTTAGGACGTATGTATCAATTATTTGGGAATGAAATGAACCATATTATTGAAGAAATGAATTTGGAGTTAGTCGCATAATGTCTATGAAAATTCCTCAAGGCTGGGCTATTTCTAATCTAGGCTCAATTGCGACATATATTAATGGTCGAGCATTTAAACCTACTGAATGGGAAACAACTGGCCTACCGATTATTCGCATTCAAAATCTTAACAATCCAAATGCTTTTTATAATTATACAAACCATCAATTTGAAGAAAAATATAAGGTAAAAAAAGGTGATCTGCTATTCGCTTGGTCGGCTTCTTTAGGTACTTATATTTGGAAAAATGAAGATGCTTGGCTTAATCAGCATATTTTTAAAGTTATTCCTCATAAAGGAATTAATAAGAGTTTTTTGTTCTATTTACTTACACATATTACCAATGAGCTTTATGCCAAAGCACATGGATCTGGAATGGTTCATGTAACCAAGAGAGTATTTGATGCAAATCCCATTCTCCTCCCCCCCTTAAAGCAACAAATCCGAATTATTCAAAAAATTGAAGAGTTATTTTCTGAAATTGATGATGGTATCGAATCATTAGAAATGGCTAAGGAACAGTTAAATGTTTATCGTGAAGCTATTCTTATTCAAGCTTTTGAAGGAAAACTTACACAAGAATGGCGTAATGCTAATATTGATATACTGAAGAACTCTCATTCCTTAATTGAATCAATTCATAAGTCTCAAGAAAGTGAATTTAATAATTTATTCTTAATATGGAAGACAAAAATTAAAGATTGGGAAAAATCAGAAAAAACTAAAAAAAAAATAGCTAAACCCAGCCAAGCCAAAAGCTTTCGAGGCTATAACAGAAGAAATAAAAAGAAAACACTCACTTCCACCCTATTGGGCTTTATTTCGTTTAGGTAATTTATTTTCTGTATCTCCTCAGAATGGTTTATATAAAGCAGCTGATCAATATAATGATTATGCGACTCGTATTATTCGCATTGATAGTTTTTATGATGGAAAAATCACAGAAGTTGATAATTTAAAAAGATTGAATCTAACTAATGATGAGTTAAAAACTTATCAACTCAATGAAAATGATTTAATTATCAATCGAGTAAATAGTATTGAATATTTAGGAAAATGTGCTTTTGTTAGCAAATTAAATGTAAATGAGCCAACAGTTTTTGAAAGTAATATTATGCGTTGCAAGCTACTTCAAAATGTCTCACCTAAATATATCGCTTATTACTTGAGCTCAATCAAAGGAAAAGATTCTCTATGTTTAAATGCTAAACATGCAGTAAATCAAGCAAGTATTAATCAAACAGACGTTGGTAATGCAATAATTCCATTACCAAATTATTTAGAACAAATTCAAATAGTTGAATTAATAGAAGATAATTTTGAAAAAATTCAAACTTTAGAAGCAGAAATTTCAAATAATTTAGTAAAATTAATTAAATTTAAAACGTCCATTTTAGCAAAAGCGTTCTCAGGTGAACTCATTCCACAAGATCCAAACGATGAACCTGCTTCAGTTTTACTTGAGCGCATTAAGGCTGAAAAAGAGAAGGAGCTGGCAAAAGAAAAAGCTAAGAAAGCTCCTAAAAAACTACGTAAGCCTAAAACCCAAAACACTGAAAAAGATAAGCCTGCTCAACAGGAACTGATATGAGCACATTCGAAACTAAACAACCTGAATTAGAAACTTTAATTCATCAAATCAAAAATGGTGAACTTCAATTACCAGACTTCCAACGTGGTTGGGTATGGGACGATGAACATATTCGCTCCCTATTAGTCAGTATTGCACGCTCATTTCCAGTTGGTGCAGTCATGCTTTTAGAAACAGGTGGGCCTGTAAACTTTAAAGTGCGAGCCGTTGAAAATGTAGAGTTTTCGAGTGAAACTCCGTCACCCAAATATCTAATCTTAGATGGTCAACAGCGTCTGACATCCTTAACTCAAGTCCTAGCTTTAAATAAACCCGTCAAAACCTTTACTGAAAAAGGCCAGGAAATTGAACGTTATTACTATATTGATATCGAAGCTGCCCTTAATGGACAATTCGATGATGCTTTCATTTCGGTAGGTAAAGATAAGACTGTTAAAACCAATTTTGATCGTGATTTTAAAAAAATCGAAAATGGTGCTGGTCAGCTCATTACCTTAGACTTCTCAACGACTGAGAAAGAGTATGAAGCGATGTTTTTCCCTTGTAGCTTAATCTTTAATAGCCATGCTTGGGAAATGGGATTACTCAAATACAATCAAGAAAAATATATTCGTTTTGCTGACTTTAAAGATAAAGTTTTACAGGAATTCAAATCTTATAAAATTCCAGTCATTCAGCTTAATCAAAACACATCCAAGGATGCTGTTTGCCTCGTATTTGAAAAAGTAAATACTGGTGGAGTCCCATTATCAGTCTTTGAATTAGTCACTGCATCATTTGCAGCAGAAAACGATAAAGACAATAATCTACGCGAAGACTGGTATGGAGATCAGAAACAAGGTATTGATGGACGTTATCAACGTATTGTTGAAAACAGAAAAATAATCTCAAAACTTGAACCAACTGATTTTTTACAAGTTATTAGTTTATTAACCACTTATGAAAAACGCCAAATCGATAAGAAAGAGGGTAAAACAGGTAAATTACTTTCTGCAATTTCAGCTAAGCGACAAGCCGTACTAAATCTGACTTTGCAAGATTATAAGAAATGGGCAAATGCTGTTGAAACTGGTTTTGCTGAAGTTGCAAGCTTCCTAACAAAACAATGCTTTTTCTCAGAGCGTGAATTGCCATACCGTGGTCAGCTTATTCCTCTCGCTGCAATTATGACAAAGTTAGCTGAAAGAAAAATGAATTGGCGTGAACCTAAAATTCTACAAAAATTAGAACAATGGTTTTGGTGTGGCGTCTTAGGTGAACTCTATGGTGGAGCCGCTGAAACAAGAACGGCCAATGACTTAGAAGATATCATCGCATGGATAGACAATAATGAAACCATTATCAGAACTATTTTTGACGCTTCATTTCAACCTGAGCGCCTTGAAACTTTAAGATCTCGTCAAAGTGCTGCTTATAAAGGTATTAATACATTGGTACTCCGTGAAGGTGCAAAGGACTTCTTTTGGAACGAAACTATTCAGCAGCTTGATTTAGATGGTAAGCCATTAGATATCCACCATATTTTCCCTCAACAATGGTGTAAGGAAAAAGGTATAAAACCCGCAGTATATGATTCTATTATTAACAAAACCCCTCTATCAGCCTCTACAAATAGAGCAATTGGAGGCAAAGCACCATCTATCTATTTAAGTCGATTACAGAATTTTAATACGACTCAATATTCTGATGAGCAAATGGACTCAATTCTAGAAGGTCATTTCATATCAACTGAGGAGATCCGTAAAGATGATTTTGAATCATTCATGAGATTAAGAGCTGAGAACCTCATTAATCTCATTTATCAAACTATGGGTAAGACCTTAAGATCTAACCAATTTATTCACCAATCTACACAAGTTAATGCAGAGGCAACTTTATGAGTGCATCATCTATAGTTTCAAAAGTATGGAGCTTTTGTACCACCCTTCGTGATGATGGTGTTGGATATGGGGATTATCTCGAACAGATCACTTATCTCATCTTCTTAAAAATGGCTGATGAGTATTCAAAACCACCTTATCAGCGTAATGTGGGTATTCCTGAAAAATACAAATGGGATACGCTTTTAAATACTAAAGGTGCAGAGTTAGAACTTCATTACATTAACCTTCTACGTGATCTGGCGAAAGAAAAAGGTATGTTGGGCCAAATTTTCACGAAAGCTCAGAATAAAATTCAAGACCCTGCAAAGTTGTCTCGTCTAATTGAAATGATCAATGATACTCAATGGGTTACATTAAGTACGGATGTCAAAGGTGATATCTACGAAGGTCTATTAGAGAAAAATGCTGAGGATACTAAATCTGGTGCAGGTCAATACTTTACACCACGTTCTTTAATTAAAACAATTGTTCAATGTGTGCGACCAGAACCTAACAAAACAATTGCAGATCCCGCATGTGGCACTGGAGGATTCTTCCTTTCTGCTTATGAATTTTTAACCAAAAATTCTGATAACCCTTTAGATAAAGATGCGAAAACTTTTCTAAAGAACAGTACTTTCCATGGTAATGAAATTGTTGCGAATACTCGTCGAATGTGCCTGATGAATATGTTTCTGCACAACATTGGAGAAATTGATAAAGATAGCCTCATTTCTCCAAATGATGCGCTGATTGCCCCTAGTCCAATCACTGTTGACTATGTTTTGGCAAATCCACCCTTCGGGAAAAAAAGCTCAATGAGTTTTACGAATGAAGAAGGTGAACAAGAAAAGGAAGAACTGACTTATAACCGTCAAGACTTTTGGGCAACCACATCAAACAAACAACTTAACTTCTTACAGCATATTTGTTCGATGTTAAAAACAACTGGACAGGCTGCTGTTGTTGTTCCAGATAATGTTTTGTTTGAAGGCGGAGCTGGTGAAACGATCCGTAAAGAGTTACTGTCCAAAACTGAATTACACACTATTCTTCGCTTACCTACAGGTATCTTTTATGCCAATGGTGTAAAAGCAAATGTACTTTTCTTTGATAATAAACCTGCTAGCAAAGATCCATGGACTAAAGAAGTTTGGTACTACGATTATAGAACGAACGTACATCACACCTTAAAGAAAAAACCAATGCGCTTTGAAGATCTACAAGACTTCATCAAATGCTACAACCCTATGAATCGTTTTGAGCGTTCTGAAACTTGGCATGCTGAAAATAATCCTGAGGGTCGTTGGAAAAAATTTAGCTATGATGAATTAGTCAAACGGGATAAAACGAGTCTCGACGTATTTTGGCTTAAAGACAAAAGCCTGACAGATTTAGATAATCTTCCTGATCCAGATATTTTAGCTAATGAAATTATTGAAAATATCGAGTCGGCTTTAGAAAATTTCCGCAGTGTCTTGATTAAATTAGAAAATTAATCAAAAAAGGCTCCAAAATTTGGAGCCTCTTTTTTTACTTTATTATGCTGTTTTTTAAATCAAAAATAATTTTTATCCAATAGAATGAATGATCTTAAATATCCAAATTCTAGTTTTATTCTTCAGCTCATGCTTAACCTCCTTAAAGCTTACACTTAAATAATCAATATTATTTAATTTATCGCTATTCAGCTTATTATCAGAAGAACTTAAGATGAAGAACGTTGGTCATATATTATCTAAAATTACATCAGTTTTTTTAAATCATCAGTATTCATTAAATATTTCTTAATTATTCTATAAATATTGACAAATAACTCAAATAGCTTAGAGCAGAATTGGCTAAAATAGCCAATAAAAAACCCCGAAACTTACGTTTCAGGGCTTTTTCGAATTTTGGTGGAGATGGCGGGAGTTGAACAGATGTTTTAAATTATTGATTTTATAGTTAGTTTTTTATTGTATAACATGCTGGTATAACTCATGTATAACATTTAATTTTGATTAAGTATGATTAACAACAGTCTTTTTATTGATCAATTATCTTTCTAGAAGGCTTATCCCTAGAAGAATACCTTCAATCGAATCAGCGGCATTTCTAATATTATAGTCGTAATTTATATCTGATGAATCATCTTTGTACTTAGCCAGCTCACAAGAATTATTTTTACAAATTTTCTGTGCTCTCATATAGCTTTCAGGATAGACATCTTTGTTTTTCTCTAAAAAAGACAATGATGCCATAAGGAACTTTTGGTCTCCCCAAGTTACTACATTCTCTCCAGTTCTATGCTTAATTAATGCATTTGCTGCTAATGCAATTTTATTTTTCCTTTGATCTTTATTCCAATAATAAGCTGTTGTAGAAACACTTATCAACAAAATTACGCTGATACAAATATGAAGAAGGGTTTTATTTTTTACAAACTTAAAAAATTGAAAAATAAATGTACCCACTGCAATTGTAAAACTCACAACTGGTACAACTTGTTCGAACATACTCCCCTCCAAAATATATAAAAACTTAACATTCAATTGGTTATAATTAGATTATATAGTATGGAAATTAAAAGAAGAATTAAAATGTGTGCGAACTATGAACCTATATCAAAAGACCGGGTACACCTAATAGATCTCTTTGAACCTACGTTCGACTATAAGGCCGATATTTATCCAGGTTACGACTGTCCTCTTTTTTTTTCTAAAGATGGCAAAATAGAATGGCGTGAGGTTAAGTTTGGCATGATCCCGCCTTGGAACCATGATTTAAAGTTCTCTAAGTACACATACAATGCCCGAACTGAAACTGTAGATAAAAAGCCCAGCTTCCGACATGCGTGGGCTAAAAGTCAGTTTGCTTTAATCCCAGTTGAAAAAATTTATGAACCACGTTACGTAAACGGTAAAGCGGAAAGATGGGGAATTTATCGAGAGGATGGCATGCCATTCACTGTGGCTGCCATTTATGAATCTACAATAATTGACGGACAGCAAATTAGGTCTATGTCGATGCTGACCATTAATGCAGATAATCACCCTTTCATGAGTCAGTTCCATAAACCAGAAGATGAAAAGCGGTCTATTATTGTTATTCCTGATGAGTATCGAGAAGATTGGCTGAATTGCAAAAAAGAAGATGCTGACCAGTTTTTCTTCGAGATGCCGCTTGGTGAATTTACTGCTAACTATTTTCCTAAACCATACAAAAAACCGCCTGCCCCAGCAAACGGTTCTAATTAGCCTTAAATTAAAATATTAATACATCATCGCATAATAAAATCAGCTACTTGAATTACGTCAGCTATTAAGCTTAGTAATTTCATGCCGAGGATAAATATCTTCGTCATAGCAATCTCCTGTTAAAGAGACATTGCCTTGTGCCATGTTTTGCGTTTTAATACAGCTAATGCATATCGAATGTCGTCATCGGTGACAGCGTCGTTGGTAGCGTCGCAGTTACACTCGTATAAGCTGATTGTATCGCAACATCAGTCAGCAGTAGTAAGCATTGTTGGTAGCATTGCTCTCTACTGTAAATGATATGACACAAGTCAATGCAGGTTTATATTCCTCCCCCAGTCGACGTTCCTGCTTAAGAATTTTCGACTGTGCGGGGGTTTCAAGATTCCTTCTCAACTTCCCACTTTTCGTCTCGTGGTTATCTAAAAAGGATAAACACAAGACATAAAATCTATCCTATGTTTGTAATCAAGATATGAGATTTTAAAAAATATATCAATCTTGACTTTTTACTTAGTTTTCAACTGTATGATTCATGGGGAGATAGCATAGCAAAGTTAAGAAAAACATTTATAGTTAACTTTGTGGATAAGTCTTAAATCAATAATTTAGTTTTAACTTTCGTCTTGGATTGAATATTTTTTTTGTTTTTATTCTGATTTAAATGCCTTTTACCTCCACAGTTACAATGTAAATTTATCTGCATAATTTCCGACCAAATGCACTATTAAGAACGACAAGTTACGACTAATCATTATTTATCCACAACTTTTTAAATTTGAAATTTAACTAAGCTCTAGCATATCATCTTGAATATGTTACAAATTCAAGTTAGGGGATATTCTATGAGCGAAATTGCACCATCCATTATCCAGATAAAGCCATACCTCACCCAAGGTATTGTTTTATCTGAAGCCTTATCTATAAAGCAAGTTGTTCCAACAACACACATGCTTGTGCCTTATGCTTTAGAGAAGATCAACGCTGGCTTCCCCTCTCCGGCGCAAGATTACATAGACAAAGCTCTCGATATGAATGAGCACTTAATTAAGAATGAAACTGCAACCTTTATTGTCAAAGTTGCATCTTTATCTATGTTGAATGCAGGAATCGAAATTGATGATGAACTAATTGTCGATCGTAGTCTTGATGCAAAACACGGTGATATTGTTGTAGCCCTTATTGATAATGATTTTACTGTTAAACGATTAATGATTGATGAGTCTGGCCAATGGCTTAAAGCAGAAAATCCAGAATATAAAAATATCTACCTACAAGAAGGACAAGAACTAATTATCTGGGGCGTTGTCACCTGCGTCATTAAAATGATTAGAAAATCATGAAACATGAGAACAAAGTTTTTTTCTTGATTGACGTCAATAACATGTACGTCTCATGTGAGAGAGTCTTTGACCCAAGTTTGAATAATAAGCCTGTGATTGTACTCAGCAATAACGATGGGTGCGCCGTGGCGCGTAGCAATGAGTCGAAATCCTTAAATATAAAAATGGGTGTGCCACTTTTTCAAATTAAAGACATTGTTCAGCAACATAACGTAATTGTACTTTCAAGCAACTATGCAATGTACGCAGAAATGTCGAGACGTTTTCATAAGATTCTGAGCTCGTACGTAACCGCTGAAGAAGTTGAACCATACTCAATTGATGAATGCTTTGTTGATTTCACCGCTTATGAGAAGAACTATGATTTGGAGAAAGTTGGCCAGCAGATGCGCCAACAAATTTGGAAATGGCTTGGCTTACCAGTCTGCGTCGGTATCGGCAGAAGTAAAACGGAATCGAAAATTGCAAATCATATTGCTAAAAAGAACCCTGGCTTTAACAGTGTGTGCGATCTGGTAACAATGGATCCGTGCAACAAAGAATATTATTTCTCATTAATTGAAGTATCTGAAGTTTGGGGAGTTGGCCGTAAGCACTCAAAAAAATTGCAAAGCATGGGTATTAATACGGTGTTTGATTTAGCTTGTGCTGAACCTCGAGAGATGCAAAAAAAATTTTCGATTGTTATGGCTCGAACTATTTACGAACTACAGGGCATATCATGCATTGAGATCGAGCACACTCCTCCATCAAAAAAACAAATAGTCGCGTCTAGATCTTTCGGTGGTCGCGTAACTGAGCTAACTGACTTAAAAGAAGCTATCTCAATGTATGCTCAAGATGCGTGTAAGCGCTTAAGAGATGAAGAATTGTTGTGCGGATGTATGATTGCTTTTGTACAGTCAAACCCTTTTGATCCCAATGTGCCGTTCTACAACAGATCAATCACAGGTTCGTTTTCTGAGCCCACGGATTGCGCTATTGATTTTGTTAAAGCAGCAACAAGAATGTTGAACGAAATCTATAAAGAAGGAATTAAATACAAAAAGTGCGGCGTAGTGTTGACGGGTCTTGAGCCCAAATCAGGCCATACCTATGACCTGCTCACAGATTTTAAAGCAATAGAAAAGAAAGAACAATTGATGAAAACACTAGATAACGTGCACACAAAATTCGGGAAGAAAAAGCTCGGTGTTGGTCCATGTTATGTACCAGGTCGTAACTGGTCGATGTCGCGGGATAAATTAAGTAGAAATCCTTTTAAATGGGATGAATTGATAAAAATAAAAGGATAATATTTAAAATTATTTAATTTTACGTATATGCTAATCTCTAAATAATTAGGTGAATTACAAATGAGATTTACAAATATTGGTTTTGAAGGTTTTAAAACAGGTATAAGCGTACCTGAAGATTGTGATCTAGTTGTGGAAAATGCTAATTTTGAAAATGTAGGAACATGCTATGAGGTCAGAAGTAGCTCTAAAAAAATAAGTAAACAAAAATCAATTTCAGTTAGAGATGAAAAATTAAAATTCGATGTAAATAAAGTTATTCAAAATCTTCATAATTTAGAAATACAAGCAAAAAGAAATAAAGATTTTGAAAAACTAAAAAAAATAAGAAAACTCAAAGGCTTAATTGGATCAAACAATTTTCTTTATGAGTATTTAGTCTTATTGAATAAAGGGTGAAATAATTCCCACTATTGACGAAACAAAGCCTAAAACTCCAAGAGTTTTACTTTTTAAGAACTTATCTAGACCCGAGCTATATACTTCTTTTGCAATTGCTTCTGTATTATTAATATCAATACCTTCAAGGGAATTAATAAAACGTTCAACCACAGGATAAGGTGTTCCAGATTCCAAACTTTCTAAAAGTTTTTCTCTTATCTTATTTTTGTCTTCTCTAATTTTATACACTATTTTTACATTATTTGCATTTGTGTTGTGAATGTTAATATCAGCTGACGCTGGTGCGTCTAAAACTGAGTCACAATTATTTGCTTCAGTACCAAAGATATTTATAGCCATAAGAAATATTTCCTAAAATTTTAAAGATTTAATAAATTTAATTATCCAATCTATTTGAAAACTTCTATAAAATAATATTTATAGTCATTTAAAAAGAGCAAGGTAACACGCTCCTTGCAAAATAGAATGAAAAAATAATTATTGCTAATATTTATCAAAAGGAACTAATAAATGTCAAATAAACTAAGCTCTTCTGAGTATTTATTATATTCAACCATTAAGATTACATCGCTATCCCAAGGAAATATAATTGGGTTTGGTACTGGTTTTCTTTTCATGTTTGACAAAAAAGAGAACATTTCAGTGAAAGCTCTAGTCACAAATAAGCATGTAATAGCAGGTGCAGATGAAATATTTATCAAATTTCATTTAGCTTCAGACAATGACAAACCTAAAGATGGTTTTTACGAAGCTAGAATTCCTATACAAAATATAGTAATCGAACATCCAGATGAAAATATTGACTTATGTGCAATTATCATCTCACATGTTATACATGAAGCATCGCTAAAAGGTACGCCTATAACAGCAAGTTTTTGGACAATGGAAAATATTCCTGAAGACTCAGATTGGCAATATTTAGATCATATTGAAGAGGTTACAATGGTAGGTTGCCCGAATGGTCTTAATGATATGGTAAATAATCTACCTTTAGTTAGACGAGGAATTACTGCTACAAGTCCGAATAAGTTATACAATGGACGCCCAGAATTCATGATAGATTTGGCATGCTTTCCTGGTTCATCAGGATCACCTGTATTTTTGTATAACAGTAACAGCTCATACTATGATGCTAAAACTCGTAATATATTATGGGGTACAAGAATAAAATTATTAGGTATTTTATACGCTGGGCCACAATTCACAAATAAAGGAGAAATTATACTAAATACAGGACCAGAATTTAAGGTTGCCTCAATGATGCATTTGGGCAATGTTATTAGATCAACTGAATTAAAAAAAATAGAACAGGTTATTATTTCTTTATTGAAATAATTATAAGTTAAATAGAGATTTACATAATTTTTTTAAACTATAAAAAATCAGTGCACTCAGAATTTAAAGTGCACTTTATTAGAGCTATAGGTCAATAATTAGTAAATTTAAATTACTATTCGCTTACTGATCCACCCATAGAAGAACTGCTCTTGGTTTGGATTTCGTTCACAGATTTCAATGTAACGTTGGCCTTGCATAATATTTAGAACTCGCACAAGGACTTTCTCACCTTCTTTGCCACGCTTGGCCAAATAAGTTTTTAGAGCTCCCAATGTTGTAGATCCATAAACCCCATCAACTTCAAGATCTGGAAAACCAGCTTTACCTTGGTTATTCAGCAAGTTCAATGCACGCTGTAAAAGTGGTTTTGCAAAACCGGTACCGCAATTTACACCTGTGTCTAAAAGCTCTTCAGCAACTAATGAGCTAATTACATTCACTTGATTAAAACGCGGAGCTGTCCAATAGTTTTTAAGGTAGATTGCTTTGGCTGCATCAAGTGGCAAGTCTTTCATGTTGCCATTAAACCCATTGGTTCGGGCTACGGCTTCAGTAATACCGTACTTAGTAGCACCGCCGCGATCAGCAGGATTATTTACATACCCGCCTTCACGCTTAATAAGTTCTTCAATATATTGTTCAATAGTCATTTTGCATTCCTATAAATATGAGAAAACCGCCCGAAGGCGGCATTAACTGTTTTCGATATCTCTTTTGGCTTTCTTAACTTCTTTGATTACTTCGACAATCGTCTTGCCTTCCTGTTTATCAATAAAGTTAAAAATCCATCGGACTAGAGCCCATCCGGGAATCCCACAAATAAAGAAGAAGCCACCAAGAGCGATCATTCCCCAAATATCAGTAATCCACTCATGAAGCCCCCACTTCACAATAATGAATGAACCGCCAGCCAAACTTGATACAACTGTACAAATCAAACCTACGGCCCACTCTTGAGGTGAGCGAGGCATACGTGTCATCAATACGACTGCTGCTACTAAGGCGACTGCTAAAGTCACCATAATTGCTGCCCCATAAAATTTTAATAATGCTGTTAAACCGCTTGTTGAAACTGGTTCCATGCCTTTTACTCCAGAATTTAGGCAAAAAAAAGCACCCTTTTGGGTGCCTGAAATGTATGTCTTTAAATACTTTTATTTAAGTAATTACTTAAAGATAAAGCCAATGCTTGTGATGTGGACTTTATAAGCCAGCTTTCACTAAATAATGAATTTAGGGATAGCATAGAAATGACAGGGTAAATCGGAATTAATGAGAGATCTTTTTGTGGCGCATCGGCACCAGCTTTAAGCACCCCATTTTCGTAAATTTCGACTCTTGGAACCCCTTTAGTCGTTTCTATATTTGACATATAACCAACTAATCCAGAGAATTTTTTATAATTCGAAATCTGGTCATAAGGTAAATTTGTTATTATCCCATCAACTTGGCGTTTATAATAAAGTCTTGAAAGCCCTCCTTTATTTGTTTCGAGATATCCCAACCCAGCTCCACTAGCATTAGCGTTATCAGACATATACATGCCTCTTACTGTTTGGGAAGTTGAACTTCCAGCATCTTCATCATGAACACAAACGCCAAGGATCATACCAGGGCCGCCTGCTATTGAATTGACTTTGGAAATCATAGTTGTTGTTATTAAATTCTTTACGACATTTAGCTTACCATCCACCGCTCTTTCTAAAGATCCAGCTATTAATTCGCAATCTCGACCATTTAAGTCATAAATTTTAACAACACTTGATCCGTTGGTTTTGATACCGAAGTCTGGGCTATAAGCTGAACACAAATCTGAACTAAGATTGCTTTTCTTTGCAAAAACCAATGCCCTAGCAACATTAGCCATTGATAAGACCTGTCCGCCATCCTCAACTACACGTTTCCGGTGATTAACTAACTTATCGAAGATCTCATCTGAATTTTGATCTGTTATATAGGAAGTATCACCACCGATATTTGCTAGAAGTTTTCTTAAGAATTCTGTCCGTTCTGAGGTTTCTGTAATGAGGTCTACAACATTTGGAAGCACTTTGTTTCCAGCATAAACCTCATTACTTTTAATCGCTGTAGACATTACATAATCTCCTTCAAATTTAGAAATTTAATAGCAACTGATTGTTCTTTTAACATCGGCCCCTTCTCTACAACGAGCGCAAAATCTTTTGCAGATAGTGGGATTAATGAAGAGTAACCAACGATTTCAGTCATTGGCCAAGGCTTATAGTCGTATGCCCAAGATTGGCAGCCATCATAAGAAGCACGCAAAATGAATTGGGTGCGGTTATTACCTACCGGATGCGTTGCAATAATTTTTGGAATGCCTCCTCCAAATGAATTGGGAGCAATTTGTTTCATTCCAATTTGCACCCCCACAGTCGGAGTTTTAATATTCTGGTTAAAGAAGTGGAAGGAATGCCCACCATCTGTAGATTTTGCGAAAATGATATATCTAGATTCTGCGGAGGTGGATTCATTTCGAATTGCAAAAATCAAGTCATTATGTGCATCACAAGCGAGTGACATTTCATTCAATGTTGAATATGTTGGGAAGTAATCAGCACTATTAATTATTGAGCCACGTTTCCATGTAACACCATTATCATCACTGTAGACAGTTCCAATTCTAGAATTAGCTGCGTAATAAAATAGTGCAGCAACTATTCGACCAGCAAAAGGTCCTTCTTCAATTCGTACAACTGAATCAAGAGCTAAGGCCCATGGCATCTGTGCTATTGAAGTGGTATCAATTTGAGTTTTTAGTTGCCAAGTAGTGCAGTTATCAAATGACTCATAGACCCATAGGTCAGGGGTATTTCCATTAAAAATTAAAAGAATTCGATCTTTAAGTCGGATCAAATGGGGGTGACGAAAGTTATTTCCAGTCTTATTTCCAATTATAGGAATTGTTTCAGAAACTATAGCTGTTTTAGCAACCAGATCATAATCAACTGTTCGAGCAACTAAACGTCCATCCTGTTGATCACTGTTATAAGTGCTAAATTGCGTGAATACTACATACAGCTTATTAGGACCAATCTTGATAGCTGTAGACATGCGTTGTGCTTGAGTGCCATCAGCTTGATATGGACTCACTTCGACTTCAAACACATAAGGTATATCATTTTCAGTTGCGTTCTGATCTAACGCAATGCCGAGAGCTTGAATTTCAGATGCAGGGACAGAACCAGCACGTAAGTCAGATAATCCATACTTTAAAGATGGGTTGGCTGTAGTAAATGAACCATCTTTCTTCATTCCAAATATGATATTTCCATCTGCATCGTAATCAATATGAGTGAAGTCACTTAAAGACTGGCGCGTAATACTTTGAACAACTGTATTAAAGCTACCATGTTCATTTTTAAAATCTTGGGCTTCGAACTCTCCAAATTCATTTAAAGCCGCGGGGATATCACCATTTTTATCATGAAAGTCTATTAGATTTTTTGAGCCAGTTTTACTCAAATTTCCTGCAGCAATTAGTGCTGCATTTGTAGCAAAGTCCTTAGTGGTGCTTTCTACTTCGTTAGTTTTTTCATCTGTATATATCTTTGATTGGTCTAACTCACTTAAACCAGTTTTAATCCAGTAATTACCATCTGGCGCTCCCTCTGGCTTATTCCAAAACCAAATAACTTTTGTATCTTCAGCTTTGGCATATTTTTTTAATACAGTTGGGCGAGTAGCTAAAAGCTCGGCTTCTGTTGCGAATCCTTCAATTAAGCCTGACTGAATAACTTGCTGAAGTGCTTCTTGTGAAGCATTGTCAAAGTCTACAAGCGCTGAAAGTACATCGCTTAAAGCAGTGTCTACCCCAATTTTCATGGAGTCTAAATCAGAAATAATTTCATCGATTTTAGTTAAATCGACTTTGCCATCAAGTTGGCCAAGCACTTTTCGTAAGATAGATAAAATATCAGCAGCGTTGTTTACATTTGCCAATACAGCATTCCAGTTTGTTGCCATCTTTTAGGATCTCCACGCAACAAAAAACCGCCAGAAGGCGGTTAGATAAATAATTTAATAAGTTTAGTAATAGACGACTACAGTACATATTTTGGGAGTATAAGCACCTTGGGTGTTATCGCCACCAAATGCGCCCATTAAGCGAAACTTTGTTAATGTCCGGGCAAAGTCTTCACGTTCTTGTAAGCTGACCGCATCAGCACGATTACTCGTTCCAGTACAAACAACCCCATAATCTGTATCAGGCGCATCTTCTGTCAAAGTAAATTCGATTTGACCGCCCCCCATATTGGCAACTGAAGCAAATCCACGGCTTTTGACTAAATCAAAACTTGCACCATTAAGACGGATAATTGCGATTGCTTTCTCGCCCAATGTTCCACCACCAATCGTATTAATCGTGATGTCCTGAGAGCCATCGAAAGTACCGCTACCATTTACTACACCAGTTATGTTTATCTTTCGACCTGTTTCTAATTTTGCTGCAGAAACCGCATTAGCACCTGCATCTAGCTTGCCATCAATAATTTCATTGATCTTTTTGGTTAGTGAATTGAATAACCAATTGAACCATTGACGAGCTGGCTTTTTATTTGATGGGAAACCGCTCAATAAAGTTAACCCATCGGTATTTTTTGGCCCATTCAGGCTAAATTCTTCTAGCTTATCCATCTACTTCATCCGAAAAAATTAGCTCAACTCCGCTTGGTAAGGGAAACAACAAGCGAACTAGTTCTTTATCTATGGGTTGAAACTCAGCAAGAAATTCAAACGTGACAGTCATATCTCTGTTGTCCTTTAATTTGAAAGGCACATCAGTCAATAACTTGCAGATTTCAAATGCTTCATCCAGTGTGCAATCGCAGTTATTAAGCAAAATCTTTGCTTTCACTACAGAGGGTAATTTTTGAGGTGGGATACTTTGGCCACGGTAACTGCTTACACCTGATTCACGCCAAAAGCCGCCAATATCAGGATCATCCGTCTCACCAAATGTTAGTGACTCTGGTTGCCCCTCAAATCCAAAAAAAGGAAGTGGCACAATGTCAGGTACAACAGTTGGAGCTCCCACCCATTCGGCTAAGATGTTTAATTGATCCCCACTTGCTGTATCTAAATCAAACTTTTCATTCATGCTTTGCAGCACGTTCATGCAATCAATAATCGGCTCAATCGATACTTTGACCGTCTTATTAAAGTTTGGTTTAGATCGGTGTTCATTAATGATCAGATTCAAGTAATCATCTGTTTGCATTAACCACCTCCGGCAACACTGATCTCGATATTGTCTGAATCACAATAGGCCACGGCGTTAAAAGCTAAGGTGTAATCACCTTCTATCGGTACACCATCTACAGTTAATTGAAGGCTTTCTATTTCATAAGACCTTGCATCTAATGCGCCGTATAAGCCTGCTGGTACATACAGCTTATTAATTGCAATACGGTCGCCAATATCGAGCTGGTTAATGTAGTCAGCTGAAGCGCTCTTTATTTGCTCCCCAATATCTACTGTGTAATCTGAATTAGTCGTTAATTCAAAACGGATACCAATAGACTTCTGAATAGGTCGCCAATACTCGATGGAGACAGGATCACCGTATACAGTTGGACGAATCACAGTTGTATTTCCGTACAGATCACAACCGGGTGCCTTCTTTACTCGAATCGTCTCAGCAATCAATTGATCATCTCCCCCCGCTACGACAACGGCCAACGAGTTTGGCGGCAAGCCTAGCGGATCATTAAATGATTTTTGATTTTCATAAACCTTACAACGGCTCACACCATCAAGACTAAATAGAGCTCCTAAAATCCCCTCTGTATAAGAACGCGAAGGAATGGCCGTTGATAATGCTTGGCGTTGACGTAATTTAGTATTGCTTTCGACCGGAGCACCTAAAGTAGATGCCTGAGGATTGTTTACGGATTGCCAACCACGTGTTGGTGTTGAAATAGTAGTAACAGCATTGGGCAGCGCTAGAATTGCTCCAGCTTTTTCAGCTATAGCAGATACAACAATTTCCCCTTCAGTTGGGATAATAATCTGTGCCGGCAATAACCAACGATTATTATTTTTGTCGCTCACAATACCGTTATTAATGATTGTGCCAGCAACACCGACCAACACCACCGAAACACTTGATTGTGTAGCCACTGCACGGCGAATACCGTTAATCTTTACATTGCGAGAGAGCGCATCAGTATCAGCGGTACTCGGTGACATAGAGTTATAAGCATTTATAACTTCAGCATTACAGTCAGCAATTGCACGTGCGATAACACCAATCCATTGACCGTCTTGACTATCGTTTTCCAAGTAAACATCTTGGCCGTAAATTCCTCGGTATTTATCCTTTAAATACTCGACAATTTCACTATAAGTTGCAGCTGTAGCACCATACTGATTAATTACAGGGGCTATGCTAGTTAATGCCATCTTTAAATCTCCCCTTGTAAACTGGCTGAACCGTAAATCGTTGTAATGGTTGATTGAATCGATAGCTTTCGTGTCTCACCATCAAATTGACTATCAAACGAATCGACTCTTAAAACACCCTGAGTACTTAAAATGCGCTGTCGAATCATGAGCTCAAACAAATGGTCGGTGAATTTCCCTAAAACGTCCGTAGTCCATCCGGTGCCGTCGGAAGTATCAGCAAACCATTCACCTACCCAAAATTTAAGGCGAGTCTTTACCGCCTGCGCTACACCATCAGGTGTATTTATATGGAAATTGTTTTGACCTTGGCCAAAGCTATAATCCCCATCATCATCTAGCTTTCTATAGCGCATAAAAAAAGCCGCCTTTCAGCGACCCCTCATTTATTTATGGTTTTGGTGGACCAGATTCACCATTACCTGGTTGTACTTTCGTATGGCCATGGCTAGAGCCAACATCTATATCGTTATTTTTTAACGCCCCTAAGACACTTAATCCTTCTTTCATTTCAACTGGGCAATTAAAAGATGCCTTGGTACCGAAAAACTCTAATTCGCCAGCATCATTAATCCGGATCTTGGCATTACCGGCATCATTTCTTAATTCAACTGCATCAGTGGCCACACTCTTTAAACGTTTGGGCTGAGATTGCGGCGCAAAAGTAGCGAAGCCATCAGATAGATCATGTTTACGGTTTTCAAATGGTGGCTGAATACCACCGTTTTGCCACCACAAATCAATACATCTAGATGAGAAATGTACTAGACACTCATCACCCCGCTTAACTGGAAATGTTAAAGCAAATCCTCCAGCCTTAGGCCAGCACACAGGCACATCTGGTATTAATGGTAGATCCACTAAATCCATTGAACCATCTTCACGCATAACAGGTATTTGAATAGCTGGGGTAACAGATACTGTTTGTTTATCTGGATCATAAGATTCAACAATACAAGGAAGATTGGTCCAGACTACGGCCAAGGCTGATTTAATCGCATCATTAATTATGTTGAGTAAATGAGGCGATCTTTCGTTATTACTTAAAGCCATATCAATCCACCGCCGTAATTGTAATACCCGATTTAGGAACTACAGCACCCTGACCAACTGAAACTGTGCTTGTATACCAATCATCGCCGCGTGTATCGCCGTAATGCTCGACCGCTTTAATGATGTAAATCCCATTAATGCCACCAGCTGTTTTAAGATCTTTCTGCGGCTGGTCAACTCCCTGACTTTGATAATCAATATCAAAAGCCTGAGTTTGAATGCTTGTCGTATCAACATGAATTCGCCCACCACGGCGCAATTGTGGATTGAGCAAGCAATTCACCATTAGCCCCTCTGTTGTGAGTTGAGGCATTCCAATCATGCCCGAGCTGGCATCCATTTCAAAAACTGAGTCAAGTAAAAAGCTACTGATACCAACCATGTATAAGTATTCATCGTCAATGAAGTACTCGGTATTTGTGTCTTTGCAAAACTGTCTGATCTGGTCGTCTAATGACCCGAACATTACTTTGCCGCGGACATATTTCTGATCACTAAGCTGTGGCAGTTCGCCTGTTTCCACTCCATTCGCTTGATACTCTTTTGCGAGCTCATTCTTGACTTGATCGACTGAGGTACCAGCTGCAATGGTTTTATTAACCAACGCATAGTTTTTAGCTTTATCACCAGACTGAGCCAGAATGCATAAAAAGGTATCTGTCGGGCTTTCTCGTCCACGGCGATATTGGAATGTTGAACCTTTAAAAATTGTGGCCAACTCTTCACCGTAACCAGCCTCAAAAGACACCATTGCCCCCACGTTGGAATTATCCTCGCCAGCAAGCCGGTTCATGGTATCGACTGATAAGTTATAGATATAAAACTCCGCTGCTTTGGGTGTTTCAGCTGTAGGTTGATTAATACGAAATACAATCCGCATTTCAGATAAATCCAATGCCTCTGGCTCCCCATATTTAAGCTGGACGGTTAGCCGGCAATTTCGCTTCCATTGTTCAGTCATTTAAGGATCCTGCCAAAATAGTTTTATGTTGGTACCTAAATCACTAAATGATTGGCTCTCATCTTCATTGAGGTTTTGAACGTACATTGAGCCGCTAATTACATGACTAAAAGGGCTTAAAATATCGATACCTGAGACTAAAGGAATACCTAAGGCAACAGGCTCTGAATTAGTTTGAAAAATATCTAGGTACCATCGTTTTCGAAAAACAAGCTTGAGTTGGTAATTCACCTTGTTCAGTTTGATAAAAAACTTTTGGTTGCGATCGAGCAAAGGAATTTCATACAAAGCCATATTAAAGCCCTACCGTGTAAGCACCGCCAACCTGACCCAAACCAGTGATTTGAGACAACATAGACTGTTCAACTTGTTTAGGCTGTTTCGATCCCGAGTCAACCACATCAGAGGTAACTTCTGGATTCTTCTGATCAGCAATAGAAACTAATGTTTCTTTAGTGGTAGAAATAAAAACTTTCTTAAAAACAATATCGATCATTAATGCATTTTCGGAAGTCTCCTCTGTGACGTTTTTTAAAGACTTAATGAGCATATCCGTATAAAGCCGTTTCCCCGTAGAGATAACGAGACGCTGACCTTGTAAAGCCTGTAATCCTTGGTAGATCCCTAGTAGAGACAAATCAGAACCGATAAACGTATTACCTATAAGTCCATTCATTCTGCCAGCACTTTCGGACCATCCGATTTTCATTGTTACCTCGGGCGGTGCTTTATAGCAGTGGTCAGAAATCGGTGAACCCTTTTCCACAGGATGCTCAGTAATAACAAGTTCATCAGAATGATTTTCTTCAATCACCACATCAGCAAATAAACCCATTATTGAACGATGACCACCAAGTAAGAGGGAGCCAACTGTTTCAGTGATAGCCATGCTTTTCTCCGGGCGTTAAAAAACCCTGCAATTGCAGGGTTAATAAGTATTTTCTCTAATAAAAACTATCTTTAAAGGATTTATTTAAAATAACTTAATTCTTCAAGTATTTTTTCACAACTTCGCAAGGCTTCTTCTGCCATAACTTCCGAAATACACATATCTAAATGATAATCGGCAAGAATTCGTCTTTTATGAAAGTCTCTCAGTCTAAATGCTATCCCTTTTAACTTTGGTGAGGCCGGTTTGAAACTTTCAAGAGTTTTAGTAAGAGTAATATGTGTCCCACCTTGATAAGCATCGACAGGCATACCCAAAGATAAAGCCTTATCTTTTACTTTGTGATAAGCACAATAATAACTACGGCCAACAATTTGTCTATATTCAACTTCCCCAATTGGTTGAATTGCTTTAATTTTTTTGCAAAAGTCTAAAAACTCAATACTATCCACAATATAACCTTATTAATATAACCTTATTTTCGTTCTAAGTTCTCTGCCGTAAAAATCACTGAACACTTTAAAAGTTCTTCAAACTCAAAAGTATCTAATAATTTAATTAGCTCATCATTCATTTTTTCATTTAAATCTAATGCAGTTTCTATTGAAAATGTTGAACTATATAAAAAGAAAGATTCTGAACTGTCAGACTTAACTTGAGTAATTTTAACTTCAGAAAGTTTTAAGGGTGATATTAAAGCTTCAGCAATTTTAAAAAGCCGAATTCTAATAATTTGACTTACGCCGACACGATGATTTACTGTAGTCCCTGCGATAGAATAAGAAAAATCGGCTCTAGCACGCGCATCGAATCTCGTTTTTTTACTAGCTTGCCTAAGGGTGCGATATCGAGGCCCAGTTGATTCAGTAGAGTCTTTGAGCTTATAAGTTTTATTTAAGTCTTTTTTAACTGCACTCATAACCCCTCCCTAAAAATAATAATTTTAATTATTATAAAGTATTGTTGATTTGCGGTATATGGTTTTCTTTAATCTTCAGATCTAATTAAATAATTTTCATATTTTTTTCATTTAGTTAAGTTTTTTTAAAAAAAATTCATCTAGACCTATAGCAAGCATCCATCTTGCCACTCACTTGCTTATAACAAAGCCAAGCTCCTTCTTTATATTCCTTGAGCTCTTTCTTAGTCTTCTTATCACGGTAGTACTCTTTAGCTTCCAATAGCTCATCTGAGTCACCCCCCATGGAGATAGATCTATCTTCACTATCAGGATTCATGGTTGACTCTTCAATTAAGTATTCTTTCTCACCAATTGTAAGAAGCGTATACATCCCACCCGCACCGCCACCAGATGAAATAATACATCCTTTAGTAATATTCTTCCCATCCACTACAAAACACTTCCCTATACGGTCAGGATTTTCATGTGCAAGTGCTGAGGCAGAAATGAGAAGAGAACTAAGTAAACAAGTAATAGTTTTCATGGAAAATAATCCGTTTCTTATTAAATTTATGCTTTCAAAATTTTTATTGAGGATTGTATGGTTGATATACTTTTGGATTATTAATCCATGCTCCAGATTCTATACTTTTCATACATAGATTTGGATTTTCCCATTTACCGTCTTTTGTCTCCTTACAAATGTCTTTAACCACTTTCATACAACCAAGCATAATCACGTAATTAAATGATGGATGAATATGTGATTGACCAATACATAATCCCCATGAAGGTGCAGTTATGTCATGTCTATTGTATATCTCAACAAGTTTATCGAATGCTTTTTCTTGATAATCAATACATTCTTCAATACTGGCTGTATCTCCTGTTGCATTCCCTTCAACTTCACAAGCATCTTTATTTAGTCTCATAATATCTTTATGAGGCATTCGACCAAATGTATTTTCAGCATAAGGTGATGGTGCTGCCATCGAAGAAATTGGCAGCAATAAACAAGACATTAAAAGTAAATACTTCATATACCCTCTTTTTAAGACACAATACTCTTAGCATTTCTAGCCATTTGAACCATTGTATTTTCATTATGTCGTTTCACCATATTAGCTGTTTCATATGGATTATTGGCGCCATTAATAGTCATCTGGGTTTTATGGCTTTGATAAATTGTAACGTTTGAAGTTTTAGAGTTTACAGCATTAACTTGATCTTTATGAGGATTATTATCAAGTGCCGATGTATTTCGAATATTGAAATTATTTAGATCATTAATATTCGAACTGCTCCCGCCTAAGATAGCAATAGAAAAAGGCTTTGGCTTGTATTTAATCAAATCCTTAGTCGTCCCATGGCCATGTACATTTTTTCCAGACCCAAACACCAAACCATCTTTTTTGGATTTTTCATAAAATGCATCAACCCATGCATCCCTATTTTTCTTATCTGAAACATAGGGATTAGCATAATTCAAATGTTCACCTACACTGGATTCTTGACCATTCGCCCTTCTCTCAAGATAACTTAGTACTTCCGCACGGACCTTAGGATTTACATCTTTTAAAGGCATGTTTTGCACTGAGCCATACGGATTTAACTTAATAACCTTACCAGACTTAGTTTTGTAGGATTTTGGCCCTGTAATCTTAGTAAACTGCCTTCGTGCATTTGCAACATCTCGAACTGATTCACCCCACTTACCTGATGCCACACGGTTTAGAATTGTATCTACTACACCATGTGTTTGTTTGGTAAATGCCTCACCTTTGAGAGAAGCAACCACTTCAGTTGAAGTTACTTTAATTAGGTCATCGATATCTTGTTGAGAAAGTTGAAGTGTTCTTCCTGTTTTAGTGCTATTCACAGTATTTTTAATATTACTCACTGTGTTTTTTGTAGCGTTGACTACAGCAGCTGCACCAGTTTTAGCAGCTTCAGTTACTGCTGCAACAGTTTCTTTTGCGGTTCCTGCTGGATCATCAATTGCCTTTATAACAAACTCTACAGTTCTATCTTTTAAGTTTTTGATTAACTCGGCTAATTCTTTAATACGTGCAATTGCCGTTTCAATGCCACCCTCCCATTTAGACCAATCGATAAGACTTTCACCACCATTTTTCCAAGTTTGGTAGTCATCCCACAATGCAGCAATAGCAGCGGCAAGTGCTAATACAATACCGATAGGTGAAGCCAAGAAAGCTAAACGTAACGACTTGATCAGGAAAAGTAGCCCTTTCAACATTGGCAATACTGAGGCCAATTTAGCAATCGTTCCAATAAAACCGCCAAAGATCACTGCGAGCAAAGCAAACTTTAAACCAGTGGCCAGAATTGCTTTAAACCGTGGATCTAGTTCAGCGAACCAAGCAATAGCACTTCGCAAGAAGTTATTAATCATCTTGAGGATGGGTATAAGTGCCTGCCCTGCGGTCATTACAACAACTTCAGTGATTGCCTTAGTTGTCATCGTAATATCACGGAACTGAAACATGAACTCTGTACCAGATTTAGTTAGCTCATCAGTTAAACCAACGTCCTGCCGTAATTTCTGGTATTTCTCCATATTGCTGATGAACTTATCATCACGCATGGCCATAAGAGTATTTTCATCAATA
The DNA here is from genome assembly GCF_000588515.1 of Acinetobacter sp. 826659. Taxonomy (NCBI): domain Bacteria; kingdom Pseudomonadati; phylum Pseudomonadota; class Gammaproteobacteria; order Moraxellales; family Moraxellaceae; genus Acinetobacter; species Acinetobacter sp. 826659. Next base: position 269,781 of record NZ_JFYD01000002.1, on the reverse strand, counting down.
CCTAGTGAACTGGCGTAAGCGTTTGCTTGGTAATAATCCATGCCTTTCATAGTCTTTGAAAGGTCTTTCATTACTTCCACACGGTCACGTAACTGGCCATTACCATCACGGGTAGCAACTCCCATGCCTGTAAGCATGCCTTCATAACCGGGTGAATTACGCATTTTCTGTGCTACGTTCTCAAGCGACTGTAATGCATTTTGAGCATTACCACCCATTTGTGAGATTGCATCACCGTAGGCTCTAATATTTGAAGCAGATGCGCCAATACGTTGAGATGAGTAATACAGCTTATCGAGTTCGCTTGCTGTCTTTGCTACTGCCACAACTGCACCTGTTGCCAAAAGCAAAAGTGTTTTATGTAGTAATGTAGCTTTTAGCTCCACCCCTTTGAGGGCATCGCCCATTTTTCTAGCGCCTTCGTTATCCGTAGAAAAACCCAAGGACACTAAGAAATCACGAATAACTGTATCGCTCATGTTTATCTCAACCTTTCTTTTGATCGTTAAATCTTTCAAGTAAAAGCTGGTTATCTGCCTGCACATCTAATGCATCGTTCATCAATGCAATATCAGCTAGATCTACAGTTCCATCTTTTAAAGACTCAAAACGACAAAGACCACGAATCACCGGCCGTAAAAGCCAATCTTCGTGGTCTGGTAAATGCATAAATTTTATGTGGGTTGTTTCTTGCTCAATGCCTGAGTAAGCAACCCTTGAATAAAATTTCCCAAGTTAATACGAATCACTGCAATTGTTAGCGGGAGGATGTGCTCGATACCTAAGTTATCGAACATCAAAGCATCTTTAACTACTAATCGTGCACCGTCGCGTGTAACGACAGATAAGCACTTTTTCATAATGTAGTTAGCATCTTCTTCGGGCATCTTCGCAAATGCATCAATAAAAGGCTGAATCGCCTCACCAAAACTATTTAGATCAAAATCTTCTAAAGCGCTTAGATCTGGGTTATCGGGATCATCCCCAAACTTATCTAAGAGATCCATTACATTACTTTTCAGGATCTCAGTCATGAAGGGAACAATCGTAGGAACAATAGGTGCAATTTTTCGGGATACGTGAAATTGATCAAAAGCATCTAAGCGGCCAATTTCGTAATTATGATTACCAATTTGCATTAGTCATAAGCTCCTAACTTTTGATCGATCTTAATTGCATCAAAAGCCCACTCGTTAAAGTCTCCGACTGTCTTATAAGCTAGATCAGCATGTTTCTTAAAAGCACATTTCGTGGCGGTCGCATTGTCACCAGATCCGGTATGGTTCAGTGTGATAGTGTTCTTACCCCACTTTTTCGTGCTTGAGCGTTGAATGTGGTAAAGATTGGAGAGCTTGGCATTAACTGGCGATGTTTTTAATAATCGTACAGTCACAGTGCCAGACTTATTGGCACTTAATGAATGCATCCCTTCACCATCAGCGCCAATAGTCATGGTGTTAGCATCGCCAGCCATCGCGATGGTAATACCTTCATCTGCAACGCCCGCACCGTAACCTAGGTCAATTACCCCATCATCACTGGCGAGAGTGCACTGAGTATCCATAAATGAATATGTAGACATATTTTCTTGTCCTTATTATCGATTAACAGACACAAGCACATCAGAGAAATGTGTTGCCCCAGCCAATTTGATTGCGATTTGGAATACTGGGGATTTACGCGCCTCACGTTCAGATTGAGCTTGATCATCTAAACTATTGGCAAAGACGTAATATCCTTTTGGAAGATAGTCACCAGTTTCTAAGGCCCCAAAAGAATCACCATTCCATTGACCGGGGCCAATAAGCCCGTTCGTTACTGCTTGCTCTAATGCTCGCTCAAGCACCGTACATTGACGATTTACGCCACTTTCTAGCTGTGGAACTTTGGTTGGTGTGGTGTAAAAAAGATTCCACAGTGCTGTTTCTAAATGGTTTTGCAACCAATCAAGACCATGACGCTCATCAATGAATGAGCCATCACACATAACGCCTTCTTGTAAAATGGCCGTGTCATTGTTGTATCCAGCAAAGACATTACAGTTTTTATCTTTAAGCGCTTTCGCTTGTGAGACTTGCAAGTCTTCAGCTTCTACACCCGGTAGCTGCTTAAACTTCAATGTAATGGTTGTATTTGTGCCATTAAAGTTGACGCTAAATGCTCGTCCAAATACCGAAGCGGCTGCATGTGGGGTATCACCAGAAAAGATTGTGAATACTCGGCCATTGTTGGCTTTGCTGAGCTTATAAGCCAGATCAGTTGTGCTGGTACCATCCAAAGCTAATGCGTTTGTAATTGTCTGGCCATAAATACGTGGTGGATTTGCAGCAAGAATAAAATCTCCTACTTCCTCAACATCAGCGTCCGAGATTGGCTCAGCGATATCTAATCCATACCATTTAAGGGATTTGTCAGCTAAATGGGTAATCGCATCCATTAAAGGTTCTGCAGCATAACCATTCACTGGTACCGATGCATGACCAACTGTTAAGCCCATCAATGACGAAACATCTGTGCCAGTTGCATTGGCAATAGCGTAAGAAATCGTTGATGTGGTACCAGTGGTTAATGATGTTATTTCAAAGCGATTGTATACATCGTTCCAAGTTACTGAAGCGGTTCCGAGCTTTGCGGTTAATGCCGAAGCTACACCATTTAAATTGGTCACAGCTGATAGATTCAATGCAGTGACAATTTTTTCAACACTATCAATGGTGATTTTCATCGAACCATCAGAAATAGCTGTGAAGTTTGCAATATCTCGCTGGGCTGAGGATAGAACAGCACCTTTTAAAACGGCCGAACTTGCAGCCTTAACCCAACGGCCAATATATAAAACTCGAGGTTTAGGCACTTGCCCAAAGTACTTTTGTGCCGCTTTGTATTCTGGTGCATCAGTTCCAAAATCTAATGCTACTGGCGTTGGATCTGAATATTCACGTAAACGCTCAACTGGATCTACTACACCATCGGTAGCCCCCAATACAAGCAAAGAGCCAAAGCTACGCGGCCCCGCTGCTAACGCCGCCAAACTAATGGAGACATTAACAACATCAGAGGTGGACAATGTCATGGTTACTCCTAAGTCTGGGTATTAATCCCAGAGGTGTCTAAAAGAGGAAGAATTGGATATGTCCTAGCTGTCTTGCGTCTAAAATTTGCGACAACATCAAAACGGTGGACATACTGTTCATTGATAAGATCAGGCGCAGTAGTAACCCGCCCAATTCCGATATATTTGATTTGATGCTCTTTAAGCTGCGATATATTTTGTGGAATGGCACAACCATCGATAAATAACTTTGCAAAGTGCTGGCCGTTGTTCCCATAAAAAGAAAGGAAAACCTCAAAATCTTCGTGACGGACAGATTTAAGATTTTCCTGATTTTGGGAGAAGTAAGGCCCATCGTCAGACAGTTGGTTTTGAACTCCGAACGTTACCCAATCAGTACCGACCTCTGGTATAGAGGGCGGGATGATTTGAAAGCGAGGGCGAACATATTCACCAGCGATACCCGTAATCGAATGGATAAACTCTTGCAAAATATCTTCTAAAGTCTGGTCATTAGGCACAGTTCCACCATCAGGTGATAAATAACCACCTGTTGCGGATGTATTCATGATTTAGCCTGTGACTGGTTTCAGGATACAGATAGCTTTAATAAAGCCGTTCCCATACTGCGTATTAGATAAAACTTGATGAACAATATAGTTTTTACCTTGCCATGTAATCTCATCCGCTTGATGATCTTGATCACCCGGAATAAGTACAAATTGAGTATGAATATTGATTGCACCCTTAATAATGGTACCGTCTGGCTTTCGATCTAACTGAAAACCATTATTGGTTGTTACCACAGCATTAAAGGTGTGATTGGTGATAGTTGTTTGAGCACGACCATTGCTACCAACAATTACAGCTGTTCGCTTACAAATCAGACCACTGGACATAAAATCAGGATCCTGCAGCACATCCGATACATCTAGAAATGGCATCTATTCCCCCTTTTTTCGGATTACGTAAGTAATTGAATTACGTAATTGACCAGTATCAATCAATGGTTTTGTTCTGGTTTTACCAGCCCGGAGACGTGCATTAATGGTAGCTTGAGACAAAGGGGTGAAAGCCGCAGTCGTTATATAGCGCCGAACACTGTTTTGGGCAGTCATGCCCGCTATGTGTAAGAATCTATTAACTCCAGCCAAATTACCTTTCAAGCCCTCATCAGCAGCTTTGGTTAATTGCTTTGCCGTTAGATCGTTTACTGCCTCTACACCCGGTACAAGAAAAGGACGGGCAGGCAAATTCATTGCTGGTGATCCACTTTCATGTAAATACCCAAGCTGTGCATTAGTCATATCTGCATCAGATCTAGTTTCACCGTGTGGAATACCGATTAACACTTCATGTTGGGTTAGAACCTGAATAGCCTCAAATATGCCTGCTAATCCTTCCCCTGTAACTTTTACACTCAAAGCTGAAACCCTCCAGCGCCAACTATCTGGATCAACATAAAGAACTGAATGCCGTAGCTTGTCTGGTTCCAATATCCTGCATCAGGATAAAGAATCCCTGAAACATCCATTGATTTAGAAACACCATCAACCGCCTTGGCCGTTTCATTTCCTACAACCTTACCAGCAGCACCAACCGTAGCTAATGCAGCGTTACGGGCAAATAAAGCCAAATAGTGAGCAATAAAAAAACTCAAGCCTTCATCGTAGAAATCAACCCAACGATCTTCAGGCAAGAGCTTTTTACCCAAGTTCAAATAAAAGTTGAACTGGCTAGACGGATACCGCGCAGTATCCGCAAACTCCGGCATGTTCTGCCGAAAGGTTGATTCATCTAACATGGTTACTTAGCCTTTGCTGCTAGTTCTTTAGCTTTTTCGTCAGGTGAAGACTGTTCTTGCTGAGCTTTAGCCAAAAGGACTTTAAGATCATTAATCTCCTTATCCTTTTCCTTGATCTCACCAGCATGTTTATCAATTTGCTCTGTGGCTTTATCAAGTTGGATTTGCATTGCTGCAATTTCGTCATCCCTTTCCTTGATCAAGCCTTCAAGCTCATTGGTGTATGCCGCATTTGAAGGAATTTCCTGAGCGTGGGCTTTTACAAACCAATGATCAGCAATTTCTGGATCAACCTCTTGCAAACCAGCTTCTAGCTTTAAAGTGCGTGGATTACCGTTTTCATCTTTACCTAGATTCACGGTCAATTGTTTTGAAAGCAGAATTTGTACTTTTTTACTCATTGTCTAGATCCTTATAGCCCATCACCGTAATACGCTGTTTCAGGGTAAACCCACTCAACAACACCAAGACGACCAAAATAGGTAGTCAATTGACGTAAATCGCGATATTCAATTGGAGTGCGCTGTAAAGGCACCATTGGGAAGCGAACACGATGCTGTGCTTGTGTATAAGCAAGCATACGGTCTGTACCACCAGCTCCACGACCAACACACCATTTAGAAGGTTGAATATCTAAAGGACGGCCATTTTTGGCGTTACATAGTGAATTAAGCTTCAAGTACTCAAGGATTGAGATATTACCTGCATCAGAAACCACTCGTGAAACAAGGTAGCCAAACTGAACTGGAGGCAATAGCAACTTGTCAGGCACCACTGCAAATGCCGATGCGATCCATGCGTTATTCAGGATAAGGTTTACATCATCAAGAATTTCTTGAACGGTAGCTGTTGCCCATGAGGTGCCAACGTTAGTAGCTCCTACTTTTGACGAGTTAAGCAGGCCCTCAACACCAAGCATGCTGTCACCGATATAGACCTGCTCATCAACATCCATATTGTGTTTTAACAGTAGACCTGAATATTTTTGAGTATCAACTGGTCGGCCTACTTTGATGGCTGACTCCAGTTCTGGAATTGTCCAGCCAATTTGCATAGCCCAAAGTGTTAAAGGCTGTGCGGTTTTACCAATATCCAATGCAATCCCTTGAATTGCATCCGCATCTTTACCTACCCAAGCTTTACCACCCGGAGAAGGCCCGCCAGCAGCAGCAAAGGCACTATTAGTAAATGATGATGTTTCATCCGCAATAGATACGTCTGAGCGCAAATCAATATCGCGTGACCATGTAACATCAGCCAATGGATCATGAATCGTTTGGTCTAAACGCTCCAATTCCCCAACTAAGAATGAGCCAGTACTATCAACAGTACGTGCATCAAATGTCATCATCTGGTCACGCGTCCGCGCACGTACCGGCATTGCTGTTGTTCCCAACGCTACAGCTGCTGCCATGTTTGTAGCTAAGAGTAATTTACTCATATCGTGTTTTCTCCAGACAAAAAAACCCCGCCTATAGCGAGCCGTGTCTTAATTTAAATTTTTAGATGTTGTATGAAATTTCTACATTGCCTTGAGCATCTGCAGCATGCATAAATATTGCACTTGGTAATGCAATTGAATTTGCCCCATCAGCCACAGCCTCAATACCGCCAACTGGCTTAGCTTCTGTACCAGCTCCGATACGCACGTAGACAGTGCCGCCTTTAGCAGCTGTTCCAGCATTACATTTAACCGTCATATAACCACGGCGCAGAACATCAGTAATACCAGTAGCTAAAGGTACCGCTTTGCCCAGCTCATTCTGTGCTGACTGTGTTGGATAAGCACGCACCAAAAGACCGTAAATTTTAGCTACGGTATCAGCAGCCTCTAAAGCCACAAATTTACTTGTAGCTGGGTCAATCTTCCCGAACAAACCAAATGCAGCAAATTGAGAGCCAATAGGGTGTGACTCAATAGTTGAGTGCGATTTACGAGACACATCACCCGGAATGCCTGATGGCATACGATATAGATAAGCATTACCCATAATTAATTAATCCTTATTTTTTGTTCCAGTAAGCGCGGTTACGCTCATTGATCTGGTCGATTGTTAATGGTTGACGGCCAAAGTCTTTAGTTGAAACACCTGAACGGAATCCCTTGGCATTGTTTTGTGATTTGATTAACTCAGCAGCTCCAGTAAAAGCCGCGTCAATTGTTGCTTGTGGCATAGCATCAAAATCAGATTTTCCACTAGTGAATAAATCAATTGTCTGCTTTACTTTAGGGTCCTGATACGCTTGTTTTAGCGCCGTACGTTTAACACCTAAAGCAACTTTGCCAACGTCTGCTGTTTTGGCATCCATGGTCGGTAAGCTAATACCCGGCACAAGGATTTCAGCTCTGGAGCGAATTTCTTGAAGGGAATCCCCAGTGTAAGACTGAACACCATTTTCAGATAACTTTGCAGCTTCTTCAGCTTCCAAAATATCGTCTTTGGTTTCTTTCCCGTCTTCGCCCTCTTCTTCGTCTTCAGTTTCTTCCTTTTCGGAATCTTTGGTTTTTTTCTTTTCCAATTTATCTAAACGAGCATCCATAGTGTTTAGCTTTTTTAGAATTTGAAGACTGAGGGCGTCGCTAGTTTTACCTTCATCCACTTCGCCAGTCTCTTCATCCTCTGTAGGGATTTCAAGCTCTTCATCTTCTACAGCTTTAGCTATTTTTTCAGCTTCGTCTGCATCACCAGTTTTCACCAAATTACGGATACGGTCAGCAAAACTGAGTTTTTTCTTTTTGACCTTGGTCGTCATAAAACTATCTCCAATCGAGCAGCGAGAACCGCATCGCCCTTTATCAACTAATGCAATATGATTAATCACAATATTGCTCTGAACCCCTTTGCCCGGGCTGACCTCTGTATATTCAGCATCGTAACCTAGGGAAATTTCTACTTTTCCAGCCATGACAGCATCAATTGCTTCCTTATCCATAACCAATAAGTCACCCATCAAATACTCAGCATCTTCTCCTTCACCTCGATGGATGTTGTGGCCAGAACCTCCAGAAAAAATTTTCCAGTTTTCAGGTGATACCCAATCATCTGGATGATCATTTGTGACTGGTTTACCTTCACCACTGGAAATTGTAGTTGGAGAAAATAGAACTTCTTCTCCACGATAAATTTGAATTAAGCCTGTATTGTCTGCTTTGACTGGCACCTCTCCATCGCCATAAATCAAAATACCAGTACGGGCTAAGCGAACATCACGGCAAAGCAAGTACCCTTCAGGCGTAATTTCACGGGTACGGCCAATTTGCCCTGATGTATAAATGTTGGACCGATCTACTGTTTTTTTGCCCTTAACTTTTTTGCTTTTAAACATGGTTCACCTTTTTTGCAGGCATAAAAAAACCACCCTTAGGTGGTTCAAAATTCTGGTATCACTGGTTCTGGATAACACCGGCAATTAGGTAAACATCCAGCATGTCCAGTGAGTCGATCTAAAGTTGGAGGCTTATCCCATGAGACAAATTTTCCATTCATCTCTCTATGGCTTTGTCTCACGTCACTGTCTTCAGAAGTTCGCCAAATATACCCCTCACTTCCCAAAGCCTCAGCACGTGCTTGTGTAAAAACCGAAGCGGCACGAGATACTTCAGTTCTCGCAATGGTGTTTGCACGCGCCTTAGTTACTCGGCCTGTAGCCATAATTAAGCTTGATATTTCACTTGCTCGGCCACCTTCTATCAAAGCACGTGTAGAAAGATCATGTACACGCTGTGCTGCTTCTAATGGCAAGGATTTAATGAGCCTTACCTGTTGGGCCAATAGTTGTTGATATGTAGCACCTATATCAGTATTGCGGATCTGGTCCTTAACACCTTTTGATAAGTCTTGAGCGTATATAAGCCAAGTTTTCTCATCACGCAGTGCCACATCCATAAGAATGTTACCAGCCGCATTGTGAGCCCAAAGGTCTAATGTTTCAGCATAACGGCGTAATGCAGTAACTATTGAAGGATAAACAGTTGGGTCATCTACATCGAAGCCCTTAACAAGAGTGTCGATATAGCTAGCTATCTTCCGTAACTGGCTCCCGTAGCGGATCTCCACCTTTCTCGCTCGGTTCGGTGTGTGGCGTAATCTCTCCATCATCTAACTCACTTGGTCGGGGTGGATCATCCTTTGCGTCTTTAATTTCCTCATCACTGATATTGGAATAAATACCAGTTGTTTCACTGCTCTGGCGGAGTTCCTTCATTGCAGTTTGACGGGAAATCAAGCCTTGTTCCTCAGCTTTACAGACCGCGCTAGTAACCTTGTCAGCAATTTCAGCTTTAGCCGCATCATCAATTTGCCATAGAGATTTAAAATCAAATTCAAACCCCTCAGGCACATCCTTACCTAAAGTGGATAAGGAAATAATTCTGATTAGCTTGTGGAGTGGTGTGCGCAAACGGCGCTCTTGCTGCTGGTTGATGTTGTCGTAATAATTGGAAAGGTCTGATTCACCAGTAGCATTTAAGCCAGCTGGTGATTGACCAAATAAGCGGACTAACGGGATCTGAGAGGCACCTGAGAGCTGCTGCCCAAATTGAAGTAAAACAGCATCTAATCCTGAGAAAGAATATTGATGTGTCTCAAATTCATCTTCTGCATCCATGAGGGTCATACCTTCATTGGATTGCCATAAGCGAATATGCTCAATCTGTTTTACAAGTGCTTCAAATGCTTTACCGCCAGCTGCAATGATTGATCTAAGCCCTTTTACTTTATAGGTCCTTAAATGGGCCTTATAGACCAATTGAGCCACACCCATAGAGGTACTATCAAAAGCAGTAAGACGATCAAACAAGCGCTCAATTACTGAAATGCCCCACAAGTTCTCAGCAATTCGTTGCCAATAAGGTAAGTTCACACCATCGAGACGGATAACACGGCTATGGTGAATACGCATACCACTTAAGCCAAAGGAATCAGCAACCACGTCATAGTATTTAGGCTTGCCAAAATCAACGCCAAAATCAGTGACAAGATCTGTAAGAGTTGGTGTAACAAGCCATCGATCCAGAACTAACAAACCTTTAAATTGATCTTTGCCGATAGTGTCGATATTTAACGGCGTACCAACGTTTTGACCATCAATCAACATCACAGCAATAGCACCGCCATATAAACGGCCCCATTTGATCGTATCGCTCAATCTGTCCCAAATTTCTAGCTGATCCATTACAGAATTGATCTTTATCGCATCGCTTGGATCTTCTAAACCTCGAATATTTACACCCTCACGGGTCATATCCTCAGCGACTACATCAACAACCTGACCAACCACCCAAGACGATCGATACATTGCTTCCAGCTTTACCCGGTCTCGACTTAAAAAATCGAAACCGTAAGTTGACTGGTCATGTTGGCTTCCTGCGCCCAAGCCTAGGCGTGCCGCAAAGTTTTGAAAACTATCAGCAGTATATTTTAATAATCCCATAGATAGACTCTTTACAGCTTATTCCAGATGTTGATATCGGAATTAGTAGGGTTAAAACAAATCATGACGGAATCGGCACTGTTAGGTGACATAGTTCCATCTGGTTGTTTATTTACAAGGATTTTGCCAACGGCATTTTTTGTATAAGTGGGTTGCGATAGTTCCATAAGGAGCTTGGTACGCTCTTTTTCTTCTATCTCACTAGAAATGGAAATAAGCATATCGGGGTCATATTCCATACCATTTAAAGCGCGGTAGGTGTTTTGGAAAAGGAGACGCAACCACCACCAAGACTGAGCTTTCAAATTTGCAAAGAAGTCTTTATTAAGTCGCTTCTCTACCATTTCACCCTCTGGATCATTAACCGCACCGGATCCACGGAAAGGCTCAACTGTTACTTCATCCCAGCCCTTTTCTCGTTGCTGCTCATTGATAACCCTTGCATCTCCTCGCACGCCAGCGCCTAGGCCATCTGCGTCATAGAACATTGTGAGGTATTTACGTTCTATGCAAATATCCATGCTCTTTTGAGTGGTATAGAAAATATCATCTCCTTTACCAGACCATGACTGTATGTAGTCCAGAACTATGCCATGTCGCCCAGCTAAAGAGTTCTTATCACGGCCCTCATCAGCAACGTCTAAACCAGCTATACGATCACCTGTAGGCTCTATCTTCAGCTTTGTATGTGCATCTATTGCTGATTGAACCCAAGCTGAAGGAATCAATACACCTTCCACTGACGCTGCATAGTTAATATCGACCTCTTGAGCAAGTACAACATCGTCAAGCGTGGCAAGCTGCTTTTCATACCACGGATGAATCTCTTTGCCGTTATATGTAACGGTCCAGTTCTTATCTGGGTTAGCTCGCCAAGGCATTGTAAAAACGGCGTAACGACCGCTAAAACGATCTTGGTGGAATCGATCACCAATACCGTTAGGAGTAGAACCTTTGATATGAACGTTTGTATTTTGCGAGATAGCAGCATCTACAGCTTCTTGACGTTCAACGAATGCCCATTCGTCCAAAAAGTACATCGTGGTACGTCCACCACGGCCAATATTGTCACCAGCTTCACCAGTAATGGTTGCGCCGTTATCCGGGTTAATGATTCGCATGTAGTTATCATGCACTTTCTCGACAAAACCCTTTGGTTTCATCCAGTCAGGCATTTTGCTGAACATATCGCGGAATTTGTGTAATAGTGTTTTAGGGTCGCCCTTCTTATCTACTAACTCTTCCTTACGGCTACCAACTCCACCTGCAAACCCTTCAACAAATAACCATCGATGCAGATAAAACCCAAGCACAACGTAGCTCATCCCTTCATCACGGGATTTTTCAATTAGTCCATGGGTCTGAGTGTTTTCACGCTCAAGCAACCATTGAACAAGCTCAACCTGCTTAGGACGCAAAACAAAAGGAATATTGGCAGGTAAACCAAATGACATACCACGCGGATCGTATGTCCAGATCCAATGATTAAACCAGTGGATAGGATCATTTCTACACTTTTCTAATTCAGCTTGTTTGCTCTTTTCGTTCTGTTCAATCACAGCCTTGTAGTAATAACGCCGTGTCATCTCAGAGACAACATCAGGCAATCGTACGTTAATAGTCCACTCTTTAATTAAAGGGGCTATTTCATCAAGTGCGTATGTCATAGCTTTCCATTAATTGCCAAACGGGATAACTCTTGTGGGCTGAGTTTGTCTAATTCTTCAGGTGTATATACTGGTGCTAACGGCTTCTCAGTATTTTCCGTTTTAACTGGTCCACCGCCTGCCCCAGTTATTTCTTTGCGATTGGTATAAAGCCCCCCGACCTCTTTAGCTGCCTGCTCCATTAAGCTCGGCACTAATACGGGGTTATCTTTGAATTGTTCATGATCGATAAAGCGTTGTAGGCGCTTGAGGCGGTAGGCAATGTTAGCGATTGGAATTGCGCTAAGGTTGTCGTTCATTTCCTTGCGGACTTTGTAGAACTCAGTTTTAAATTCTTCGCTTAAGTCCTGCCCTGTTTTCTTTGTTGGGTCGTATGCTTCACACTGCTGTTTAGTCACGGTAATACCAAATTCTTCTTGGACGCCCCTTGCTGTTTCACTAGGTGTCTCATAGGTAGCAAGTGACCGTACTATATAGAGTTTCACCCGTTTATTTAGCCTTGCCATTTATCTCTATCCGTCCAAGTACGTCCAAGTAGAGTGGCAAAAAAAATTTAAACCACCTTCAAGTTACAAGTGCCACAAGCGTAATGAACATCTGCCCGTGACAGCTGCGGTCTTTTATTAGCTGCTTCAACCATCCGCATAACATCCTCACTAGCTCCATATCGACGGACAACGCCTGTAAATTCTTCAACATCGTGACCTTGAATAGCTAACTTAGGCATACCAGTTTCTCTGTTATAAGCTGGTGTTCCGTATTGGTCCTTCTTATGTGCAATGTGATAAAGCTCGTGTTCAACCAAAGCACAAAAATTCACATCACTAGCTATGCGTGAATATGAAGCATCAAAAGTAATTAGGTATTCAGGTAAATAATTGAACCACTGGATGAATTGTTCTTCTTGTCGTTCTTTCTTCCAGCCACCCGCATTGATCATGACTTTTTCGGTAGTACCAATAACTTGACGCCCTTGCTTTTTAAAACCAGATCTAGCCCACATCACAGCAATATCGGGATATCGAAATGAACGTAAATGTATATGGTCAGGATTAAATAATTTTGATTTTGGATCTAGAAAAACTTGTTTAATCCATTCCCACATTTCAGGTGCTGGTGCAAAATTTGGGGTATTTAATTCAAAAAGCCATTCGGGAGGCATTGGTCGAACAGGAACATGAAAGCCGATTTCATTTTTCATAAATTTAATCCAATAAAAAAGCCGCTTAATGCGGCCTTTTTTTATGCGTAGAAATGATCTCTCAATATTCGTTCGATAAATTCATGTACTTCTTTTTTGTTATCCCCCTTAGGCACTTGATCCCAAGAGAAAGATTCTGTTTTTTTTGTATCATCTGCAGTAATAACCATTCCATTACTATCCGTTGATATTTCCAAAGGATAACCTCGCCCGCCTAACTCTCTATCAGCTTCAACCAACTCTAACAAGATTTTAGGAATTAAAGAGCCTCCCAAGGCTGTTGTATCTTGTGTTTTTGAATAAACATTATTAACTAAAACTTTAGCTAAATCTGAAATTGCATTTTTAGACATTTTAAACCTTATTTATTAATTGTTTGAATTATCTATATAAGCTTTAAACAATGAATTTCAAGTTTAATTTAAAAAAAAAAACCCCCGCCAATAATCGATATTTAGCGGGGCTCTTTTGCGCCGTAATACGTCCGGCAAACGATAAAACTAGTTTTTAGGTGCTCTAAGAATAATTAGTACTTTTTCTGACATGTCATGCAAGTTAGAACCTACAGGCAACCAGAATTGATAATTGATGTTGTCTCGGTTAAAAATCTGCTTGTAGTACTCGGTTTCAAATGATGGATCAATTTCAGAGGCTTTAAGTAATCGACCTTCTTTTTCTATCTTCTGCCCGTCAAGCTCACCACCAACACAGATATTCATTTAACTTACCAGTTTTTAATCAGACTGGACTATAACACGACAATAACCTTTAAATTACTAATTTAATTTTCTTAGTCTTTCGTTTAATTTTTTATCTAATTCTTTATTGTTATTAATATCAATTTCTTCACGCAATAAATACATCACTTCAGATGATTTTTCATTTAGCTTTTCAATAAAATTAGAAGCTATCAATGACACCTTGATCTCTAAACCGTTATAAAAATCTTCTTTTTCTTCTATCTTCTTAATTACTTTAGTTGAATTTTCAATTTTATGATCCAATAGTTCAAAAATGTTCTTAAATTTATCACTTTTAGGATCTTCAATTTTTAATTCATCAAGTAATGAATAAAACTTTTCAAACTGATTCATTACATCCTGATGACGTTTTTCTTCTGCAATGAGTTCTTTATATGCATCAATGAAAGGAAAAACTTCTTTTGAAAAGTTTTTTAACTCAGGAATATATACTTCATAAAACTCTACAATTGCTTCTTTTGTTTTCGTATCGCATACAAACATTGTCTTATCTAAAGATGATCCAAATCTCTCAACTTTTAAGAACAAATTATCTTTGAGTTGTAAGGGATTTTTTGAAAAGGTGGCAAATTCGGAGAGCATTTGTGAGTAAGCTTCAATTGTCTCTAAATATACCTGTCTTCTTAACTCGGCTAATCTAGAAACTTTGCCAGATCGTAAAACAGTTAACCACGTAGCAATTAAAGTAAAAATAACACCTAAGAAACCTAATAAAGCCCCGACTAATGCGGCATTTGCTTGAATTTTAGAGCCCTGAATAGTAGCTGCCGCTGAAATTATTTCTTCCATATTAAAACTACAATTCTAAAAAAATAAAAGCCCGCAATGCGAGCTATTTGTTTGGCAATAAAATATTAATTCGCCAAGTTATCACAAATATGCCATACCCCGTGCGCACACTCAAGTGATTTTTTCAAAAGTTTCAAATGCAAAGTGTGGATTACGACTTTTGATATAAGCTAGGCCACATTTTAAATCTTGTCTAATTTGATTAACTGAGGTGTCATTACTCTGAGCAATATCTCTTAATGAATTACCCATTACATGATGTGACCATATAGCTGAGATCCATTCTTGTAAAATATGGTCTTCAATTAACTGCATATCTATAAACAGTCTATGTACACCACGTGCTTCATTATCATTTAACTGACAGCAAGTAC
Organism: Acinetobacter sp. 826659; assembly: GCF_000588515.1. NCBI lineage: Bacteria > Pseudomonadati > Pseudomonadota > Gammaproteobacteria > Moraxellales > Moraxellaceae > Acinetobacter > Acinetobacter sp. 826659. The sequence goes on along the minus strand of NZ_JFYD01000002.1, from coordinate 254,700 downwards.
CCTTACGACGAGTACACAAGCGATCTTTTAAAGTTTCATCACTCATGTACATAGCCATTAATTTTTCACGTTGTTTTTGAGTGATGCGTTTAGTTGGCATCGTCTTAACAATTTTGACCATAGTTTCAGTATCACCATTAAGCCAAGCTCCAAGCTGGCGACACCACTCTTCAAAACTATATTTAGACCAATCGACCGCTTGTAAAATGTGTTGTACTGGCATATTCATAATCACCCCACCAATTGCTCAATTTGTTTAATCGCCACACCTGCTTTCACTTGCTCTGTACTGAACCGTAAAACTGTAAAACCCATCATTGCCGCTTCGTTGTATTTCTCCATATCCCCTATGTAGCCCTTGCCTCTTGTATGACGTCCACCGCTCCAGATCCCGCCTTCTACCTCTACCAATATCTTTTTTCCCGTAATTAAAAAATCTGCCCGCCACTTACGTTTTGGATGGAATTTATATTCCTGCTCAAAATCAATCTTGCAGGCTTTAAGATGAGTTACTAACAAAACCTCCCCTATACTTGGTTCCCGTGTTTGCTTTGCTGAACGGCGCTTTTTATTTTTCTGAATAGGAAATAATTCACGGTATTCAGCAAGGCTCATTGATGTCATGCGGCCCCTTTGTAGTGAAACCAACTTGAATGAGGTATGGCATTAATTTCTGTTGTTGCTCAGGATCTGCGAGTTTTACTGCGATACGTGTTGCAAGTTGTTCATAGCTCTCGTTTCCTTCAGCGTATTTACTTGCAAACTCTGGATGTACAGAAAGCTTTTGAGCAAAAGCGTAAATCTGTTTTGAACTTAGTGAGTTTGATTCTCCCTGCGGGAATCGAACCCGTGTTCCAGAAGTTGGTTTTTTAGATTGTTCACGTGCTTGGTATTTTCCACATGCGTTGATTAACCAATCTGCAAAGTGGTAATTCATGAGTTCATCACAAAGATTCTTCTCGGCATTGTAGAGTTCAAAAGCACGTAACTCTCGATCGAACCAAGTCGCGTTTTTGATCTGCTCGTAAGTTTCCTGATCAGTTGCCAAAAGTATTTCTTCACCAAGTTTTTTTAAACTCAACCATGTTTTTTTATTTTTAGATTCTATTGATAGATTCCCTGATAGGTTCTGTGTCCCAATATTGGGACTGGTCTCGGTCCCGTTTTTGGGACTGGTTGCGGTCCCATTATTGGTACTAGTACCGTTTTTGGAACCAGTACCGAAATTGGAACTAGTTCCGTTATTGGTACTAGTTCCATTTTTGGGACTGGTTAAATCATTTTCTTCACGGCCCATCACACCAATTAACTGGTAAACCTTCACACCATTTCCAGTGATTTCACCTGTAAATCTAATTAATGAAATTGCTTCAAGTTCATCTAATACTTTGATCACTGTTTTACGGTTAAGGACAGTGTCTTTCACCATTCGCTTAATACTGGGGTAACACTTGTGAGATTCTCCCGCTCTATCAGCCAAAGCCAATAAAACGAGTCTTTGACTTGAGGTTTTCACTTCTGCTTTGAAAGCCCAAATTGTTGCATCTAAGCTCATTTATCCCCCTCTTCATTCAACTGAATGAAAGTGCTACCTAAGTAACGGATTCTTTTAGCCCGATATAAACTTGAGATGATTTGACCAGCATGGAAAAGTGGCATTCTGTGCTGATCTGAAAGTGCTTGCATAAACTCATCACGTTTTACCGCTGCATTTTTTTCTTCGCGGTTTTGGTTTTTCAAATTCTTTCTACGCTTTTCAAGTAAATCGTCTAACGTTTTTAGAGCTAGCTCATACCAAGATTGAATGATTTGCTGCCTCTTCTGTTCTTGCAGATTGTCTTTAGTAGTTTGATTTGATAAATTAGTTTGCATATTCAGTTCCTCTAGCCAGTAATTGAATTAACTAAGCCTGATCCACGAAATCAGGCTTTTTTAATATCCAAGTTTTTCCTTTTGACCACTGATTTCGTCATGGAATAAGTCATCCACCGTTTCAATACGATTCATCCAGCTTTTAGACATGACTAAAAGTGCTGCAACTCTTTCTTTATCAATACTTTGATAATCTTTTGGTACCACCTTCAATCCAAGTAAACTCAATAGCTCGCAAAACATTTCAATTTCATTTAAGCCATTGTTTTTCTCAACTGTTTTAAGGCGAGTTATAGTGCTTGGATCAACTTTTAATTGTTCCGCAATCTCTTTCTGATTGCCTGAATCAAGACCATGCATTATTCGTGAAACGTCATTTCTGGCGCTTGCAGAAAGATCAATTGATAATTTGCTCATGGTTATTCCTAAGCGAATAAGTTCTTAAGTTCTTTTAGGGCAGGACACAAATCGACTGCCTTAAATTCACCGTTGGTAGCTTTTTCAGCTTTAATTGCAACTTTTGCTGACATACTCCAACGACCTGATGTGTACCCACTAATGTTTGATTGACTAACATCAAGAGCTTTTGCTGCGGCTACTTGCCCACCAAAATGCTCTACAAGATTTTGGTAAATGGTTTCCATGGCCATCTCTCAAATATAAGTAATACACAGATAATATTAGCATTCTAATATTCAGTCAATAAGAATTCTAATTTGATTGAATATTAGTTCTCTAATATTCTTTAATCAGTAGCAAAGGATTTTTTTATGATTGGCAATAGACTCAAAGAAGCTAGAAAAAAAGCTGGTAAATCACAAAAAGATGTAGTTGAGGCTGTTGGTATCACCCAGTCAGCTCTAAGTCAGCTTGAAAATGGTTTAGTCTCTTCTTCTTCACACCTCCCTTCAATTGCTAAATATTTAGGTGTTGATTCTTATTGGCTTCAAACCGGAATTGAATCTGGCAATACTAATTTTTCGAATAAACATCATGAAAGTAATGTTTCTCTACCTGCCAATCCTTTATGTGCTATTCCATTATTAGATTATGTACAAGCTGGGTTATTCCACGAGGTTGGCTACGATGGGCTAAATCCTCTGGGTACAACTTGGACAACTTATGAAGGCGCACGACCAGAATGTGTATTTTCTTTAAAGGTCGAAGGTCTAAGCATGGCACCAGAGTTTATGCCTGGTGATGAGATAGTTGTTGATGGTTATTTAGAGCCTAAGCCTGGATCTCTCGTAATTGCTCAAGAAATACAGCATGGAGTTGCTAGAACAACTTTTAAAAAATATAGAGTGATTGGAGTGAATGAGTTTGGTGTTGATATCATTGAATTAGTACCATTAAACCCAGACTTTCCAACACTTAACTCGCTGCAGATTGAAATATCTATTATTGGTGTAGTTGTTAGACACAATAGAGAGGTTAAATATTAAAACGAGACTCATATGATTTTATTAAAATATTTTGGAATTTTTATATTTTTATTGGTTACTAATTTTCAAGTAAATGCTGCGATTTATAGTGGATATAGAGTGACTGGCAGTCCATCAACTAACAGCCCAGCATCTTCTCTCTTCATGATAGTTCTTGGTATAGGTGCATCTTACTTTTACTACAGATCACTTAAAAGCTGGATAAAAAGAAAAAAGGAAGGTGAAAAGCCAGAACGTTTGTATGGATTAAGCGATTGGGGAGTAATGTTATTCATTTTGGCTCTAATGGCCTTATTTGCTTCTGGTCTGTGCTTTGAAATAGTTGGTGCATACGGTGGCCGAGAACTAATCAGAGAGATTTGGTATTGGATTTATTTAAGTCTTTTCTCATTTCTTTTGATTCTAAACAGAACTTAATTTTAATAATAAAATCTTGCCATTTTTAAAAATATTTTAATTCTAATTCTGCCCACTTTAAGTGGGCTTTGTTTAATTTATTCCATTCACAAAAAATAAGTAAACTAATATTTATTAAGCTTAGCTATTGACTACTAATATTAGTATGCTAATATTTTATCACAAACAACAAAAAAGCACACCGACTCTCTGACCTTTCGATGTGCTTTTGCAACTTGCGAGATCAATTATGAATGTAAATGCAATTCCATTCAACCATATCAAAGTAACAGGCGTTACAGCTCTTGTTTTAATTGCTGGCTTAGCTTCTTGTGAATACAAGACAGCTCAATCTAGCCTTACTTCTAATGCTTATAACTTCACACCACAAACTCAACCTAGCATCTATGGTGTTCAAACAGCAAAGATCATTGGTAAAACATCAGGTATTGCGGTTATCAAACTTGATGGCTTCCGAGTAAACGTTAGCTTTGACTTTGAAACTCATCCGGATAGCTACGGTGTTCCGGGTTCAGAATTTACAGCAGTTGATGTAACTCAGCTCACTATTAATGAAATTACAGATGTAAACGGTAAGTCATACATCGATTTCACTGATTACAACGATCACCGCAATATCAATGCAATTCTAAAAGGCTTCATCGAACGTAATAAGTTGGTGGAGGCTTAATCATGGCTAACTTCAAAAAGCATCCAGACGGCTATAAGTCTTATCTAGGCCGTGACAATACTGGCCTCTACTCTGTTCGCATTGGTTGGACTGTCTATGCATCAAATGCTAATGGCTCGGGTCTTTACAAGATCAAGGACTCAGTTAAGACGCCTTTAGATGTGGCCAAGTTCCAATCTGAGTATCCAAAAATTTGGGAAGTATTAATTCAAGAGATCAGCTTTCAACGCAAAAAGAAGTTGGCTATCGATTTGGGTAACTCTCACATCTCATCAATGGAACGCAAAGCTTATAAAACTAAGCGCGGCTTCACTGGCTCAAGATAAGGATAATAAAAATGAATGCAGCAATTAATCCAGCAGTTTTAAATAATCAAAATGCTAACCACTTTGAACAGTTAGCAGCGATTAGCATATCTGGACATATCGAAAAGAAAAACAACATGTCATATCTGTCTTGGGCTTGGGCCGTGGACAAACTGATGCGCATAGATCCACAAGCAAACTGGGCTTTTCGTGATCCAATGACTTTCCCAGATGGATCTATGATGGTTCATTGCGATGTCACAGTGTTTGGTAAAACCATGTACATGTTTTTGCCAGTGATGGATCATCGGAATAAAGCCATTGTTAAACCGAATGCTTTTGATATCAACAAAGCGATGATGCGTTGTTTAGTCAAAGGCATTGCCGTACACGGTTTGGGTTTATATATCTATGCGGGTGAAGACTTACCAGAGGAAGAAAAGACTCAGCAAGCAGCAGCTCAACCTCAACAACAACTTCCGAATGCAGCCCAACAACTTACGGCTGAATTCCAGCAAGCATTACATGCAATTCATAACACACAAAATGAGGCAGATCTGGCCACAATCTATAAACGCTTCAAAGGTACCAGCTTTGAAAACCAGATTGTGAAGGCATGCAAGGCAAAAAAGGACATGGAGGGTTGGAGCGCTTAAGTACCTATATCTTTAGGTATGTTGCCAAACTACATGGCAACGGCACTCTAAGGGGTCGTATCGAAGCGACCTCTGCCCTCCATGCCAAGCAACGTGTCATGCAGAGCAATGAGCTAATTAAGGATGCTCATATCTCCTTACTCAACAATCAGGCTTCTGCTCGTAAACAAGCTTTTGAGGGAATAAAACAATGAAAGAAGTACTTATGGAACAAATATTTTATGGTTTTTAACTTTTTTAATAATGTTTTTTGGTGAGGTGACAGCATGATATATCAAATTCAACCAATTGAACTGCCAGATGATTTAAATAGCTGCTGGTTTCACCCTGATATTGAACAGCATGACACTATTGGAGAGCATGCTGAGTTTTATACAAAAGAACAATGGGCACAACTGCAAAAGAATCTTGGCGTTTTCATAATAATCGAAAACTTTGATTATTGGGATATTGAAGAGATCCCGGAAGATAACACTAGCGATTGGTGCAATTGGAGGCCCCAACCACCCGAACAAGGTCTATTTTTAATTGCAGCATTTGATTCAGAAAATGGTCCTGTTCTTTGGTGGGCTAATCCAAAAGCGGAAAGTAAGGAGATTTAAATGTCTTGGTATTCTTTAAGACAGCTCGCTAAAGAACTCGGTATGGCTCCAAATACATTTAAAAAATATTATTTGGAGGAGTTTCCGCCAGATCGAGAGTCCAAAACTTATAAAGGATGGACTTCTCAATCCGTAGCTAAAATTAAAACCGCAATTCAAGGCGCTAAATAAGCGCCTTTAATCTTCTATAGGATATTTATAGTCATCAAAATTTATTAGATCAGTTGTGTGCATTGCTGCACCGCTGGCACCACGAAATAAATGACATGCATTAAAATTATGAAAATTACAATAATTAAATAATTCAATGATTAATTCATATCCTAAAGTTATTTTTAATAATCTGTATCCACTATCATAATACTTTAGAATCTCTTTCATGCATGGTCGAGTTCCAAATTCATTAAAAATTTTGATGTGATTTTTCGTGTAAGTTAAGATGCCTTGTTGATGAGAAATATGCTGATTAAGGCCTTTAGGGGGATCAAGCACTTCGAGTACTTGATTCAATTCATTTGTAATACTTTCAGAATTTAATACCCAAATGCAAAATTTTGAATTTGGATCATAATTCATTTTGAGAGCATGAGAACAAGCGAAATAACTAGCTACAAACGGGTTTTTGGACCAATCGAGCAATCTGGTCGCAACTCCATAATGTTGCGCATACACAGCCAACTCAAAAAAATCATCATCAAACCAATCTATCTGACTTCTCCCAAACGATTTCTTATATTTAACTAACTTACTTTTTTGTCTTCTTCTCAATTGATCATTGTCTGATGGTAATTGAACACCAGCTAAATCACAGGAATCTTGGAATTTCAATAAAATTTCTGACTCATAATTTTGATCTACACTCCAATTAGTCTTAATCCACCCAATATTTTTTTTATTACGATAAAAGGTTGGTTTTAAATCCCAACAACTTTCTCCATGTCCCCGATATATGATCGACTTGTCTAATGTACTATAACCTTTAAAATCTTTTATCTTAAATGAAGGAAAATTAACAGTTGATGGGTTAGATTCTATTCTTAATTTTGTCATAAGATCTTTTACATGTAATTTATCTGGTCTTATAAATGTTAAAAATTCGTCAAAATCATTAAATGTAATTTCATAATGGGATTCATTATTTACCAATTGATCAAAGTAATTTTTTTCCACTTTAATTTTTCCAATTTTCTACTTTATAAATTAAAATTTGTCCAAATTAATAGCTTTAATAATTGGACTTATTACTCTTTAACTACGATTAAATTGTGAATTAAAGGTGCGCATTAACGGCCTTAATTCAAAATTTACTTTTAAATTCATTTAAATCCTTGAGCCATTTTTTAGATATTAAGATTATTTCTATTAATGAATTTAATAAATGAATAGGATAAAATATTCTTTCATCATTAACAGATTTGGTAAATTCACTGATGTTTCCATGCATAAGATCGTTTCTTAACTTTAATAAATTTAACTTGTCATTATTACTTAATTTTTCATGAAAATCATATTCATCACGGAAAGCCAGTGCTGAAATAGGTAAACCTTTCTGCTTTGCAGTAATAATCATTTGTTTATTCATATTTTCAGGTATATATAATCTATCTACTTCACTGTTGCTGATTAAATGAAGTGTTGAGCGTAGGGAGGCTTCAATTCCACATATTAAACTCAATAAAGCTGGCAAATAGTGTTCATTAAAAAAAGCATTTAAACCTTCTAAAAAGTACCAATGAAACTCAGCACCATTATAATTTTCTTCAAACTCACCAAGATATCTATTCATAAGGTTTTCAAAATCAGCACATCGTGAATAATAATCTTCTTGATTTTCAAACTTTTCTGGATCAAGTTTTTGAATTGAGCTTTTTATAATATCTTTATATAGATATTGGTTGGACAATAGCTTAATAAATTCAGCCTCGTCTTTACATCCAATAATTGTGTAATCAGCTTTTTTATTCATTTGCTCTCAACCACTCATCTACTTCATTTGCATACCAAGTCATAAGCTCTACTCGCTCATCCCAATATTCGGCACGGTTATAAATTTTACTTGTCTTATCTGCTTTTGTGGATTTATTCACATGAGCGATCTGGTAATCGATCACCTCACCACGGAATAATTTACTTTCATTTGCATGAGTCGAAAAAAGTGAACGAAAACCGTGGGTAACCATTTTGTCTTCGTAACCCATTCTTTTTATCATGGTTAGTACCGACTCAGAGGTCATATACTCATAAGGCTTTCCACGTTTTTTAAATATATAACCATCATCTGTTTTTACGCTTTCTAGCTCCTTAAATAGTGCATAAATCTGCGGCACTAATGGAACCATTAATTCCTTTCTTCTTTTCATGCGATCAGCTGGAATAATCCAAACCTTATTTTCAAAATCTAATTCGCCTGAATCCCATCTAGCTTTTAATAATTCTGTTATACGTGTACCTGTATAACAAACTAGAAGCATTGCCATTTTAACTATGGAACTTGAATGGCTCGCTTGCATACGCCTAAAAAATTCAGGCATTTCACTTGCGGGTAAACAAGGGTGGCTGTCAGATTCATATTCTGGAATTACATCCTCCACCAATGTACATGGATTACGATCTGTATAATCTGATGCAATTGCAAAATCAAATACTTGCTTGCCAAGTCTTAATGCACGGCTTGCTGTTTCTAAAGTACCTTTTGCAACAATTTCTTTAATTTTCTTCGAGATGTGCTTTCTTTCAACTTCATTAATTGGAAGATTTTTAAAGTCTTCGGTTAGATATGCAAGTCGATATTCGACCGTGTCATAGTATTTTTTGCTGGTCCATTGCGATTTCATGATACTCAACCACTCCTCAATGACCTTATGGACTGGTGGAGAATTGGCTACCTTGCCTTGATATTCTAATTTTAATTGTCTTGCTTGTAGACGTGCTTCCTTACATCCCATAACGGGATATTCACCAAGCATTTTTTGATTTTGCTTTCCATTTTGACGGTATGACAGAACCCATTTCTTTTTTCCATTTGGAAATACTGAAATGTTCAATCCTTCCCCATCTGCAACTGAGTATCTAGATTCTTTAGGTTTTAATGACTTTACTTGGGCATCCGAAAGCATAGTGTTATACCGTATAACAATTGTATAACAGCTTATAGTGATAAAGTTTGATTATCAATGATTAAGCTGAATCAAGAATGATTAAATCGAAGGCATTAAAAAAGCCCTAAATCATTAAGATTTAAGGCTTTTTGATCAACTCTAATCATATGTGATTAACTTTGATCTTAGTATTTGGTGGAGATGGCGGGAGTTGAACCCGCGTCCGCCAGCACTACGCTCGAGAATACTACATGCTTAGATATCGTCTATTGTTTTAACACCAAGTGACCCGACGAACAGGGTACAAGGTGCGATCCTCTAAGTTTGGTATAAAGCCCCGAGGCTTGACTCTATACGGACTTGTGTGCGTGCGCTACGGTCGGGTTCCTAAACCACAAGTATTCTAGGAAGCGGACAAACTGCCCTTAGGCAGCTAGAGCGTAAGTTTCGTCGTTTGCGACTATTAAAATGCAAATTTTATTTACGAGAGAAAATGCGCTCTCGGCATGCATCTATGAGTTTCATCACCGGCGTCGAAGCCAATAACATCCCCATGAATGTCTGCACATCATAGCATAACTAAAATAAAATGCTGTGCATTTTATCAACAGTCTGCCACTGATGAACATACTTACATAATTGAGTGCCTTTTGTTTTTTTCAAGGCCCCTTATAAAAAAAGCTGCCAAAAATGACAGCTTTTTTTTAAGTTGGGTCTATAAGGCTCCATTGCCTAACACGATCCCTTCACGGCGTGGGTCTACCCCACCTGCGTATTTACTTTGATTATTTATATTTACTTTCATAACCGTTGAAATACCACTGGTTTGCGCAGTGTTAGAAATGCCATGCCCTTTCGCTTTTAAGCCTTCAATCAAATCAAGCAAAGAAAGCTGTACATTCGAGCTATCTACATTGGTGTTTTTGCTATTGGTCGCGCCAAAGTTAACAAGCGAAGTTGCCTGCTGTGCGTTTAAGTTCCAGTCCAATACACCCACTAAAGTTTTAACTACATATTGAATGATGGTACCGCCACCTGGTGAACCTGTTGCCATATAAAACTCATCTGGCGTGGTGCCTTTAAACACTAAGGTTGGCGCCATAGTACTGCGTGGGCGTTTGCCCCCTTCTACACGGTTGGCAACCAGCGCCCCAGTGCTGTCATAAGGGTTTGCGCTAAAGTCAGTTAACTGGTTTGACAGCAAGAAACCATCCACCATGTGGAATGAACCCATGCTCGATTCAACAGTCGATGTCATTGAAACCACATTGCCATAGGCATCTACAATCGTGAACTGAGTCGTGCCATGTTCAACAGTCGTGTCGACACCCGAAGCTGGGTTGAAATTACCTGCTGGTGCAACGCCCATACTTTGGTTCGGGTTAATTAGTGCGGCACGTTGTTTCAGGTAATTTTTATCAATAAAGCTTGCAATACCCTGTGCTGGTAAACGAACAAAGTCGGTATCTGCCACATATTTGTCACGGTCGGCATAGGCCAAACGCTCTGCTTCAGACACTAAATGCACACCCATGACATCGGGCACACCGCCTTCATTTTCAGGGTTTTTAGGTGGATAAAGCGACATATCAAAGTTTTCTAAAATACCCAGCGTTTGCGCAACCGCAATCCCTCCCGAAGATGGAGGCGGCATGGTACATACATAGTAACGGTCACGATACGTCGTACAAATCGGGTCGCGTTTTTTAACCTGATAGTTCGATAAATCCTGCAAAGTCATCAAACTTGGGGTAATTGGAGTTTTTGCTGGGTCTTCTCCTTCAGTTCGGCTAGCTTCACTAACAATCGCTTGAGCAATCCGACCAGTATGCAATGCATTTGCACCCTCGGAGACTATTGCTTTAAGTGTATCTGCATATTCTTTATTGGTCATGGTCTCGCCGACTTTGCGTGGTGAACCATCTGAATGAAAATAGATTCTCATTGCATCTGCATCAAGCGCTAAATTACTCGCATTGCTTGCAATGGCATCTGCCAAACGCCCCGGAATGCGGAACCCGTTATCAGCCAAACCAATCGCTTCACCAAAAAGCTGTTTCCATTCAAGCTTGCCATGTTCTTGTTGGGCTTGTTCGAGTAAACGCATCACACCCGGCACACCAATCGAGCGACCGCTACGGCGCGCACTTGGCACAGGTGCAGGTGAATTTGGGTCATCCATATCTTGGCGAATTAAATAAAATTCGTTGGCTGCGGCAGGGGCAGTTTCACGGCCATCATAAGCAGTGACTTGCTTGGTTTTGGCATCGTAATACATCATAAAACCACTACCGGCAATGGTACTCGACTGTGGCTCGACCAAACCAAGCACGGCTTGTACCGCTACGGCTGCATCGACTGCACTACCACCTGCTTTTAAAACATCACAACCTGCTTTTACCGCAAGTGGCGTATTTGCCACCACCATATATTTATCTGCGTATTTAACCGTGTTACCGAGTCTATAACCCGACGCACCCTCTGGTGCGGCTGGGTCACCATTTTGGTTTGAACCGACCACCACGCTTGAACCGTCTTGTGCCAGTTTGCTACAACTGGTGGGGTCGTTATCTACAATTAAATTGGGCGGGGTTGTATTTGAATCATCCTTGGGCTGATCTGACGAGGAGTCATCTCCACATCCTTGTAATAAACCGACTGCTAATAAACTACTGAACAAAAATGAATATCTTTTATTCACGTGATAACTCCAATATATACGCCTGCCTATCCATGCAATTGCCATGCAAGCTTCTTTGTTTTCAGGTCTTCAGTTTTTTAATCTTTGATAAAAATAAAGTTTTAATAATATTAAATGATTGAGGGTATTTATTTTATGCTCTGTGTGATGCCTCCTTGCTTGTTATCACACTCTTTTATAACTGATTTGCCCAATTCTGGCATGCTTTATTTCTTTAAATACAGGCAAAATCTGCTATTTATAAACTTGCTCATTTTGTAGTTGGCCTAAAAAAAGCACCTCCGAAGAGATGCTTTTTTATATTTAGTGAGAAGGCATGCCGCTGACCTGTTTGGGTTTTGGACACAGCCAAATGACCAGCCCTGCAAATACAAACACCATCGCAAATAGCAAAAATACATGGTTTGCCGACATGGTAATGGCTTCTTTATCGACAAGGTTTGAAATAATTCCTAAGGTCGAGTCAGGCGTAAAACCATTTTGCAAAAGTGTGTTTTGTACTTCAGTCGTATGTAGGTTTGACACCATTTCACTACGGGCAACTTTGGCGTGGTCGTCCCACACGGTCACTGCAATTGAAGCCCCAATTGCCCCTGCCATAGTTCTTAAGAAGTTCATGAGGCCCGCAGCAGATGCAATCTCTTGCTGCAACACTGAACCGAGGGCAATATTTGACAGTGGAATAAAGAAGAACGGTACAGCAAAACCTTGCAAGATTTGCGGCCACGCCAGTGCCATAAAGTCGGCGTCTGTCGTCCAGAATGCCCGCATTAAGGTCACACCACCCAGCAAAATTAAACCAAAGCTCGCCAGCGCACGTGGGTCATGTTTGGTCGAAAGTTTTGCCACAATCGGTGACATGGTCAAACTACCAAAGCCCATGGTTGCAGTTAAATATCCGGCCCACGTCGCGGTGTAGGAAAGGTTCATTTGCAACCACTGCGGAATCAGTACAATACTGCCAAAGAATGCGCCAAAGCCGAGCGACAAAGCCAGCACCGAAATAGCAAAGCCCCTATGCCTAAAGACTTTGACATCCACGACGGGATGTTTGTCGGTGAGTTCCCATATCAGGAACACTACAAAGCCAATGGCGGCAGTTAAAGCTAAAACGATAATACTGGTGCTATTAAACCAGTCACGTTCGTGCCCCAAATCGAGCATGAGCTGTAGCGCACCAATCCACAAAATTAACAGACCTAAACCGACAGTATCGATTCTTAAAGAAATCGTCTCTGTTTCAGCCACTCTTAACAAGCGCATTGCTGCTAAAACACAAATAATCCCAACCGGTAAGTTAATAAAGAAGATCCAGTGCCAAGACAGGTTATCACTAATCAGACCACCCAAAATTGGCCCTAAAATTGGTCCAACGACGGTCGTCATGGCCCATAGACCCATCGCCTGTGCATGCTTTTCTTGAGGGAAAATACGCATCAGCAAAGTTTGACTGAGTGGCATGAGTGGGCCACCGCATAGACCTTGTCCAATACGGAAAAACACCAGCATGCCTAACGAGTTTGCTAGACCACACAAGAAAGAAAAAATGGTAAAACCAATCAGACCAAAAATAAAAACCCGAACGGTTCCAAAGCGCCCTGCAAGCCAACCTGTTAAAGGTACACAAATCGCTTCTGCAACAGCATACGACGTAACAACCCATGTCCCTTGTGTACTTGAAACGGCAAGGTTACCGGTAATATGCGGTACAGATACGTTGGCAATGGTCGTATCGAGCACGACCATAAAATTCGACAAGGCAATAACAAACGCTGCCAGTATTAAACGGCCACCGCTTAGTTCGGCAAAAGGTGTTTGCGTTTTCATAAGCGTTTACTTCGCAGATAAGTCGACTTTTGCTTCCATCGACAAGCCAACACGCAGTGGGTGTTCAGCAAGTTCTTTCGGATCAAGTGCTATACGAACCGGTAAGCGTTGAACCACTTTAATCCAGTTGCCTGTTGCGTTTTGAGCCGGAATTAAGGCAAAGGCAGAGCCTGTACCACCAGAGAAGCCCATCACTTTGCCATGATATTCAACGTCATCGCCATATAAATCTGAAGTAAGCGTGACAGCCTGACCCGGACGGACTTTTTTCAACTGACTTTCTTTGAAGTTTGCATCTACATATAAATCGTTAAGCGGTACAATCATCATCATGCTCGTGCCCGGTGCAACACGTTGACCAACTTGAATATTACGACGCGTAACCACACCATCGACTGGCGCACGTATCACGGTACGTTCCAAATCAAGCTGAGCTTGTTCTACATGTGCTTGTGCAACTTGTACATCCGGAGTCGAAGTTTCACTTACACCCTGAATTAACGCTTCGTTTGCAGCTAAAGTACTTTCAGCAGCTTTACGGCTTGAAGAAGCTTGCGCTAAAACAGCTTTAGCAAGCTCTAGCCCTGCTTTGGCTGTTTCAACTGCACTTTGTGCTTTAGTGAGCTCTTCTTTAGACACTGCACCAGAGGCGGCAAGCTGCGCACGGCGGTTTAACTCTAAAGCAGCTTTGTCATAATCTGCCTGTGCTTGAGCAACCTGTGCTTTGGCACTGTTAATTTCGTCAGCACGCACCACCACTTGAGAGTTTAAAGAACTACTGTTTGCCGCAGTTTGTTTATATTGGCGTTTTGCTTTGGCAAGTTCTGCCTCAGCTTGAGCTAATGCAATTTTGGCATCACGGTCATCAATACGAACCAGCACGTCACCACGATGTACAGTTTGGGTATCTTTTACGACAACCTGAGCGACCTGTCCGCTCACCATTGAAGTAATTTGCGCGGTTTCTGCACCGACATAGGCATTATCCGTACTCACGGAATTATTTAAAAATAATGCCCAGATTGCATACAAAATAGCGGCGATCAATAAAATCAGCGCAAAAAAACCAAGAAATTTTTTGCGCTTGTTTTGATTGTTTTCATCCGAGGCAGATGTTGTTGGCACTGTTTCTTGTACATTGCTTTGTGCATCAGTCATGGTATGTTCCTAAAGATGAGTTGGCTTTGCCATCAATCTCGCACTACACCTTGTTATAGAGTTTTTATTTTTCTATAAACAAGACATACCGCATTGTCAAAGGAGCTAATTTTAACGCTAAAACCTCATAATATGAGAATAAAATTTTATAACTCATGCGTTCGTTCTAATTAAATTAATGTTTATCTCAAAGATTTTGTAAAAATTTCTGCTTTTCAAACACTAAAAAAAGCGCACTTGGCGCTTTTAAATGATTCAATTCATTGCTTAATAGGCATATGAAGCAATACCCGCAGCAATGGCTTTATCTTCATCATTGACCATGGTCATACGCATGGTGCAGCCTTTACGACCTAAACGTAGTACTTCGGCACGTGCAATAAAATATTTACCACGCCCCGGTGCTAAATAATCTACACGCATATCGACGGTTGCCAAACGTGACACTTGTTTAATGGTTTCAGTTAAAGTTTCGGGAGTTGAACGGCGATATAAGTGTTCCATTGCCACAATTCCGCCAATACTATCGAGCAAAGTTGCAGCAACGCCGCCATGCAAAATCTGAAATGCCAGATTGCCAATCAGGTTGGGTTGCATCTCGATATAGCCTTCAATGTGCCCGTCCACCACACGCATAATCATTCCACTATGCTTAAAAAAAGGAGAGCTATTAAACGCCTTACATAATTGGTTGAGAACCACAGTTAGGTCAGTTTTTGCACCTAAATGGATGTTCCCAGTCCAATTTTTCTTTTCTTCACTCATATGTTGCCTAAATTTAAAAGCATGATAAACACCCATAATTTTGTACAAATCCAGCATTATGGGGCTACAATACAGCAGTCGGTTGACAGTAATGGAATATCCGCCAACCTATCCTAGTGTAATACCGAACATCGAGATTGTTATGACTTATACGTTCAATCGTCCTGCATTTCCAGCCACTCGCATGCGCCGTATCCGTAAAAATGACCAGTTGCGTGCGATGGTCAGCGAAACACAGCTCACTACCAATCACTTGATTTATCCAGTATTTGTATTACCGGGACAAAATCAGACCCAAGATATTCCAAGTATGCCGAACATTCAGCGTTTGTCGGCAGATTTGTTACTGAAAAAAGCTGAAAGACTTTTGGAATTGGGCGTATCAAAACTGGCTCTTTTTCCAGTTACCCCGCAAGAAGATAAAAGCCTCACCGCAGAAGCTGCATGGCATGAAGATGGTTTAGTACAAACCACATGTCGTCTGCTTAAAAAAGAATTACCAGAAATGGTGTTAATTACCGATGGTGCCCTCGACCCATATACCACTCATGGTCAAGACGGCATTATTGATGAAACTGGCTATGTGCTCAATGACGAGACTGTAGAATGCTTGATTAAACAAGCCTTAAGTCACGCAGAAGCAGGTGCCGAAGTAATTGCACCAAGTGACATGATGGATGGCCGTATTGGCGCAATTCGTCAGGCTTTAGAAGCTAATGGTCACATCTACACCAACATCATGGCCTACTCTGCAAAGTATGCGTCTAGCTTCTATGGTCCGTTCCGTGATGCTGTTGGCTCTGCATCCAACCTCAAAGGTGGTAATAAATATAACTACCAGATGGACTTTGCCAACCGTGCCGAAGCTTTACATGAAATCGCGCTTGATATTCAAGAAGGCGCCGACATGGTGATTGTAAAACCGGGCATGCCATATCTGGATGTGGTACGTGAAGTGAAAGATACCTTTGGTGTTCCTACATTCATTTACCAAGTGAGTGGCGAATACGCGATGTTAGCTGGCGCAATTCAAAATGGCTGGTTATCAGACTCAGTCATTTTAGAATCACTCATGTGCTGCCGCCGCGCTGGTGCAGACGGAATCTGGACTTACTTTGCAGAAACCGCTGCTGAAAAACTCAAGGAAATGAACTAAGTTCGCAGAGAAAGGATAACACTGCATGCATATTGCAATCATTGGCGCGGGCATAAGTGGGTTAATGTCTGCGCTGGAGTTGGTTGAACAAGGCTGTACCATCAGCATTTTTGATCAACAACAAGCGGGTCAAGCAGCCTCTTGGGCTGGCGGAGGTATTCTCTCTCCGATGTACCCGTGGCGCTATGTGCATGCAGTGAACCAACTTGCTCAATTTGGCAAAGCCTCTTATCAAGCATGGAACCAAAAGCTCTACCCTGTTACAGGGATTGATTTTGAAATTCATGACACAGGCATGCTGATTTTTGATGAAGAAGATTTTGACGTTGGACTTTCCTACGCCGAGCAGCATCAAGAACCGATGCAGCGCTGTGAATACTTACAACGAGATGCGCTAGAGCAAGTTAATCCACATATTTCCGATCAGTTTCAAGAAGCCATTTATTTCCCTGAACTGTCTAATATTCGCAACCCACGCGTTTTACAGTCACTGATTCTCTATTTAAAACAACATCCAAAAGTTGAGTTTTTCGAACACACTGCTGTTAAAAAACTGATTCAACAGGGCGATGTGATACAAGCGCTACAAACCGAAGATGGTCGCAAACATACGGCAGACCATTTTGTAATAACTTCGGGTGCTTGGAGCCATTACTGGAACACACAATTACAACTCGAAATTCCAGTCGAACCTGTTCAAGGTCAAATGCTGTTATTTAAAACCCCTGCTCACTGGCTACCGACCATGTGTATGAATCGAGTGATGTATTTGATTCCACGTATGGACGGTCATATCGTGTGCGGGTCAAGCATGGCACATCGTGGTTTTGACACCTCTACCGATGAAACGACTCAGCACAATATTTTAGAAGCATGTTTAGAAATGGTGCCTGAACTGGCCGATTTCCCGATTGTACATCGTTGGGCAGGACTTAGACCAAGTTCACCAAATGGCGTTCCCTACATTGGCAAAATGCCTGAAATGGACAATCTCTGGGCAAACTTTGGTCATTTTAGAAATGGTTTATGTATGGGCGCAGGCTCTGCGCAATTGCTCCGTCAACTTATGCTGGGTCAACCAACCTTAGTTGATGCCAAAGCATATTCACCAGAGCGCTTGCAAAATAAAATCTTAGCCTGAGGTGAGTATATTCTCTAAAGCTGCTTTTAACTTGGGATAAGCAAACTCAAAGCCTTCTGCTTGTAAGGCAGCGGGTTTGACGTACTGACCATTTAAGATCAATTGCGACTGTTCGCCCAACAAACAGCGGAAAACCGTGCTTGGTGCTGACAACAGTGGTTTCTTATTTAAAACCTCAGCAGCTTGTTCAATAAAAGCTTTTTGAGCCACGTTTTCTGGCGCTACTATATTGTGAATTTGAGCAGATTGAGGATGCTGAAATATAAACTCTATTGCATTTAATACATCTTCAATGTGTACCCAAACTACAGGCTGACGACCGTGACCAATTTGACCGACTAAATTGAGTCGAATAGGAAGCAACATTTTAGGCAAAATGCCACCGCCCTGCCCAAACACTACACCTAAACGAATAATTTTAGTATTTTGCTGAGCGTCTGCTAACGCTGCGCGTTCCCACTCTTGGCAAAGCTCGGACATAAAAATAGGCTGTGGCGAGCTTTGTTCTGTGCACACTTCTGTCCACTTTTCTTGATCATCTATTCCGTAATAACCAATTGCAGAACCAGACACAATTACTTCCGGAAAAATTTCAGATTGCTTGAGCCACGCATACAATTTTCGGGTCGTATTTACTCGGCTTTCAATGAGTTGTTTTTTACGTGACTCGGTCCAGCGTTTCTCGCCAATATTTGCGCCTGCCAAATTCACCACATAGTCAATTTGACGTGTCGAAATATCTTCAAACTTTTGCACCCATTGCAAGGCAGGATGGTCAGATTCCTTTCCAGCCTGCCGTGTCACCGCAATCACGTTATAATTTTTCTGTAAGAGGAACTTAATTAAATGCGTTCCGATAAAACCACTTGCACCTGTAATTAATACATTCTTATTCATAGTTCCTCCTAAGCTGAGGATTCAAGTTTTATTTAATTGTATAAGACTCATTTATATTTAAACGTATGAGTTTTCATAGTGATCTATTGCACGTTAAACATTTTGTCAGCCATGCGCTGTGCTTGTTTACCATAAAACCAGTAGGTAATTAAATAAAGTGGAATAGCTAATATTAAAAGCATGATCACCATAATACTTAAGAACTGAGGCTGTTTGAGGTAAAGCATAAAGTTCTGCAAAATCTCAGGGTCTTTTCTGGCAAATAAAAACAGGCCAAATAAAACACCACACAAGTTATAGCCCCAAAAAATCAGACTAAAACCTAAAGTAAATTTCTTTTTTTCTTGTACAGTCGGTGCACGGCGTTCTTTCTTTAAAAATTTAAATAAGACAAAAATCATTGCGCCTAAATATGGAACGGCTGTTAAAATACCACCTACACTCGCTGGTAATAGTGCTGCAACCACACCTACAATTAAGGTAAGTACGATGCATAAACCAAAAAACCAGAGAAAGTAAGAACGTAATTTGGTCATATTTTTGCCTAATTTATGGGTTCAAAAAATAATTATAAATTTTTTTCGATTTTTTTTCATTTTTCTGTCAACCAATCCTGATCTCTTGACGTTATATAGGGTAATAAGGTCGCAGCAACCGAATACTTCCTTTGCACGGCATCCGCAAAATTGTTTCGGTGACCTTTCATTACGACTCTTTCCTTCCTTCGGATTAGGTTTTGTTAGCAGCCGAAACCCTTGATGAAGTTTTTGACCGACGATTCTCTCATCACTCGAATCGTCGGTTTTTATTTTCTAGCACTTTCATTTATTTTACGCTCAGCATACACAATAGTCCTTTCGTGGCTATAAAGGCTATGCGTATACTTTTTACACCATAAAAATATGATTTAAATAATATGAACAACATTGCCTATTTTGAAATCCAGTCTTCAAACCCTGCCCGCGATGCGCAGTTTTATCAAGCTGTGTTTGGCTGGCAATTTAAACTCGATGAAAACTTACCGATTGAATATTACCGCATAGAGACACCTTCAATTATGGGGGGACTATTAAAACGCCCCGCTCAAACCCCTCCGATGGAATATGGCACCAATGCATTTACCTGTTCGGTTCAGGTGGAAAACTTCGATGAAGTGGCTGCAAAAATTTTAGCGCAAGGTGGTATTGTCGCGATGGATAAATTCGCTATTCCGGGCCGTGCTTGGCATGGTTACTTTGTCGATTTAGACCACAACGTTTTTGGTATTTTTCAAGTCGATGAAAATGCAGCTTAAAGATTTTATTTAACGACTCTATTTATTTTTAATTTATAGCCACCGCCTTTTTATCGGTGGCATTTCATATTATTTATTCAGCAAAGCTAAAGCTGGCTTCACATGTAATTGGGAAATTCACCGAATTGGCAATCATGCATTCGTGATGTGCTTCTTCATGCAGTTTTGCTGCAAGTTCTTGGTCAGCACCTTTTTCTAAAACAATCTCTGGTCTTAAAATAATTTGGGTAAAATGACCACGTTTAACGGGATCTGCGTCTTCCATAAAGCCAAGTGCTTTGTCGACATAACTCAGCACATGAATATGATTGACTGCACACAGATGTAAATACCAAAGCTTATGACAAGCTGAAGCTGATGCCACCAATAAATCTTCAGGGTTCCATCTGGTCACATCGCCTAAATAGGCAGGATCTGATGAACCTTGAATTGTGGCCTTTTGCGGATGCTGAATACTAAAGTCTCTTTTATATGAACGATAAGAAGAAGTGCCTGTACCCGTATTGCCTTCCCACTGTATTTTTACTTCGTATTCATGAATGGTCATTTTTTTCTCAAAGTTCATGGTTTAAGTCGATAGTAACAAAGCAGCGTTTAAAGTGAAAAATTTAATTCAAGTTTTAGTGGGGCTTAAATAACGAGCACTTTAAAATGTCTTGATAAAATCTCTCGCCAATTTATGCTAACGTATCTGTGTTTATTTTGGTTTGATGTCTGTTTCTATGTCCGTACATTTTCTACATACTTCTGACTGGCATTTGGGGCAGTTTTTTTATAATCATTCACGCCACTACGAACACCAACAATTTTTAAGCTGGTTACTCACTCAAATTCAAGAAAAACAACCACATGCTCTGCTCATTGCCGGCGATATTTTTGATGTCATTAACCCTGGATCTCAAGCACAAAAACAACTCTACCAATTTTTAGCAGATGCACATCGCATTGCACCGCACATGCAAACACTCATGATTGCGGGTAACCATGACTCAGGCTACCGTATTGAACAGGTTGAACCGCTTTTAGAAAAATACAACGCAAAAACCGTGGGCGTGGTTCGCTGGAATGAAGATAAAACCCTAGATCTCGATCGATTACTTTTACCTATTTATAATCAAAATCAAGATATTGTAGCGTGGTGCCTTGCCCTGCCTTTTTTACGTTCGGCCGAAATTACGGGCTTTAACGAACATACCACCAATAGCAAAAATGCGATTGCCTATTTGCACCAGCAACTCATTGCAGAAGCCAAACGTCGTAAAACACCAGACCAAGCGCTTATTTTGATGTCACATGCCCATATGCAAGGTGGGGAAACATCCGACTCTGAACGCCCAATTATTATTGGTAATGAAGAGGCACTTTCAACAACTTTATTTGAAGATGCTGTCGACTATGTCGCTTTAGGGCACTTACATAAACCACAAAAAGTAGGCCAGCCACACATTCGTTATAGCGGTTCACCCATTCCGCTTTCTTTTAGTGAAATTAACTATAAGCACCAAGTGGTTGAGGTCAAAATCGACCCGACTCAGGAGGCAGACAGCCGTTTGCAATTTGACGCTGTCGAAATTCCACGTTGTATACAGTTGCACCGTATTCGTGGTGAGTTAAATGAGGTGCTACAACAACTCAAAGCCTTGCCAAACGGCGTAATTGAGAATATTGACCACCGTGAATATGTCGATATTGAATATTATAGTTTAACGCCGCCGCAGCCTAATTTACGTCAGCAGTTTGAAGCGGCCTTACCCCCTGACCGCTATCGTTTAGTACGTATTTCACGTCAATATGTGAATAAAGATGCGGCTGATTCAAATACCACTCAGCAAATCGCACTTGAACCGCCAACACCAGAAAAGCTCTTTCAAAATATTTGGGAAAAACAAGGTTACAGCACCGATGATTCGGTCTTAAAAGATTTTCTAAGTCTAGTACAAGAAGCACAAAAACATCTTGAAAATGATGCAACACCTTAAGGATATGTCATGAAAATTTTATCCATTCGAATAAAAAATCTGGCATCCCTTTCTGATGAACACTTTATTGATTTTGAAAGCGCGCCTCTCGCCCATGCAGGCTTAATTGCAATTGTAGGGAAAACTGGCGCAGGTAAATCGACCATTTTAGATGCCATGTGTCTAGCTTTGTTTAATCGGGTTCCACGTCTAAAAGACAGCGACGGCAAATTAAAAGATGTTGATGGTTCCGAGTTATTGACCAACTCACCTTTAACAGTCTTACGCCGTGGTACAGGACATGGTTTCGCTGAGCTTTGCTTTATCGCACAAGATCAAAAACGCTATTTGGCACGTTGGGAAATTAAACGGGCACGCGAAAACCCAAATGGTAAATTACAAAGTGTACAGCGCCACTTAAAATGCCTGACCGACGGTGTCGTGCTTGCCGACAAAGCCAAAGCGGTTGATGAAAAAGTTAAACAAATTACTCAACTTTCTTTTGAACAATTTACGCGTGCCGTGTTACTTGCCCAGTCAGAAGTGACCGCGTTTTTAAAAGCACGAGACAGCGAACGAGGTGAGTTACTCGAGTACCTGACCAACTCCAGCATTTTCGCCAAAATTGGTGAGCTGGCTTTTCGTAAAACTGCAGATATAGCAAAGCAGCGTAAACAGCTTGAAGAGTTCTTAGGCCACATTGAAATTTTGTCTGATGAAGAAATTGCGGCTTTTACCGAACAATATCAGCAAGCTGAACAAAATCATCAAAAATTAGAACAGCAAAAAAATATCTTAGACAAACAGCAACAATGGTTTGAACGTAAGGCGAAACTTGAGCAAGAAGTTCAAGCTAAACAGCAACAGTTTCAAACTCAACAAAATCATCATCAACAATTGGCTGGTGAGCGTGAGCAATTAAAACGACTCGAAGTTTTCTCTGAAATACGCCCACAAGTTTTTCAGCAATCTCAAAATTTACAAACCCTACAACAACTTGAGCCGCAAATTCATCAAGCTCAAACCAAGTTTAATGAGTTGGTGCAAATTTTTGAAACGGGACAAAAACAATATCAACTCGCAGAACAAGAGCTCAAACAGACACTCGATTTTGAGCAACAGCATCAATATGCTTTAAATCAAGTTCGGCAGTCCATTCAGGAACGTGCTTTTATTGCCGATGAATATAAAAAGTGCAAAGAAAAAAGAAACGTACTTGAGCAAAAACTCAGTCCACTGCACCAGCAGCAAAACACTGTGCAACAGCACATTGCACAGCTTGAGCAGAACCAAATTCATCTGCAACAACAGCTTACCCAAACTCAGCAATATGCTGTGTTGGATAAAGGCCTTTCAGCACATCTACATCAACTTGGGCAATTTATTCAAAATTACCAAGCAATTGAACAACAGCTCGGAAACCCTACCCTTGCTCGCCAAAAGCTATCGGAAGCTAAAAGTGAAGTTGAACAACTCACAGCTTCACTCGGCACAGTTGAACAAATTGAGTTAAAACTTGAACAGCAGCGTAAAGATAAAGATCAGAAACTTGCTCAAGTCACACAGTTAGATCTGATTCAGCAAAAAATAAAAATTTATCATGAGCTATATGCTGAGCTTCAACAATTCACCGAAAAACATACTCAAGCCTCCGCGCAAGAAGAACAGCTTAAAACCGTTTGCCAGTTAGCTGAACAAGACTACCAAACAACAAAAGCTGAACGTGAAAAGTTACAGCACATTTTGCAACAGCAGCGTTTACTACACACTGAAAATATTGAGCAGTTACGGGCCAATCTTAAAGAAGGCGAAGCTTGTCTAGTATGCGGAAGTACACATCATCCCTATCGTGTTGATGACAGTGCAGTCTCCAAGGCCTTGTTCGATTTGCAGCAACAACAAGAGCAGCAAGCTGTTGCACTCGAGCAAACTAAATTTAATGCATGGCAAACCCAGCAACATGCACTTACCCAGTGTCGTGCCGAGCTTGAGCAAGTTCAGAAATATCTAGCTCAACTTCAAACAAAACAATCAAGCTTGCAACAAGAGCTTGAGCAAACGTTTAAGCTCAATCAATTACATATGGAGCTTAATCAAGCTCCTGAGCAGATCTTGCTAACGCTGAACGAACTCAGACAAGCCGCGCAAACTGCCATAAATTCATTTGACTCAGAAAACTTGCGTTTAACCCAAGCGATTAAACATCACAATCAGCTTGTTCAATCTATTCAGCGCAATGAAAGTTTGCTTAATACAGCACAGCAATGGCAACAACAAGTTCAACATATTGTTGAGTGTTTATCTGAAGCCGAACAGCACGCATGGCAGCAGTCGAGTAGCCAAACGGCTAAGCAGACTTGGACTATTCTTGATGCACGCGCTAAGCAGCTTGAGCAACAAGAACAGCTTTCACATCGTTTTGAACAGCAGCAACAAGAACTTAAAATGTTGACTGCTAACTTTGAACAAATGGTCAAGCAAATTGATGAGATCGATCAAAATCTCCAAGAGATTACGCTTAAAGGCCAACAAAATAATGAAAAAGCGGTGTCGCTCATTCAGCAAATGACAGGCCTCTCTGATATTAAACCGCACGAATGGCTAATTGAGCATGACGCTAAACGTCAGCAACAACAAACCGCGTATCACGAGGCTAAACAACGTTTTGAACAAACCAGACAGCACTTTGAGCAGCAAAAACAGGCGCTCGATCAGCTCAAGCATCAACATCAACACACTGCGGAGTACCAGCAGCAAATTGATGGGCAAATTCAAAACTGGTTAAAAGCCCACGTTGATTTTCAGGCAACTGATCTTACGGCGCTCATGCAAATCAATTCCGCCCAAGAGCAAGACATTCGTAATCGTCTTAATCATGCCGAGCGTTTATTAAGTGAAGCTTCTTCTGCTCTTAAGACCATGCAAGAGCAATTAAGCGAGCACTTACAAACTCAGCCAGATATTGAATATGAAAAGCTTGTTAGCCTTATTCAAGACAATATTGCAGAGCTTAAAGCCCAGCTTGAAGTACGTGATCGCCTCAAGCTTAAGCTTGAAGTCCATCAGCAAAATCTGGCTAAACAGCAACAATATGCCGAGCAAATTCAAAATATTCAGCAAGAAGAACATCGCTGGAGCAAAATTTCAGGCTTGATTGGTGATGCAAAAGGTAAAGAGTTCCGCGACTATGCCCAGCAATATCACCTAGATATTTTAGTGGAACATGCCAACCAGCAACTGGCGATGCTATCTCAGCGCTATACGCTTAAACGCCTAGATCAGTCTTTAAGTCTTGCGATTATTGACCACGATATGGATGGAGAAACCCGCTCTGTTGCCTCTTTATCTGGCGGTGAATCATTCTTAACAGCGCTTGCCTTGTCTTTAGCCATTGCCAATATGGCCTCGGGCTCAATGAAAATTGAATCTCTGTTTATTGATGAAGGGTTTGGTACTTTGGATGCTTCTTCTTTGCACATGGTCATGAATGCTTTAGATCAATTGCAAAATCAGGGACGTCAGGTCATTCTCATTTCACACATTCAAGAAATGCATGAGCGTATTCCTGTTCAAATTCAGGTGAAACCACTTGGTGCTGGCGCAAGTACCATTGAAGTTGTAGGTTAAAACTAAAAAGCCCCGACATCCTGTCGGGGCTTTTTTAGATTCTGCGTTGGTATAACTCCTGTCGTACCTGTATGCATCCATTCATCACTGTTTATTGTTATTCTTAGAAACATCCTGTTTCCTGATGAGTTCATAGTACGAAAAAAACGTTGTCTGCCATAGCAGCAAAAGCCCGCAGTTTTTGTAAGATAAAGCTTACATCAGCCTTTTTGCGAATAGTCTCTAGCACCAAATAAGGCTGTTCCTACACGAACCATGGTTGAACCAGCAGCAATTGCAGCTTCTAAATCACTCGACATTCCCATACTTAAAGTATCCCAATCTTGTGGGTGGGCATGTTGGTCTTCAACAGCATCAAACAAGGCTTTAGCATCTGCAAATGCAGCAGTATTGTCAGGTGCTGGAATGACCATTAAACCGCGTAACTTGATTTTTGGTAATTGACTGATTTGAGCAACCAGCTCGGCAACTTCATCTGGTGCACAACCATCTTTACTGTCTTGCCCATCAATATTGACTTGCAAACAAATATTAAGTGCAGATTGATCATCGCCACGTTGGTTAGATAATCGCTCGGCAATAATTAAACGATCTACACCATGTACCCAATCAAATTTCTCGGCCAAATGCTTCGTCTTGTTGCGTTGAACATGACCAATAAAATGCCATTCAATATCTAAATCGTGTAAAGCTTCGATTTTTTCCAAAGCTTCTTGCAAATAGTTTTCGCCAAATGCTCTTTGTCCTGCTGCATACATTTCACGCAAACTTTCACTTGGATGTGTTTTCGATACGGCTAAAAGTTGCACAGTTTCAGGCGCACGTTGAGCATGTTCACAAGCACTTTGGATTTGCTGTAATACGTGCTGACG
This sequence comes from Acinetobacter sp. 826659, assembly GCF_000588515.1. NCBI lineage: Bacteria > Pseudomonadati > Pseudomonadota > Gammaproteobacteria > Moraxellales > Moraxellaceae > Acinetobacter > Acinetobacter sp. 826659. Next base: position 228,239 of record NZ_JFYD01000002.1, on the reverse strand, counting down.
CGCATCTTGCAGGTAATTCATTGACAAGGTTCTCATTTTCAAAAAACTTTTTTGCTTTTCACCTAAAGCGAGGTGTTGGTAAGCCTCGGTGAAAGCCGTATATTATTCTACAAAATAATGACATATTTTGATTTACTTGGGGAAATTATGGATATTACAGAGCTACTCGCCTTCTCTGTGAAAAATGGCGCGTCCGATTTACACCTATCTGCTGGCATGCCACCAATGATTCGCGTTGATGGTGAAGTCCGTCGCATTAACTTACCTGCTCTAGATCATAAAGATGTTCATCGTTTGGTCTACGACATCATGAATGATAAACAGCGTCGTGACTACGAAGAAAAACTCGAAACCGACTTTTCTTTTGAAGTGCCCAACGTTGCTCGTTTCCGTGTAAACGCATTTAACCAAAACCGTGGTGCGGGTGCAGTGTTTCGTACCATTCCGTCCAAAGTACTCACCATGGAAGATTTAGGCTTAGGACAAATCTTTAAAGACATTTGTGACTATCCTCGCGGGATTGTACTGGTGACAGGTCCAACAGGTTCGGGTAAATCAACGACGCTTGCAGCGATGATGGACTACATCAACGAAAATCGTTATGACCACATTCTAACGGTTGAAGACCCTATCGAATTTGTACACCAATCTAAGAAATGTTTGATTAACCAACGTGAAGTGCATCGTGATACACACGGCTTTAATGAGGCGCTACGTTCAGCACTGCGTGAAGACCCAGATATTATTTTGGTCGGTGAGATGCGTGACCTTGAGACTATTCGTTTAGCGCTTACCGCTGCCGAAACAGGTCATTTGGTGTTTGGCACGCTGCATACCACTTCTGCTGCGAAAACCATTGACCGTGTGATTGACGTATTCCCTGCCGAAGAAAAAGATATGGTTCGTGCCATGCTCTCTGAATCATTACAGGCTGTAATTTCACAAACCCTGCTTAAAAAGAATGGCGGCGGACGTGTCGCAGCTCATGAAATCATGATTGGTATTCCTGCCATTCGTAACCTAATTCGTGAAAATAAAGTCGCGCAAATGTACTCAGCTATTCAGACTGGCGCAAATCATGGCATGACCACCCTCGACCAAAGCTTAAAAAATCTGGTGTCTCGCGGTGTGATCAGCCCACAAACGGCTCGTACTGCTGCCAAACAGCCAGAATCATTCCTATAAAAATAACTAGAGAATAAATATGGATTTTAATGACCTACTCAACCTCATGGTTGAAAAAAAATCATCCGACCTCTTTATTACAGATGGCGTTGCACCATCGATGAAGATTAACGGGCAAATTGTTCCCATTTCAAAAAATAGTCTTTCAGGCGAAATTATTGGACAACTATTACATTCCATCATGAGTGAAAAACAACGCAAAGAATTTGCTGAGACTCGTGAATGTAACTTTGCCATTATGAACCGTGATAAAACTGCCCGCTTTCGTGTGAGTGCTTTTCAGCAACGCGACATGCCAGGTATGGTGCTACGTCGAATTGAAACTAAAATTCCTTCAATTGATGACTTGCAATTACCACCTGTGCTTAAAGATTTATCGATGACCAAACGCGGCATCATTATTTTTGTAGGGGCAACAGGTACAGGTAAATCGACTTCTTTAGCTTCAATGATTAGCTATCGGAACCATAACTCTAAAGGTCATATCATTACCATTGAAGACCCGATTGAGTTTATTCATGAACACGCTGGCTGCATCATTACTCAACGTGAAGTCGGGATTGATACAGACTCATTCGAAATTGCCTTAAAGAATACTTTGCGACAAGCACCCGATGTAATCTTAATTGGTGAGATTCGCTCTCGTGAAGTTATGGACTACGCGATTGGCTTCGCCGAAACAGGTCACCTTGTATTAGCCACAATGCATGCGAACAACGCCAACCAAGCACTTGACCGTATTATTCACTTCTTTGAAAGTGACCGTCATAGCCAGCTCTACATGGACCTATCACTTAACTTAAAGGCCATGATTGCACAGCAACTTATTCCAACGCCTGATGGTAATTCGCGCCGTGCAGCGATTGAGATTCTCATTAACTCCCCATTAATTTCAGACTATATTCGTAAAGGTGAAATTCATGAAATTAAAGATTTAATGAAACGCTCACGTGAACTCGGTATGCAAACTTTTGACCAAGCACTGTTTGATCTTTATAAGTCAGGCCAAATTACCTACAAAGATGCATTAAAACATGCCGACTCACCAAACGATTTACGTTTAACAATTAAGCTTGCCGAAGAAGGTCCTGAGCAAATTGCAGGCACAAATCAGCATTTAACCTTCGACCGACAGTAATTTCTTCATAAAAAAAGGAAGGTTAAACGTAACCTTCCTTTTTTATTTGTTTTCTTTATGTGAAAACGATTATTTCTTGCGCAGCACTTCCTGACATTCAGGTTCGTTACAGTAACCGTAGAGGTTTAATGAGTGACCCGTTAAGGTAAACCCATGTTGCTCAGCTACAGCATGTTGTTCTTTCTCGATAACATCATTAGTAAATTCAATAACTTTGTTGCAATTATGGCAAACCAAATGATCGTGATGATCTTCTTGCATAATTTCGAAAACAGAATGATTATTTTCGAAATGGTGGCGCTGAATGATACCTGCAGCTTCAAATTGTGTTAACACACGGTAAACTGTCGCAAGGCCGACATCTTCCCCTTGTTCTAACAAAGTCTTGTAAATATCTTCAGCGCTAAGATGATGTTGTTTTGAATTTTCTAATAATTCCAAAATCTTAATTCGAGGAAGGGTAACTTTAAGTCCAGCTTTGCGCAAATCTTGATTGGAAATAGGCATGAAAAAAGGTCTCTCAACAAATCTCAAGTTGGAATAGGCAATAGAATTTAGATGAAGTATGATCTATCCTTTGATCAAATGCATCATAATTTATTGGGATAGTGTAGCAAAATGCAAAAACTCGTGCTGACGTTATTAGTCACTTCACTCCTTGCTGGTTGTTCAATCTTTGGTGTATATAAGGTTGATATTCCTCAAGGGACTCCATTGACCAAAGCTCAAGCCTCTCAAGTACAAGTCGGCATGAATTTCCAGCAAGTGCGTTTTTTGCTTGGTAGTCCAACAGTGACTGATCCTCTAAATCCTCTACGTTGGGACTACATTTACAACTATATCCCGGGAACTTATGCTAAAAAAGCTAAAATCCCCGCAGCACATGGTCAGCATTTAAAAATTTACTTTGATGGAACTGGTACTGTAACTAAAATTGAAGGTTTAGAAACTATTCCAGAATCGCAACCAGGTTTACCTGCTTCTAAAGAAGCGATTTTAACTGCACCACCACTATAATCGTTTTTTCTAATAAAAATAAACCCCTCAAGTGAAATACTTTGAGGGGTTTTGTTTATGGGGCTTATTGCTTAAAGCGATTACTTTTAATATATCGCCCCACAGGGTTTTTCTCAGCGCGTTTACGACGTATATCTTTGGGATTGATCGTTAAAGGTCGATAAATCTCAACTCGATCACCAGCTTGCAAAATCGTATGTGCTTCAACTTTTGCACCAAAGATGCCAAGTTGTAATGGCTCAGACAAACTGACCTGTGTCTGCAAACCACTCACCTCAACTGCTTGTAATGCAGTCATACCAGCTTGAAATGGAATAGCAACTAAAAACTGTTGCTCTGGGGCTGCATAAGCAACCCACACTTGCTGAGCTTTTTCCATCAGATAATTTGTCCAATCACCGCAATCATGGCAATAACAATTGAAAGCGGCAATACAATACGTACCGCAATGCGCCATAAGTTATAAAACAACTCATTGCTAAAATTCATAGATTTACGTAAATGGCTAATTTTCATAACCCAGCCAGCAAAAATGGCATAGATCAAGCAAATGAGTAATCCCCAAAGCATCAAAATCAGCGTAAAGATGTTATGAAGCTCAGGCACAGCCCAAACAGCAATCGTTACAACAATAATCACCCACTGTAAAATAGGCATAAGCTGACGCTGAGCAAGCTGCTCTCTAGCCAATTGCACAAATAACGCTGTTGTCATTACTGCGGTAAAGATCCAAGTAAAAACAGGAAGCTGTGCTTGTAAAGAAAAGAAACCAAAGGCAATCACAGCAATTAACTGAGCTAACCAAATTGGAAGAACAGTTTTCGTTGCACCCTCTTGCGACTGAACAGCACCTACACTATTTTGCCAGTAAAGCCCTAAGCCTAATCCACTTGCAACAAGTGCAAGTACAGTCGCATTACCCCATTCTTTAAACTCAACATTGGTCCAGTGCCAAGGCTGTAAAGTCGTTCCCATCGTGTTAGCTAAAACAAGAGAAGCAATTACACCAATCGTCATCAGTAAGATTAAAATCTGACGTGGAATAAAGGATAAAATGAGGGCCACAACAGCAAGACCAGCAAAAACAAGTTGCCCTGAAACACTATTATTAAGTTGTGTAGTCAGTAAATTGCCAGTTGTACTTAATACATTACCAGCTAAAAATGGAATAAAAATAACCGCAAGCCAGCCAACCAAACGCCATTTTGGGGAACTATCTGCTTCACGAGTTAAACTTGATAAAGCATTTAAGGCTGTAGTCTTCGACCGTTTTGCTAAAGCAATTTCCAAATAACAAACTGGTAGTGCCAATAACAACATTGTGCCTAACCACAATAACCAGAAATCGAGTTGACGATCAATCTGGATTCCCATTGTGGGTGCCAATGTCGCCATAATGATGAAAGATAAGCAAAACGCCATCAGGGGCGATAACCATCGTGACATAGGTATGTCCTGCATTATGCATTCCTTGAAAAAGACTAGAGATATTTTGCCCGTGTCATGCTTGAAAATCAAAGTTTGCTCAATAAAAAAAGCAAACTACCGAATCGATAGTTTGCCGCGCTAACTGAAATTATGAGTTCTTTTTATTTCAGGTTATGAGAAAAACCGAGCAAACCAGTTTTTCCCTTTTTTCTTTTCTTTTTCTCTAATAATTCCCATCATATTTTCTTTTACTGCTCCTACATAATCGGCATCATCATGTTGAATATGGTTAATTAACCATTTAGCCAAAATTTCTTGTAATTCTGCTTCAATCGTGTGCCCCATTTCAAAACGTTCACGATATAACTCTATTTTTTTAATAAATAAATCATGTACACGTTTATGAGGTACACGATATTTATAATCAGCTTCCTCTTGCAAACTTTCTTCGAAAGTAAAATGTGATTGCGTATAATCGATAATATTGTCTAGAACATCTTTAATACGACGTCTATCCTCTTCATCTTTTACATCATCAATCTCATTAATATAATCAAGTATTCGTTTATGTTGCTCATCAATAACATCAATACCCGTATTATATTCTGAAGCCCATTTCATTTTCATACATCTCCCCAATGATGATTAATGATCGTTGCATAAACTCCATGATATATTTAAAGAATATAAATAAAAACAAACCTATTTTGTCGGCTTTAGCATATAAAAATTATATTCAACTCAAGTTATTGTTTTTAAAATATTTAATTAAAATTAACCAACTAAAATAATAAAGTATTTTTTAAACAAACTATTTAATTATTAAATGATAAAAATATATAAATATCCTTATTCATATATTTTAAATGTATTTTATATTAATACTGATCTGCACGCGTAATACGTTTAAGTTCAGGATTTTCCTGTTCGCGCTTTAATCTTTCTACAAAGGTAATAGCCTTTTTAATTGGTTGACCATGTTGAAATAAAATCATTTCACCAGGTTGGTATGCTGTCCAATTTTCATTATGTGTTAAAGGTTCAGTGGTTATTACTGCCACACGGTCTTCTGGAGTGGTTACCTGGCTAAAATCGACTTCGACATCTAAGTCAATTAAATGCGCATGATTAAATGGATATTCACGAACGAGCCAATGTAATTTAGTAATGGCATAACTAAATAATGCTTTGCCATTAGATAGACAATAATTAAATGTGCCGTATTCCGCAATTTGCGGAGAAATCTTTTCTAACACTTCAAATATCTGTTCAAGACTTGGTTCTTCATAACCAAAAGCTTCAACGAGTTGATCGAGCAAATAACAAAATGCACGCTCACTATCGGTATTACCTACTGGTGTGAAACGTCCACTTAACGGCGGATTAAAGTCATGTAAATCACCATTATGGGCAAAGATCCAGTGTCGCCCCCACAACTCTCGAATAAACGGATGAGAGTTTTCTAAAGTGATTTTACCTTGAGTAGCTTTGCGGATATGTGCGATCACATTACGTGATTTAATAGGATAATTACGGATAAGATCGGCAATTGGAGACTCAACTGCCGATTGGTTATCAACGAATAAACGGCACGCCTTATCTTCAAAAAATGCAATGCCAAACCCATCACTATGATCTGAGGTAATTCCTGCACGCTGTGAAAAACCACGGAAGGAAAAAGTGATATCCGTTGGTGTTGCACAATTCATTCCTAATAGCTGGCACATATCGCTTTTTAAACTACTTCTAATTACCCCATCTGCTCTATTGTGCATGAGAGTAAAAGTGCTTGCAAATCTCAATATGTGCTGGCTATTACAAAATAGAAAATATGATTAACGCTGCACCATTTTATTCATCACAAATGAGGTCGCGACTTTATTCACCTCAAGAAATACAAAATAATCCAAACAGTTAAACTCTTCATCAAAAAAAGCCTGTTTCGATAGTTTTGACTGCATGCTCAGATACATTTGGAATAGCTTTGGCATACGTTCATCTTGTGGAAAGCTAAACTCAGGATATTCAGGTTCATAGATTTTTTTCGAACGGATATCAATCGATTTGCTTTCAGGTAACTGCTGAATCTGACGATGCGTGTAGTACGCTCTAGCCAAATTATCTTGCAAATGAATACTGACACAGCCCATTAAATATTTAGCACGCATTGACCATAGCACTTTCGGTGCAAGGTTTAACCACAGCATAGATAACGCTTTACCATTACGGAAGCGAGGATGCACACAAGTACGGCCTATTTCTAACACATTTGGAAGATGGGATAATTGAGGAACAATATCAAACTCATGTGCACTATAACTCTGTGCTATTTCATGGCCTTGAAATAGTTTTAGACGCGTATACGCTACAATTTCTCCAGTCCACTTTTCACGCAAGACCGCATGTTCACAACCAAAATCGTAAATATCTTGGTCTAAGTTATCTTCAAACTTGATTCCGAATTGTTGACTAAATTGTTGTGCACGAAACCGTTGTACATCTTGTAATTCTTTTAAATTATCAACCCACTCAAAACGAAATTGCGTCTGATTTATTGCTTTATGACGATTTAAAGGTAAAGTCCAGGTTTGGCGATATTGATTAAATTTTTCCAGCATAATGAACGCTCCTAGTGACACCCCCTACACTAGTCAAAGCTCATGACAAAAAAATGACCAAATCAAGATGGTATAAAAAAAGACCACCTAGGGTGATCTTTTTATTGAGAATAATGGATTTCTTAAGCTGTTTTAGTTCGGTTAGAAATCAGCGTTCCAACACCATGATCAGTGAAGATCTCAAGTAATGTTGCATGTGGCACGCGACCGTCAACAATATGCGCACTCACAACGCCGCCTTTAACGGCATCAAGCGCACAGCCTACCTTAGGAATCATACCGCCATAGATCACACCTGTTTCAATGAGGCGATCAACTTCTTGTGTCGTAAGGCCAGTTAACAGATTTTTATTTTCATCAAGCACACCGCTAATATTGGTGAGCAAAATTAATTTCTCAGCGCCTAATGCTTCTGCAACCTTACCTGCAACTAAATCAGCGTTAATATTATAAGTATTGCCTTCTTCATCTACACCTAGCGGCGCAATAACTGGAATAAAGTCACTTTGGGTGAACATTTCCAATACATCTGTTTTAACGCCTGTCACTTCACCAACCATACCCAAGTCGATATGTTTGATAGAACCATCTTCTTCTTGCTTTTCCATAAGCAATTTGCGGGCACGAAGTAAATTACCATCTTTACCCGTTAAACCAATCGCACGTCCACCGTGTTTATTAATCAGGTTAACGATTGATTTATTTACACTGCCGCCCAACACCATTTCAACCACTTCCATGGTTGCAGCATCAGTTACGCGCATACCGTCAATGCGGTCAGATTCACGGCCTAACTGCTTTAAGAATGAGTCCACTTGTGGTCCACCACCGTGAACAACAATCGGATTTAATCCTACAGTTTTAAGTAAAACGATGTCTCGGGCAAATGAACTTTCAAGCTCTGGATCAGTCATTGCGTTGCCACCGTATTTCACCACCAGCGTTTTACCAGTAAAGCGTTGAATATACGGCAAAGCTTCAATCAAGATTTTTGCTTTGTCGACACCGATATGCTGATGTTGTGGCATTACGCCTCTCCTTACTTAGGCCTCTGAAAGTTCTTGTGCAATTTGCGGATAGTGTTCTTGCAACATATCCACAAATTTTTGCTGGATTTCCTTTAATCGTAAAGGATTATCTGCATCAAATCGTACTGTAAAGTATTCACCAGTATTTGATGCTCGAATAATGCCAAAACCATCATCAAAATCAAGACGTACGCCATCAATTTTACTAATACGTGCCCCTAAGCGATGACTTAAAATCTCAATATCTTGTAATACATACTTTGGATCAGACTGATAAGTACCAATATAGGTATCTTCTGTACAACATCTTTCTGGATATGGAGCAAATAATTCAGAAATTGTAGCGGCATCAGATTGGGTAAAATACTCCATTACTCGTAATGCAGCATATAAACCATCGTCGTAGCCAAAACCACGGCCATCATTAAACACATAATGACCTGCATATTCTCCACCAAAAATGGCACGTCCATTCGATTGAGATAAATAAGCCCTTAGGAAACTACTTCCCGTGCGGATCATTTTTGCTTTTCCGCCGAGTTTCTCGACGGTCTCTTGAACCATACGTGAACATTTCACATCAAAAACAATTTCTTGCTCTGGATGCTGCTCAAGGCACATTTGCGCAAAAAGTGACAATAAGCGGTCCGCTGTCAATATCTGTGCTTTTTCATCGACTAAAACAACACGGTCTCCATCGCCATCAAGAGCGATGCCGATATCCGCCTGCTGCTCGACCACGGCTTTACGCAAATGAGTTAAATGTGCTGCATGTGAAGGGTCTGGTGCATGGTCTGGAAACTCACCATTTGGATTGGTGCGTAAAGCAATGACTTCACAACCCATTTTTTCTAAGATTAGTTTTGAACAATGCCCGGCTGAGCCATGCAAACCATCTAAAACAACTTTTAAAGGACGTTTTAACTGAATATCTTTAAAAATAGCTTGTTGGTATTGTTGGCAAAATTCAGCTTTAAATTGCGGTAAGGTTAACTCAAGTACAGAAATTGAATGAGATGGTACATAAGTTTGAGCTTCTTCACCCACCTGCTGAATCATTTCTGGAGACGGCGGTTCACCCTTTAAAATCCACTTAATACCATTGTCAGATTTTGGATTATGGCTTTCGGGCACCATGATGCCATTACCACCAAAATCTCGTGCGATGTAGTACATCATTGGGGATGAACAGCAACCAATATTGGTCACTTTTAAACCTTGTTCTATTAAAATTTCTTCAATTAAGTGTGCATAGGCTGGACTTGTGAGACGGGCATCATAGCCAATCACTAATTGAGTTTGTTTTGCTTGTTTGTATTGTTGTGCCAATCCGTAGGCAATTGAACGGACAACGTCCGTGGTTAAGTAAGAAAGTTTGCCTCTAATATCGTAAGCACGAAAAATACTTTTTGGAAATGAGTGTCTTACATTCATAGCGTATCTTCTATTTAAAGATCAATTCGATCTATCGCAAAAACATAGATTATTCAAAATTTTTGAAAGGTTTGTTTGCTAAAAAAGTTAAAAGAATATGAGTAAAGCGTGTTGTAATATAATCCTTTGTAACATTCAAGATGTAAAAAGAAACGCCTGTTCAACAGGCGTTTGATTTTCGTTAATATTTAAAAAACTTATTGTTTACCTGTATGGCCAAAGCCACCAGCGCCACGTAAAGTTTCTTCAAACTCTTCTACTTGCTCAAATTCGGCTTGTACGACTGGTACTAAAACATATTGTGCCAAACGTTCACCTGGTTCTAAACGGAATGTGGTTTGACCACGGTTCCAAACTGAAACCATCAATTCACCTTGATAATCCGAATCAATCAAACCAACTAAGTTGCCAAGCACGATACCGTGTTTATGACCTAAACCTGAACGCGGTAAAATTAAACCAGCAAAATTTACATCATGAATATAAATTGCCATACCTGTTTTAACTAAAACAGTTTGTCCTGGTTCAATATCAATTGCTTCATCTAAACAGGCACGTAAATCTAAACCCGCTGAACCTGCTGTTGCATATGAAGGTAAAGGCCATTCTTTACCTAAACGCGGATCGAGCAATTTCACTTGAACTTTCATGGGATTTCCTAAAAATTAAAAAAATTAACGCTTTAATAAAGCTTTTAAATTTGCCAGATATTGTTGAGCCTGTTCTTTAGGGTCAACATTAGCCGCAATTTTCTTTTTACGCCCTAACCACTCAAGCTCATCTTGCGGAAGCTCATCAAGGAAACGGCTAGGCGTCATTTGTTTCATCTGTCCACCATTTTTACGCTGTTCCGCTAGAGTTAAAGTTAAACCTTGGCGTGCACGTGTAATTCCCACGTACATGAGACGGCGCTCTTCCTCAATGGTTTCTGCTGCAATCGAGTTTTTGTGAGGCAATAGTTCTTCTTCAAGTCCCATAATGTATACATATGGGAATTCCAGACCTTTTGCTGCATGCAAAGTAAGAAGGTTAACTTTATCTGTATCTTCTTCTTCCTGCTGCTGTTCTAACAGATCGAGCAAAACTAGTTTTCGGATGACACTTTCAATATTCTTTTCATCAACATCTTCAGCACGATTAATCAGATTTTGAATACTGGTAAATAAGTTCTCGATATTATCGAGTTTACTTTTCTCTTGTGCAGGTGTTGCTGACTGTTCTCGAACGTAATCCATATAACCCGCTTCATTCATCATTTGACGAACTTTAGGCACAGGCTCATCATCTTCTAAGAGTTCACGAGTAAATGTCGCGATAAAGTCAGCAAACTCATGAAGCTGTGTTTCTGCCTTTTTAGGAAGCACCATGCTTAAACGCTGGTCAGCAGAAGCACCGAGTAAAGACAAATTATTTTCTTGTGAAAATAAACCTAGTTTCTCTAGAGTAACAGGGCCAATCGCACGTTTAGGCGTATTAATAATTCGTAAGAAAGCACTGTCATCTTCTGGATTAATAATAAGACGTAAGTAACTCATCACGTCTTTAATTTCTGCACGGGCGAAGAACGATGTACCGCCAGAGAGTTTATACGGAATTTGCATTTGACGAAGCTGGGTTTCTAACACACGTGCCTGAAAGTTTCCGCGATATAACACAGCATAATCTTTCCAGTTCTTACCGTTCATCAGTTTATGAGTCAGTAGGTCTTTGACCACGCGCTCTACTTCATCATCATCATTACGACATGTAATGATTCGGATGACTTCCCCATGCCCTTTATCACTCCATAATTTCTTGTCAAAAATATGTGGGTTATTTTGAATCACACAGTTCGCTGCTTTTAAAATACGGCTGGTCGAACGATAATTTTGTTCAAGTTTAATAATATGTAGATTTGGGAAATCCTGTTTAAGCAAAGCCATATTTTCGGGCTTAGCACCACGCCATGCGTAGATTGACTGGTCATCATCACCTACCGCGGTGAACTGCCCCATTACCCCAACTAAAAGTTTGACCAAAATATACTGCGCGGTGTTGGTATCTTGATATTCATCGACTAATAAATAACGGACACGGTTTTGCCACTTGTCACGTACTTCTGCATTTTCTTGCAATAAGCGTGTTGGCATAACAATCAAGTCATCAAAATCGACAGCATTGTAGGCACGTAAATTACGTTCATAAAGTTGATAAAGATGGGCAAACTGGACATCTTCTGGTGTTTCACAAGTCGAATGCGCTTGTTCAGGCAAAATCAGATCGTTTTTCCAATCTGAAATTTTCTTCATTGCCTTGGCAATTAATTCTTTACTCTCTGCACCCGATAAATTGTCGCGATGCATCAAATCCATCAAAATACGTTTACAGTCGTCTGCATCTAAAATCGAAAAATTAGCTTTTAAAGGTAAATTTTTAAGTTCTAAACGTAAAAGATTTAAACCAAAAGTATGGAAGGTAGAAACAGATAAACCTTTTGCTTCTTCACGCGACAAAAGCTTGGTCACACGTTCTTTCATTTCACGTGCAGCTTTGTTTGTGAAGGTCATCGCGGTTATACGATGCGCAGGAATACGGCAATGTTGCACCAAATAGGCAATTTTACGCGTAATTACCGATGTTTTACCTGAACCAGCGCCAGCAAGCACCAATAAAGGGCCCTGAGTATATTTCATGGCTTCTTCTTGCTTGTTGTTCAATTGACTGGCAGATGACATCGTGTATTACCTCTTAATTTTTCGAGCATGATTATAGTCATCTCTTTTTTAGAATCCCAATAGTAAATCTATGGATATGTATAAATGATGTCTAATAATGCAATTTATGCGCCGCAGAATGTCGTGATTATTTCTTGTACTGCACCCATAAAAAAACCCCCCGAAGGTGGTTTTTGAAACAATAAACTAGATCTTATTGTTTAGCATAAATGCTGATTTCTACACGGCGGTTTTGTTCACGGCCAGATGCAGTTGAGTTATCTGCGATCGGGTTAGATGAACCATAACCTTGCGCGTCGATACGGCTAGCAGATACGCCTTGGCTAGCTAAATAACTACGTACTGATTGAGCACGTGCTTGTGATAATGGAATGTTGATAGAGTCATTACCAGTGTTATCAGTATAACCTGTTACAAGAATTGCACTCTTGTTATCTTCAGCCAAAGTTTGAGCCACTTTGTTCAAAGTTGCGTAGAAGTTTGGCTTGATGTTTGATTTGTTTGTATCAAAAGTAATGCTACCAGGCATGATCAATTGAACAGAACCATCTGGGTTACGGCCAACGTCTACACCAGTACCCGCCATTTGTTGACGAAGTTTTTTCTCTTTCTGGTCAAGATATACACCACCAGCAGCACCAAGAACTGCACCAATTGCCGCAGCACGGTTGTTTTGACGGCTAGAGTTTGCATTTGATTTAGAAATACCATAACCAGCTGCTGCACCAATTAAAGTACCTAATGCGGCTTTATCGTATTCAACGCCACCAAGATTATTACCAGTTGTTTGACAACCAGAAAGAACTACTGCTGCCCCTACCACTGTTGAAATAACTAATGCACGCATTGCATGCCTCCTCACTTTGTGTGTTTTGTTGTCTGAATGAATAATGAAACAAAAAGGAAGTATAAAACATTGATATTTTGTTAATAATAAACAGTTTAGTTATGTTTTTGTAATATTTTGATGCACTTTAAGATGCTAGCTCATCACAATTTCTTCATTGTTGTCTAAGATAACGTTGTATTTCATATTATGACAGTTATAGTTGAACAACTTTTCTATGGATTTGAGACATTCGGGGTCATTTATATGCCAACTGCACCCAATAAACAATCTGCGCTAAAAAAAATTACACGTGGACTCACTGTAGGTACAGTCATTACAGGAAGTACTTTTTTTCATGGTCCCCCTGTTCTTGCATTAGGTCTGACCAAGCTTTTAAAGAAATCATCAAAAATAGATGAAACTAATATTCAAATTACAAATAGCTGGTTAGGGGTAAATAATTGGCTAATTGACCATGTTCTTCCTAATCTAAAATGGGACATTACTATTGATGAAGGGCTTGATCTGAATATGCAAGGTCGTTATCTCATGACCTGTAATCATCAAAGTTGGGTAGACACGACTGTAAATCAATATTTTGGTTTAACCCGTATGCCCCTTACCCGTTTCTTTACTAAATGGGAACTCATCTTTATTCCTTTTGTTGGCCAAGCATTTAAAATTTTAGGCTTCCCAATGATGAAACGTCACACTAAAGAACAGATCGCAAAGAATCCTGAACTTAAAGACCGTGACATGATGGAGGCGCGTAAAGCCTGTGAACAACTTCTTAGTCAGCCCTTCACCCTATTAAATTATTTGGAAGGTACTCGTTTTACTCAAGAAAAACATGACCAGCAAAAATCCCCTTATAAGCATTTGCTAAAACCCAAAGCAGGTGGCTTGGCGCTTGCATTAAACATCTTGGGTGACAAAATCGATGCCCTAGTTGATATGACCATCGTCTATCCTGATGGTGTACCGGGATATAGCGATTTCTGGCTTGGGGATGTTTCTAAAATTGCGGTTAACTTACGTAAAATTGAAATTCCAGACTGGGTGCTTGGCGGCAACTATGAAGATGACACAGCTTATCGTGAACGTTTTCAGCAATGGGTTCATGACATTTGGACCGAAAAAGATCAACTTATTGAGCAAATGAAGTCTCAATATACCACTGCAAATATTTAAGAAAGCACCCGTTATTATGCAAAACAGTTCTGGGAAAAAAACGAAATACCATCATGTAGACCCAAACAGCCTTTCATTTAAGCTGTTTTTGGTCTACGACATCTTTATGGTGTTTATTATCATTTTTAACTTGTTCTGTCTTGCGACTAATTTCTTTTTAATGAGCAGTATTGGAGCATGGTTCTTCGAACATATTCACTTGCCCCAAGTACTCAGCTTTTATCGTACTTCACTACATCCTTGGGTGATTACATCAGAAGCTTGGTTTATTGGTTTTTTAATTATTGAGCTGCTTGTACGCTGGGCTATTGCGATCATCAACAAGCACCATAAGCGTTGGTTCTTTTTCCCTTTTATTCACTGGTATGAAATTTTAGCCATTATTCCTCAACTTCGTTTTTTACGTTTATTCCGTGCTGGAATTATTGCTTACCGTTTACATGAGTTGGGTTATCCAGTTGTTCCAGAAAGCTGGCGGAAAACTGGGCTATTTTATTATCGCGTCGTAATGGAAGAATTATCTGACCGCGTTGTAATTACCGTGATTGATGGTATTAGATATGAACTTCAAACCAGTTCTAGCCATAAACAGATTATTCATGACTTGGTTAATCATCATCGTGAGCAATTTACTGTCGCTCTAACCGCATTATTACAAGAATCTTTAGCCACCGCTTTAAAAGAACAAAAGCCTGCCATTACAAAAGGTGTGGGCAAAATTGTAGATCAAGCCATTATTGATACGCCTGAGCTAACTCAATTATTACGCTTAATTCCTTTAGTCGGTGGCCGCATTGAACAGCAAATTCAAAGCATTGGTCAAAGATTAGGTGAAAATATTAGTGCAGGTTTAATTGAACCTTTAATTGAGGGATCTCAAGATGCTCCAAATCCTACTTATCAATTAATTTCTCAAAGAGTAAGTGAAATCAATATTAATAATCGTCAGCTTGAGCAATTGGTTGAATCTGTCGTGTTCGAGACACTGGAGTCTGTACGTAAACAAGTCAAGGTCAAACAATGGCAACAAACCCTTGCGGAGTATGATCGAATCAAAGAATAAGCATTTATTTAATTTTTTATGAATCACGCTAGAGAATTGGCACGAATTGTTCTAGCATTTGCCCTATTTACAATAAACTTAACGATATTACAGCTCGTTTAACGCCTTGAAGGAAGACTTATGGCTGATATACGGATTACCGGCAGAATGGTTAACTTTAGCAGGATAACCTTCGATACCAATGATCATGATGTGATCCGCCAGCAATTATCAAATATTTTAAATGAAGGTTCCTATCAAGGAACTTTAGTGATTATTGACAGTACAGTTGAGCAAGAGTTAATTGGATTGATTCAACTTCTGGTGAGCTTGGGTTTACAACCAATGGCGGTAATCGACGGTATTTTAGGAGATGAGGCTCGCGCTATTCAATTCCCTGTTTTACCGGCAGATCAACCATTACAACGCATTAAAGCGACAGCTGAACAAGTGGCTATTGTGGAAAAACCTGCTACAGCTCCTGCCTCGTCTTCAGCAGAAACAAAAAAACCACTAAACAAGATAGCGGTCGCTCATATTACCTCTTATCATGATGAAATTTTGCGTACAGGCCAATCCCTTGTACAAGATAACGGCGATATTATTTTAAAGGCTGGCATGAATAGTGGTTCCGAGGTGATCGCTTCAGGAAATATACATATTTATGGCACAGTTCGTGGTAGAGTCATTGCTGGTGCGGGCGGGCACGCAGCTGCACGCATTTTTTGCCAATCTTTAGAGGCTGAGCTCGTTTCCATTGCCGGAACGTATTGTGTCGCAGATGATATCCCTAAACATGTGGTAAAAAAGCCAGTACATATTTATTTAAATGAAAAGCAAGAGCTTGAATTTGAAGCTCTAGAACTTTAATTTATTAAGCAAATCACCAAAAAACAGCCCTTTTAAGGGTGTATGACCATAATAGGAGTGGATTCGGTGGCCAAAATTGTTGTCGTAACATCAGGCAAAGGTGGTGTAGGTAAAACTACAACGAGCGCATCTTTTGCAACAGGTTTAGCCCTTCGTGGTCATAAAACTGTTGTGATTGATTTTGATGTAGGCTTACGTAACCTTGATTTGATTATGGGTTGTGAGCGTCGTGTTGTTTACGATTTTGTTAATGTTATTAATAACGAAGCACGTCTGCAGCAAGCCCTTATTCGCGATAAAGATATCGAAAACCTTTATATTTTACCGGCTTCACAAACACGTGATAAAGATGCGTTGAGCGACGAAGGTGTTGCTCGTGTTATTGATGAGCTATCTCAAGAATTTGATTACATCATTTGTGACTCACCTGCAGGGATCGAGCGTGGTGCAATTTTAGCCATGTATCATGCAGATGAAGCAATCATTGTAACAAACCCTGAAATCTCTTCAGTACGTGACTCTGACCGTATTATTGGTATGTTAGATAGCAAAACCAAGAAAGTTGAACACAACGAAGGGCGTATACGTAAACATTTATGTATTACACGTTTTAACCCGGAACGTGCTGACCGTCAGGAAATGCTGACAATTGATGATATTTCTAAAGATATTTTACGCGTACCGACATTAGGTGTTATTCCAGAATGTCCAAGTGTATTACAAGCATCAAACGAAGGTAAGCCAGTTATTCTGTATTCAGAAACTAAAGCTGGTCAGGGGTATGATGATTTGGTTGCACGCTTCCTTGGTGAAGACCGTCCTTATCGACACATCACAGCTCAACCTAAAGGCTGGTTAGCACGACTATTTGGAGCGTAGATATGGCAGGATTCTGGAGTAAATTATTTAGCAGCGAAGAAAAACCATCAAGTGCTCAAACTGCCAAAGATCGTTTGAAAGTTATTGTTGCTTCTGAACAAGGTTTAGGCCGCCGTTTAAGCCAAGACAAAATTGATCAGATGAAAAAAGAAATCATGCAAGTGGTTAGTCGTTATGTTAGCGGTGTAGGTGAACAGCATATCCAAATGCAAGTTCGCTCTGAAGCTAATATCGAAATGTTAGAAATGAATATCAATTTACCTGAAGAACGATAATTCTATTTCTGACTATTCAATAAATCAGAATCAAGGCAAAATAACGCAAGTTATTTTGCCTTTTTTAAAATGAGGAGATTGTCATGGCATTATCACAGCCAGCAACTTTCAATGAAGAATGGTCCGATGAGCGTGTTTTTGCCTACCTCAACCAACTTCCTCCAAGTGGTGTGAATGCAGATTTTCATGTGCTCTACCATGCATTCAAACATATGCGCCCAACAGACTATGAGCGTCTTTTAACGCAATTTATTGCGGACGGACGCGATATCAATGCAACAAATCCTGAAGGTGAACGCATTCATGACGTGATTGCTAAGTTTCCGCGTCAATCGGCACCATTTTTAGAAGTTCTAGCAAAGTTTGCCTAGTTTTTCTATTTGAATAAGACTGCATAATCTATCTTAGTAAAACTTAAGAGATAGATTATGTGGTTTATTTAATTACCTAAATTATTTACATTTATTACAGATAATCTTAAAGTCATCAACACCATTTAATTCTAAATATAAATTTATGAACCCAGAACATATTAATTTAAAACAAACACAATCCATCCAGTCAAATCATATAGAAAATTTAAAAATTATTAGTGTTAATAAATTTATCTTTCTATCCTTAATTTCGTTTGGCTTATACCCAATTTGGTGGATGTTTAAGGCATGGCGATTTTTTCTAATCAAAGATAAGTTAAATATTATGCCCGCTGCTCGTGCAATTTTTTCTATATTATTTTTATATTCACTATTTAATCACATAAAAAACTATGCCAAAGAACAAGGGTATACTAATGATTTCTCTTCAGTTTGGATGTATCTAGGATATCTCATTGCATCTTTACTGGTTGGCCTACCTGATCCTTACTGGCTTATCTCGCTCTGCAGCATTATATTTTTAATCCCAGCCTTTAAAGCGTTGAACTATGCACAAAAACAATTAAATACGACAATTGAGCAAGAAAAATTCAATACACCTCAAATCATTTTAATTATTATAGGATCTATCATGTGGCTGCTGATTCTTGTCAGTTTTGTTATATTATTCCTATATCAGTGATCTAAAATTTAGCAATTAAAAAAGCCTCTTTTAGAGGCTTTTTTAATTGCTAAATTTATCGATTACCAATCAGGAAAATACCAAATACGGTAAAAATACCGCCCGAAATACCATCAATCCATTTTGAAAAATTACGGTAAGCTGCTCTAAAACTCGGTAATGAAAAAATAAAAGTCACAAAGCAAAACCATAAAATTGTCTCGACTGTGACAATAATAAAGAGTAGCCAGTGAACTTGATCAAGTTGAGGATTAGCTAAAAATAAAGAGAAAACACTACCAAAATAAATAACAGCTTTCGGATTTGATAGATTAGTTATTAGACCTTTTATAAAAAATAAGTAAGGTGCTTTGGGGAGCTCAACAGCAACATTGCCCTCTTGCTGATTTTTTGAAAAAGCCGAACGTAGCATCTGATAGCCCAACCAACACAGATATAAGCCACCAGCAATGAGCAAACCTTGCTTTAACCAAGCCATTTTTTCAAAGATAAGATTTAACCCCATCAGTGCCAAACAAGCCCAAAACATAACCCCTGCCGTTATACCAGCAACGACCAGCATAGCGTCTTTACGAGAACGACTAATGGCGGTTTGAGATACAAGAAAAAAATCAGGCCCAGGAGTGATAAGTGCACAAAAGTGAATAAAGGCTAAAGTAATTAGAGCTAATAACATGTCTTTCTCCTGATTTAATTCATTGTTATTTATTTAGGGAAAATACATTAGCATTTTTTACTAGACGATAAAATCTTTAAGTCATTTATAAATAGGTTCACTTTATTTAAGTTATAAAAAAGCCTCCGAAGAGGCTTAAATTATATTGTCTTAAACTAGAATATCCCGCTTACCATTAGGGCCCATTGAGCTCACAATGCCATTCTCTTCCATTTGATCAATAATACGAGCAGCACGGTTATAACCAAGGCTAAATTTACGCTGTAGCGAAGATGTAGACGCTTTTCGAGTTTCTAATACGAATGACACACATTGATCATAAAGTGCATCTCGGTCAGAACCGCCCTCGCCCTCTTCAAAGCCACGTGACGTTGGCTCTTCATCAAATGGAGTCAAGATTTCATCAATATAATCAGGCTCGCCACGCTCACGCCAAGCATCACAAATACGGTTTACTTCATCATCACTAATGAAAGCACCATGTACACGTTCTGGCTCAATTTTACCTGGTCCTAAGAACAGCATATCACCGTGACCTAACAAGTCTTCTGCACCACCTGCATCCAAAATAGTACGCGAGTCAATTTTACTGTTTACACGTAGTGCTACACGCGTTGGAATATTGGCTTTAATCAAACCAGTAATAACATCAACAGAGGGACGTTGAGTTGCAAGCAATAGATGAATACCAGCAGCACGAGATTTTTGCGCCAAACGGGTAATCATTTCTTCTGCTTTTTTACCCACTTGCATAATCATGTCAGCGAACTCATCCGCAACAATGACAATAGATGGTAATGGCGTTAAATGAGGTGCACGTTCTTGTGTCGCCGAGTCACTTGGCTTCCAAGTCGGATCAATTAAGTCTTCGCCATTCGCAATCGCTTCTTCAACTTTACGGTTGTAGTCACTTAATTTACGAATTTTTAAGAACGACATAAGTTTATAACGGCGTTCCATTTCATTCACACACCAGTTCAAAGCACTTACCGCATCTTTCATGTCAGTAACGACTGGAGTTAATAAATGTGGAATATCATTATAGTTTGCAAGTTCGAGCTGTTTTGGATCGATTAGAATTAAACGTAATTGATCAGGCGTATATTTAAGCAACATCGATAAAATCATCGAGTTGACCGCAACCGATTTACCAGAACCTGTCGTACCAGCAACCAACATATGTGGTGCTTTCGCTAAATCAGTGAGTACAGGATTACCTGAAATATCTTTACCCATCGCCATACTAATGAGTGCACTTGGGTCGCGATATGTTGGTGTTTCCAATAACTCAATCAAACGTACCATTTCACGGGCACTGTTTGGCACCTCAATACCAATGTATGGTTTACCAGGAATAACTTCGACCACACGTACAGATGCCATCGACATTGAACGCGCCAAGTCACGTGAGATATTCGTGACCTTAGAAGCTTTAACACCGGGTGCCAAATCTAACTCAAAGCGAGTTACAACTGGCCCTGGTTGAGCCTCTACCACCTGTGCTTTAACGTTAAATTCTTGTAATTTAATTTCAAGCAATTCAGACAAACGTGAAAGTTGCTCTTCAGTAAAGTTGACTTTCTTATTTGGATCGACCTTATCGAGTAAATCAAGACCTGGTAAAGTTGGCAAATCCAAACGCTTCTTAGCAACTTGCATTGCACGAGACATTGGGCGACCTGATGCATCTGTTAACGGTGCATCAAAATCGAAATCGTCTTCATCAAAATCAGCATTTTCCTGCGGTTTTCCAGCAGTCTCCTGCCAAGCTTCAATAAACTCTTCTTTTGAAAGTTTGTCGGCCTGAATAGTCGTTTGAATAGGAGCTTTTACAAATGCTGAAGATTGCGCATAACTACTTGCTCTCACAGGTTCAGTTGGGGCAATGTCTTCATCTATTAATAAATCATCAAAATCTTCAAAGATTTGTTCGTTTGCTAAATTTTTAGGTGATTGATTTAAATTTGAAATATTTGAAGATGTTTCATTCGCAATATTAACAGATTGCGAAGTTGGTTCCGCCTCTACATGATGATCTTGAACAAATGGTGTATGCACATCTGTTGCAGTTTTACTGTTTGGAACCGCGGCAAGCAACTCATCAAAAATCTCATCATCATTCCAATCAAGACCATGTAAGTCTTGTTTAGATGATGGTTGATTTTGATTTACTTGAGAAATTGTTTGCTGAAATTGCTCATGAGTAGGAACTTGCTCTGTCTCTGTCGAATCATCAGCTGCTCTTAAAAGCGCATCAATTTCTTGCTTATGACTCGCATCATCACGCTGTAAAGCACGCCATACTTCGCCAGTCGCAACTAAACGTTGGCTATCTCGTTCAAGTTTATGAGCCTGTTCAAGCGTATGCTCAAAGTTCTGAGTATTTGCAACTGGGGTATCTGCAACAGGTTCAGGTCGGCTCTGCTCTTTCGCTAGCACATCTGCAAATAAGCGCTCAGCAACTGCATCATGTCGCGTTGTGGTAGATTGCGGTTGAGTTGATTCAGATTGAACTGATGCTTCTTTCTCATCTGAAGCATTCGCATTCGTTTCTGCATTATCAGCAACTTTAACCGCGGCTGCTTTGGTGGCAGGTTGAGTTGTTAAGTCATAATCCGATTCATTCGGAGATACGTTCTTATAAAATAAATCTTGTAAATAACTTGGTGTAGCTTTGAGCGTAACCCATGTTTTACTCCATTGCACCCCAAATGCAAGCGTAAACAACACGACCCCGAAAACCAGTAAAAATAAGGTTGCACCGTAAATTGTTAACAATTGAGATAGGCTTTGACCTAACTCATAACCAATAATTCCCCCAGCTGCATTATCTAAAGTATCTGCCGGCACATTCCAGTGTAAATAAAGTAAGCTAGATACAACTAAAATTAAGAAGAATTGTGCAGCATAACGAAATGGGCGGTTTAGGAAACTACGTGGCCACCAAACCTGAATTGCTTCAATGAAAAGGAAAATTGGAATAAGCAAACTTGCCCATCCTAAAAAACCGAACAGCAAATCTGCAATCCATGCGCCAGCAATACCACTTGCATTGGATACTTGCTGAGTATCACTGGAAATATGCATCCAGCCCGGGTCAAATGGTGTATATGTTACTGTTGCCAGAAACATATAAATACCAAAAGAAACCAAGAATAATGTCATCAATAAGCGCTGTGCATAAACACTTGACACCGCAGTCATATACTGTCCTGTAACCCATTTAATTATTGGTTTAGAGATGTGAAGAACTATATTTAGATCTTCAACGAATGAACTTTATATTATGCACCTGTTCTTACAAAAAAGGTGCATGATTCTTTACAGTT
Organism: Acinetobacter sp. 826659; assembly: GCF_000588515.1. Classification (NCBI taxonomy): domain Bacteria; kingdom Pseudomonadati; phylum Pseudomonadota; class Gammaproteobacteria; order Moraxellales; family Moraxellaceae; genus Acinetobacter; species Acinetobacter sp. 826659. Next base: position 205,530 of record NZ_JFYD01000002.1, on the reverse strand, counting down.
GTTGTTAACATAAGGCACTTCTATATTGTTATATAACTTAATTCGATTGACCTGATCAATATTATCCACATTGATTTAACGCTATTGATCGGCAAATTCACGTATAATTTTCAAAATTCTCGAAATAAATAAGGATACCCTCAATGAGTGCTCGTCATTCTCGGTTAATTATTCTCGGTTCTGGCCCTGCGGGCTATAGTGCAGCAGTATATGCAGCGCGTGCAAACCTTAAACCTACTTTAATTGCAGGTTTACAACTAGGTGGGCAACTTACAACAACAACCGAAGTTGACAACTGGCCGGGCGATCCTGAAGGTTTAACAGGTCCTGCATTAATGGATCGTATGCAAGCACATGCTGAACGCTTTGGTACAGAACTCGTCTATGACCATATTAACGAAGTGGACTTAAATGTACGTCCTTTTGTTTTAAAAGGTGACATGGAAGAGTACACATGTGACGCTTTGATTATTGCAACTGGTGCTACAGCTCAATATCTTGGCCTAGAGTCTGAACAAAACTTTATGGGACAAGGCGTAAGCGCATGTGCAACATGTGATGGTTTCTTCTACAAAAACCAAAAAGTAATGGTTGTTGGTGGTGGTAACACTGCTGTTGAAGAAGCACTTTATTTATCAAATATTGCTTCACATGTAACGTTAGTACATCGCCGTGATACTTTACGTTCTGAAAAGATTTTGCAAGATCATTTATTTGCCAAAGAAAAAGAAGGCAAAATCAGCATTATCTGGAACCACGAAGTTGAAGAAGTATTGGGTGACAATACTGGCGTAACCAGTGTTCGCCTTAAATCAACTCAAGATGATTCTAAGCAAGACGTAGAGGTTCATGGTCTGTTCGTAGCAATTGGTCACAAGCCAAACACTGGAATGTTTGAAGGCCAGTTAAACCTACGTGATGGCTACATCCAAGTGCAAAGCGGTACCTCTGGTAATGCAACAGCGACTTCTGTAGCTGGTGTTTTTGCTGCTGGTGACGTCGCTGACAGCATTTATCGCCAAGCGATTACTTCTGCTGGGTCTGGCTGTATGGCGGCCCTAGATGCTGAAAAATATCTAGATAATCTTTAATTAATAGATTTCTAGAGTTTTAAAACAGCCGTTCTTATAACGGCTGTTTTTTTAGAATAATGACTAGCTGACATATATTAATTTTTATAGCATAACCTTAAAGCTCATCTTATTTTATTTTTATGAATACACTTCCACTTTCCCAATTCATTTTTCCTGATCCCATTGAGGCCGATCCAGATGGGCATGGTTTAATTTGTATCGGAGCGGACCTCTCCCCTTCTACCCTATATGAAGCATACACCCATGGTCTTTTTCCTTGGTTTAATGAAGATGAGCCTATTTGTTGGTGGAGCCCAGAACCTCGTTGCGTGATCTACCCTCAAAACTACAAGCCCAGCAAGTCATTACTGAGAAATATGAAAAAACATGACTATGCAATTACGGTTAATCATGCCTTTGAACAAGTTATTCGCTCTTGCTCTTTGCCAAGAAGTTATGCAGACGAAACATGGATTAGTGAAGATATTATTCAAGGCTACTGTGAAATGTTTAATGCTGGTTATGGTTACAGTATTGAAATATGGCAACAAGAGGAGCTTGTAGGAGGTTTATATGGTGTTACGATTGGTAAAGGATGTTTTGGTGAGTCAATGTTTAGCAACGAAACCGATGTTTCAAAAATGGCTTTTTATACATTAATGCTCATTGGACAAGAAAATCAGCTACCATGGATAGACTGCCAACTCGTAAACAGTCATTTAATTAGTCTGGGAGCCAGTACACTTTCTCGTCAAGACTACTTAAAATCGTTACAAGATGTAATTATTCACCCCTCTATCAATTGGAAAAAGTATCAAGAACGTGTATTTTCAAGTAAAACAATAGCATTAGATGCAAAATTAATGGAATGATAACAGGAGGGACCAATCATGAAATCATATCACCCGAAGTCCCTTTTAAATGATCTGCAGTATTATATTACTCCACCTCATGATTGCAGCTATCTAGAAAATAAATCAGCACGCATGGTGTTTTTAGATCCCATCCATCGAATTGATGTGGTCACTCTTTCGGAACTTTCTCGTTTAGGCTTTCGCCGTAGTGGCGACTTTGTTTATCGCCCTGAATGTCACCTATGTAGACAATGTCTGTCTTGTCGTGTTCCAGTTGCCGATTTTCAAATGAACAGCATGCAAAAAAAAGCATGGAAACGAAATCAAGATCTCACCATGACTGTTCTACCTACGCGACAAGCAGCACAAATTCATTATGATTTATACGAACGCTATATTAATGAACGCCATGCAGATGGTGATATGTTTCCGCCGAGCTTAGACCAGTTTGAAAAGTTTTTAGTACATAGCTGCACAGATAGTTTTTTTCTTGAGCTTTGGAAAGACAATCGGCTCATTAGCGTTTCTACTTGTGATTTAATGGATGATGGACTATCGGCTGTCTATACATTCTTTGATCCCGATGAGCATCGCAGATCACTTGGTGTTTACTCTATTCTTAACCAAATTGAATATGTGAAATCGCTCGGTTTAGAATATCTTTACTTAGGCTATTGGGTGCCGCATTCAGCTAAAATGAACTATAAATCTCAATATACACCTTTAGAACTTCTGCTCGATGGACAATGGCGCCGTTTAAACAGGTCATTATCACCAGAAGAAATTCAACAGCTAGGTACGTCTCTTATGACTACGTTACCTTCTGAATGGAATAATTTAATCATTAAATAAAGATGCGAAATCATCTGTACAGGTTTTTACCATAATGACTGCATGTTCACGCCCACCATCTTGGGTAGGATAATAATTGCGACGCAGATCAATTTGGTGAAAGCCTGTTTTTTCATATAGACCAATAGCGGCTTTATTACTTTCACGGACTTCTAAAAAGATTTGTACTGGTTGATTTTCTAATTTTTCAATTGATGCACTTAATAACTCATATCCTAAACCCTGCCCTTGCATTTTAGGGTCAACTGCCATGAGTAACAAATTAGCTTCATCTAAAACAGGCTGTAAAATACAAAACCCAACCACTCTGTTTTGTGACTCAATCACTGTACATTGATAAGAGTTCAAAGATTCAATAAATTGCTGTCTTGACCACGGATGGGTCTGAACTGATTTTTCAATTTGAACGACAATATCCACATCAGTGTTTTGCATAATACGAATCATGAGTTTCAACGCAATGAAGATTCTAAAGTAGTGCGTATTATAAAAACTTCCCAAGAAAAAACGAGCAAAAAAAAAGGACAATTGAATTGTCCCTTTTTTCAGTATTTGTTAAAGACCTAATTTTTCACGCCAAGTTGCCAACAATGCTGTGGTATCAGAATCATTTGGATGAAATTTTGGTCTTAAAAAATCAAGCAATTCTGGAATTTGACGAGTCATAAAACCTTTACGACCATACATAAACTTAAGCATGTATTTGGTATCTTTCCAAGTTAATTTATTGTCAGTCTTGAGTAACTTAGCAGTAAAATAAGACTGAGTTGCGAAGATTAATGCCATTGCAATAATCAAGGCTGTTGAACGCATAAAATAAGCTTTCGGACCTTGTCCGTACATACTTGTATACACATCAAATGCGACAGCTTTATGTTCATTTTCTTCAACTGCATGCCACATCCATAAATGATACATAGTGTCATCTTGGAACATAGCCTGAATTTCAGGATTTTGTAAAAGTTCAGCTGCAATGGTCGATGTAAAATGTTCTAGTGCACATGTTCCAGTCAAATCAATCATTTCTTTGGTATAGCCAAAAGGTTTCATTAATTTGGTTACAACAGCTGTACCCATCTTAATGACTTTTCCTGTTTGCTTTTCCATATGACGCACATCATAACCATAAGCCTGTGCTGAAGCATTAAATGCTAAATGCTCTTTGGAGTGCATCGCTTCTTGACCAATAAAAGCACTAATTTCTTTTTGAATATCTGGATCAGCAAGCTTTGGATCATTTCGAACAGCACGCGCACTATTTACAAAGAACTGCTCACCTTCTGGGAAAAGGGCCGATAATGCTGTCATAAAATGTGTTAATGCTGCATCATAATTTGCCCAATAACGTGGGACCTGAGCAAATTCAAAATCCATACGACGCACAGGGAAACTAGCGCCAGCACGATTGGAAATATTTACCTTAGCATTCATCTCAGACTCCTTTTAAGTGAATAGCTAATTCACATATAACTTTATTTATTTTCTTAATATTTATAATCATACGTCTTTCGATGTACCAATTAAGTGCAGATGAGGACAGAGAAATATCAGATGAGGTCATTCATAGATACATAAAGGTGCAATATTTGCTCCATGATCTCTTTAAAATAGTTGTAGAAAAATAAAAAAGGGCCTCTATCGGCCCTTTACAGATCATGAATTAAATCTATAAACCTAATTTTGCTTTCCATGTTTTCAATAGACCAACGGTATCTAGGTCATTTGGATGAAAGCCAGGTTTAAAGTATGCTAACATTTCTTTAGCCATACCACTAATAATACCTTTAGATGGGCTATATCCGTATTTATAAATTACTAATAGTTCATTTAAATTCAACTTGTTATCTTGCTTTAATAAACGAAGCACGAAAGATGACTGAATCAAAAAGATTAAAGTCATAGCAAATACCAAAGAACTGGTTCGTAACGCATAAGCTTTTATGCCTTTACCAAACACACCTTCGTACACGTCATAAGCTACGGCTTTATGCTCATTTTCTTCAATCGCATGCCAATACCACATTGTTGACATTGTCTCATCTGTCATAAGCTCTTGAATGTGCTTATTGACCAATAATTGCGAAGCAATAGTAGCGGTAAAATGCTCAAGAGCCGTTGTAGCAGTCAAGTCAACCATTTCTTTTGTCATACCGAAAGGTTTGACAATTTTTACAAAAGTTTTAATGGCTGTTTGAATTGCCGTATCGGTAAATTTCTCTAACGTTTCTACATCATGACCAAACTTTTGAGCAGAAGCATTGAAGTTTACATGCTCTTGAGTATGCATTGCTTCTTGCCCAATGAAAGCACTAATTTCTTTTTGGAGCGCTTCATCATCTTTAATAGCTGGGTGATAACGTACTGCTCTTACACTATCTATAAAGAATTTCTCACCAGCGGGAAACAGTGCTGACAATGCAGTCATAAAGTGTGTGAGTCCAGCAGAACCATTCATCCAATATTCTGGTACATCATTAAAGTCAAAATTCATACGACGTACTGGAAAGCTTGCACCTGCACGATTCGTAATATTCACTTTAGCATTCATACCCAAAGCTCCTTAATAAGTAACCCTAGTTACTCAAACTTTATTGTTCGTTTTCTTGATTCTTATCATACAAAGTTAATAAAAAGGATTAAGGGGAAATAAGGACATTGAAATATCAGTTAGGGCCAGCCTTTATAGTGATTGTTAGACAATTAGGTATAAAAAAAGCGCTCTAAAAAGAGCGCTTTTTTTTCACTGAAAGTGATTATGCAGTTACTTTCGCAACAACACCAGCACCTACAGTACGACCACCTTCACGGATCGCAAAACGTAGACCTGGGTCCATTGCGATTGGGTGGATTAATTCTACTGACATTTCAACGTTGTCGCCTGGCATAACCATTTCAACGCCGTCTTGTAATTGGATCGCACCAGTTACGTCAGTTGTACGGAAGTAGAACTGTGGACGGTAACCATTTAAGAATGGAGTGTGACGACCACCTTCTTCTTTAGAAAGTACGTATACTTCTGCGTCGAATTTAGTGTGCGGCTTGATTGTACCTGGTTTAGCAAGTACTTGACCACGTTGTACGTCTTCACGCTTAGTACCACGAAGTAAGATACCACAGTTCTCACCTGCACGGCCTTCGTCAAGAAGTTTACGGAACATTTCTACGCCAGTTACAGTTGTTTTAACTGTATCTTTAATACCAACGATCTCTACTTCTTCACCAACTTTAACGATACCAGCTTCTACACGGCCTGTTACTACAGTACCACGACCAGAAATTGAGAATACGTCTTCGATTGGCATTAAGAATGCTTTATCGATAGCACGTTCTGGTTCTGGGATGTAAGAGTCAAGCGCTTCAACAAGAGCAAGAACTGAAGACTCACCATATTGACCAGCATCGCCTTCCAACGCTTTAAGCGCAGAACCACGGATAACTGGAGTGTCATCACCTGGGAAGTCATAAGTAGAAAGAAGTTCACGAACTTCCATTTCTACTAATTCAAGTAATTCTTCATCATCAACAAGGTCACACTTGTTTAAGAATACGATGATGTAAGGTACACCAACCTGACGAGAAAGAAGGATGTGTTCACGAGTTTGTGGCATTGGACCGTCAGTCGCAGCACACACAAGGATCGCGCCGTCCATCTGAGCAGCACCAGTAATCATGTTTTTAACGTAATCGGCGTGGCCTGGGCAGTCAACGTGCGCGTAGTGACGAATTGGAGAATCGTATTCTACGTGTGAAGTATTAATTGTAATACCACGTGCTTTTTCTTCAGGTGCTGAGTCGATTTGTGAGTAATCTTTCGCTTCACCGCCGTAAGTTTTTGCACAAATTGTTGCAATCGCAGCAGTTAAAGTTGTTTTACCATGGTCAACGTGACCGATTGTGCCCACGTTTACGTGTGGCTTATTACGTTCAAACTTGGCTTTAGCCATGATGATCTTCCTTTATAAACTACTCATGGAGGGTCACCCCATGAGCACTTGGTTTTTAACTAAGAAATTAGTTTGGGCTTATAGTAATCGAAAGATTACTCGTCGTCACCTTTTTTACCGCCAGCTTGGAATTTAGCGATGATGCCTTCAGCCACGTTACGTGGAGTTTCAGCATATTTAGCAAATTCCATAGAGTAAGTCGCACGACCTTGAGACATAGAACGCATTTGAGTCGCGTAACCAAACATCTCAGCAAGAGGAACTTCTGCACGAATTGCTTTTGTTCCACCAGGAAGATCGTCCATACCTTGAACCATACCACGACGACGGTTTAAGTCACCCATGATATCGCCCATGTAGTCTTCTGGAGTTTCTACTTCAACTTTCATGATAGGTTCAAGAAGGATAGGATCCGCTTTCATGAAACCATCACGGAAGGCATAAGAACCTGCCATTTTGAACGATAATTCGTCAGAGTCGACGTCATGGTAAGAACCGTCGAATAATGTCGCTTTAATACCAACAACAGGGTAACCAGCCAATACACCATTCTTCATACGTTCTTGAATACCTTTGTCAACCGCGCCAAAGAATTCTTTAGGTACTACACCACCAACAACTTCTTCAACGAATTGGTATTCTTTACCAGCTTCTTCAACATCAAGCGGTTCAAGACGTACATATACGTGACCAAACTTACCTTTACCACCAGTTTGACGTACGAACTTACCTTCTTGTTCAACAGACTTTTTGATCGTTTCACGGTAAGCAACCATTGGTTTACCAATGTTAGCTTCAACACCGAATTCACGCTTCATACGGTCAACAATGATGTCAAGGTGAAGTTCACCCATACCAGCAATAATTGTTTGACCAGATTCTTCGTCTGTACGAACACGGAACGATGGATCTTCTTTAGCCAAACGACCTAAAGCGATAGACATTTTTTCTTGGTCTGCTTTAGTTTTTGGTTCAACAGCCAATGAAATTACTGGCTCTGGGAATTCCATACGCTCAAGAGTAATGATGTTTTTCTCATCACATAATGTATCACCAGTTGTAACGTCTTTAAGACCTACACACGCTGCGATATCACCTGCACGGATTTCATCAAGATCTTGACGTTCGTTCGCATGCATTTGCACGATACGACCGATACGTTCACGCTTAGCTTTAACTGGGTTATAAACCGGATCACCTTGTTTAAGAACACCAGAGTAAACACGTACGAATGTTAAGTTACCTACGAATTTGTCGTTCATGATTTTGAACGCAAGCGCAGAGAACGGAGCTTCGTCAGATGCTTCACGAGACGCTTTAGTTTCGTCTTTGTCGTCAAGGATACCTTCGATCGCTTTAACTTCTGTAGGCGATGGTAAGAATTCAATTACAGCATCCAACATACGTTGAACACCTTTGTTCTTGAACGCAGAACCACAAAGCATTACTTGAATTTCAGAAGCTAATGTACGAGCACGTAAACCAGCGATGATGTCTTCTTTAGAAAGATCACCTTCTTCTAGGTACTTGTCCATTAATTCTTCAGAAGCTTCAGCCGCAGCTTCAACCATTTTTGTACGCCATTCGTTAGACGTATCAACTAGGTCAGCTGGGATATCAGCATATTCAAACTTCATACCTTGAGATGCTTCATCCCAGATAATCGCTTTCATTTCGATAAGGTCAACAACACCCTGGAATGTATCTTCAGCACCAATTGGCACAACGATAGGAACAGGATTACCACCTAAACGAGTTTTAACTTGCTCAACAGCACGGAAGAAGTTTGCACCAGTACGGTCCATCTTGTTCACGAATGCTAAACGAGGCACTTTATATTTGTTCGCTTGACGCCATACAGTTTCAGACTGAGGTTGTACACCACCTACAGCACAGTAAACCATGCACGCACCGTCAAGAACACGCATAGAACGTTCAACTTCGATTGTGAAGTCTACGTGTCCCGGGGTGTCAATTACGTTGATACGGTGTTGTTCGAATTGGTTACCCATACCAGACCAGAAACAAGTCGTAGCAGCAGAGGTAATTGTAATACCACGCTCTTGCTCTTGTTCCATCCAGTCCATTGTTGCTGCACCGTCGTGTACTTCACCAATTTTGTGAGATACACCTGTGTAGAACAAAATACGTTCAGTTGTAGTTGTTTTACCTGCGTCAATGTGCGCAGAAATACCGATGTTACGGTAACGAGTAATTGGGGTTTGGCGAGCCATGATGTCTACATTCCTAAATGTTATATTTAAAACAGGACGCACCAATTAAATTGATGCGCGCGAATATCCAAACAGGCAACTTAAATACCTGCAAAGCCCCCACTTTGATAGAGAGCAATGTTGAATCGAGCTGCTGTACGCATGAATATTCTCCTGAATAAGGCCTGTTTTATCCGCTTAGAAACGGTAGTGAGAGAAGGCTTTGTTAGCTTCAGCCATACGGTGCACATCTTCACGTTTTTTGATTGCTGCACCTTTACCTTCAGCTGCATCAAGCAACTCACCAGCAAGACGTAAAGCCATCGTTTTTTCAGAACGCTTAGCAGCAGCATCTACTAACCAACGCATAGCTAAGGCAGTACGACGGGATGGGCGTACTTCCATAGGTACTTGATAAGTAGCACCACCAACACGGCGTGCTTTTACTTCAACCATAGGACGGACTTTTTCAAGAGTAGTCTCGAAAAATTCAACTGGGTCTACTTTGTTTTTTTCTTGAACGCGTTCTAAAGCACCGTAAACGATACTTTCTGCAATAGATTTTTTACCATCTTGCATTACGTGGTTCATGAATTTAGCGATTGTTTGGCTGCTAAATTTTGGATCTGGAAGGATCTCACGAGCAGCGACTACGCGACGTCTTGGCATTTTAATACACCTAATAATATGACACTTCAGGATGATCCAGCAGTTTGTACAAGTGTCATGTACACGACGCTGGCCTTACTATACGTCGCTTGAATTACAAATCTATGAAGAATTCAAACAAGCGAAACGCTAAAGGGCTTATTCGACTAGTTTCCTAGAATTACTTCTTAGGACGCTTAGTACCGTATTTAGAACGTGATTGATTACGATCTTTAACACCAGCACAGTCTAATGAACCACGAACGGTATGGTAACGTACACCCGGTAAGTCTTTAACACGACCACCACGGATAAGAACAACACTGTGCTCTTGTAAGTTATGACCTTCACCACCGATGTAGCTAGATACTTCAAAACCTGAAGTTAAGCGAACACGGCAAACCTTACGCATAGCTGAGTTAGGTTTTTTAGGTGTAGTTGTATAAACACGTGTACAAACACCACGACGTTGTGGACAAGCCTTCAACGCAGGAACTTTGGATTTTTCAACCAAAGTCGTACGACCCTTACGGATCAACTGATTCGTTGTTGCCATATGGCAATTCTCCCGTTATTAAAAAACCTTAAAAAGAAAATACCTCTTTTTAAGGGCACATAATTGTAAGCCAAGATGCAAAAATGGTCAACACGGCAATACTTACCAAATGTTGACCATATCAATGTTTGACAGCACGATTTACAAATTTAAATAGAGGCTATTTTTACTTTTTAAACCTTCACTTTGTAAGCGTATTGTTAAGAGTATTTTTTATCTTCCAATATCTCATCATCATCCTCTGGAGTTAGAGCAGGCTTTTGTTCAGTATGCTCATGTTCTGTCACATGTTTATCAGCAAGTTTTTCTAAGCCCTTATGAACATTTTCCTGAACTTTCTCTTCACTTTTTTCGCTTTCTGTAGGTTTTAACACAATAGATACTTTCGAGATTACCTCGTGATTTTCTACTTTATGATGATGAGCAGCATGAATATTGCCATCTTCACCTACATTTAAAAGTCTTGGGCTTGCTTTTTGAATGAGTGTAACCGCAGCATAATAAGCCTGTAGCGGAGATAAATGCTCACTTGGATGTTCATTTAAATAATGTCTTGCAGCTCCAAAAATCGCCTGAGCTTTATGTCCTACATCTTCTTGTAATTTCCAGCTATATACTGCGCTTAAAACAGCCCCTGCAACTGGGGTAAACTTACCAAAAGCTGAAAGTTTAGGAATACGATTTAACCATTCCCATTTAAACTCCCCTTCTTCATCTGTTAACCAGTTCTTTAAAGTATCTATATCTGTGGTTGATCCTAATACTTGCTGAAATTGATGAATATCTTGAGTTTCCAACATATTTCGTAATGTTTTTAAAGCCAACAAGAGAGTTTGCTTCTCTGCAATCAAGCTAATATCAACTTCTTTAAAAATAAACTCAACAACATCTTGGTCTGCTACCTCCAGCAGATCAAAGCCATGTGACCTTCCTGTCTGGTAAATAGTTCTTAAAACCAAAACCAATGAAACTGGAATATCTACAGCTGCACCAACAACGCCTGATACACCTGTAATTGCACCTTGTACAGTCGCAATGAGCTTATTTTGTTCTATAAGCGCCTGACTTAGACGTTGAGAACGACCTGTATCTTTAGTTAATTCAAATAAATCTTTAGCACCCGCTTCTTCTAGGATTTTTTCAGTTAAGGTACTTTTTGAACTAAAGTCATTTAACCAATTAAATAAGTGGCCTGAGATTTTTTCATCCCAATCTGGCGAAAGAAATGTAGCAACACCATTTACTTTTTTAAAATGTCGACCAAATACCTGACGTGTGACTTTTGGTAAATGTTCTCTTAGCATTTGTTGAGGACTTTCATATTGCTCAACTTCAAATGGGCTTTTTGTTCTCGATCTACCTTCAACAGTTTTTCCAGTTGGGATTGGTTCAATTACCTTACTGACGTCACCTGATTGGTTCTGTTGCAAGATACTCAATCCTGTAGAACTGAGCTTTTTAGCCACTCCGAAGACCTGAGAAAACAAATTGTCAGATTGATTATTATTAAATTTTGTCATCAAGTACCTCGATTTTTTAATTTATCTAATTAGAGATAAATACTAGGTGGAATGTGGATTTATCTCAACTTGAATGTGTGTATTTTAGTTAACCCTAAATGCAACATACTATGTATTTGGTTATTTTTTTTAAATGTAAAATTGTCATAAAGATTTGCCATAAGAAATAAAAATCCTTTCTGCTATCATGTTAACAACGAAAAACATGAGTCCCGTCTTCTTACAGCTATATTCTCCTATTCATTTTCATAGCTGTTGAACACGATAGACTCTTAAATATCACCATAAAGGGACCTGTAGATGAAACGTGTTGTAATCACTGGTATGGGTATTAACTCATGTATCGGTAACTCTTTAGAAGCAGTTACTCATTCACTTCAAAATGGAATCTCCGGGACACGTTTTAACCCAACTTATGCTGAACTCAATTTTAAAAGTCATGTCAGCGCTGCTGCAGAACAAGACTTTGATAATATCGACCGTAAATTAAAACGCTTCATGGGCGTATGTGCGATGTATGCATACAACGCTGCTGTAGCTGCAGTTGAACATGCAGGCCTTACTCCTGAACAACTTGCTGGTAATCCACGTTATGGTATTGCAGGTGGTTCAGGTGGGGGCTCAACTGCTTCTGTTGTTGAAATGACAGAATTATTAGAGACTAAAGGCGCACGTAAAGTGGGTCCATTCTTTGTACCACGTAACATGTCAAACACCATTACTGCAAACGTAGGTGTTGCATTTAAGCTACAAGGTATTTCACATACTATTACAAGTGCTTGCGCAACTTCTGCAGATGCAATTGGTTATGCGTACAACTTAATTCAACTTGGCAAACAAGACCTTATGCTTGCTGGTGGCGGTGAAGAAGATCACTGGTCTCAAAGTTTATTGTTTGATGCAATGGGCGCACTTTGCTCGAAATATAACGACACTCCAGAAACAGCATCTCGCCCATATTCAGCAGACCGTGACGGCTTCGTTATTGCTGGCGGTGGTGGTTTCGTAGTACTTGAATCACTTGAGCACGCGCAAGCACGTGGTGCGAACATTTTAGCTGAAGTAGTAGGTTATGCTGCGAACAGTGATGGCGCGGACATGGTTGCTCCAAGTGGTGAAGGTGCTACACGTTGTGTATTAATGGCACTTGAAGAAGCTAAGCAACATGGCGTAGAGAAAATTGACTATGTAAATACACATGGTACTTCTACTCCAGCTGGTGACATTACAGAACTTAAAGCAATGGAACGTGCATTTGGTGAAGGTAACGTACCTCCTCTTAGCTCAACCAAATCTATGACAGGTCATAGTTTGGGTGCAGCTGGTGTACAGGAGGCTATTTACTCTGTGCTAATGATGCAAAATGACTTTATTGCACCAAACATCAACGTGACTGAACTTGATGAAGGCGCAAAACCTTTCGATATCGTACTTGAAAAACGTGATGCAAAATTGAATACTGTAATGAGTAACAGTTTTGGCTTTGGCGGTGTTAACGCTTGCCTTATTTTCAAGAAGTGGGATGCATAATCCCACCTAGGATTATCGATGGATGCACCTTCTGATGCTTTTTTGTGGGTAAAAGCATTACATATTATTGCCGTGGTTTGCTGGTTCGCTGCTTTGTTCTACTTACCACGTCTATATGTTTATCATGCTATGAGTGAAGATGCTGCAAGTCATCAACGCTTTGAGGTAATGGAACGCAAGTTGTATCGTGGAATTATGTGGCCTTCAATGATTGCTACATTAATTACCGCCCATTTCCTTGTAGAGTGGGGTGATGCAACTCGACATTACCATCAAGCCACATGGTTTTACCTCAAAGTTGGATTAGTGGCTTTATTAGTGATTTATCATTTGGTATGTGGCTATTATCGTAAAAAGCTCATCGGAAATGCTCACTATAAATCACATAAGTTCTGGCGATTCTTTAATGAAATGCCAACCTTAATTTTATTTGCTGTTGTGATTTTAGTTGTTGTAAAGCCTCAGTTTTAACTGGGGCTTTTGCTTTTCTTATCCAAGAATTCTTTTATTCATCCTAATAAAATGCACAATCTATTCAAACAATTATATTTTTCAAAACAGAACTATAAAATTAATCAATACCCTACCTCTTTATTTAGCAATACCTAATCTATACTATGCTAAAGAAATAGATGAACTCATTTAATGGCAAAGCTATGCTAAATTTTAATGCCTTTAAACGCTTAATCCATACACCATTTATTCTTATTACACTTTTTATTTTCCGTCACCTAAAAAACTATCCGATTAGACATTTGACTGCTCAAGAAAAAATATTAGCGCAAATGGTTTTCGGTGACATGCTTGATTGCGAACGGCCTAAAATTATTGCTACGCGCTACCTCCCTTGGCAGAGTTGCGGTATTTTCATGGCCCCAAATGGGAATATTTATGTCAATCCTGCTGATTACAGTGAAAATTACGCTTTAGAATCTAAGTTTATGCAGGGTATTTTTATTCACGAACTCACCCATGTCATGCAATATCAAAAAGGCATTCATGTACTATTTAAAGGTGCTTTATTACAATCAGCCTATTACCTAAGCTTTAAAAGTTACAATCCCTACAAATACACCTATCACCCTGACAAGGCATTTAGTACGTATAATATTGAACAGCAAGGCGAAATTGCGCGCGACATTTGCTCTGGAAAAATCCCAAATATTATCTGTTCACCTCAACTTCATTTGTAACTAAATAATCAATCTCGCTTTGAACGTAACATTTTTTGCGTAATGTAAATGAGAATTCTTATAAATCAGAAATACTTATCTAAACTATAAAAGTGCGCTTATTCAATTCAAATTATTGAAAAAAATAGAACAGACTTATTCCAAATTAGCGTGTGATAAGGCAGTATACAAACAATAAAAATAATGAAGCCTGTTTCTATTCTATACAGAAAATCTCGTTATTTTTACGCAGAAAATATGGGATTGGTATATATTATTGATCTTGACATTTTTGTTTACTATTTTAATTGTTTACTATCGTATCATACACATCGTTGAAAAATTATATTCATAAAAATCAACACTGTGTGTATCTATATTCGTTATGATCTAGGATTAGGTTTGAATGAAAAGTTTTAAAGTTGCCCTTGCTCAGTTTTCTCCGCATATTGGCAATATTGACTCAAACACCCAAAAGATGATTGAGCAAGTAAATCAGGCGAAAAAACAAGACGCTGACCTGATTATTTTTCCCGAGCTTTCTGTTATTGGTTATCCAGCTGAAGATCTATTGTTACGTCCAAATTTAAATAAACGTATGCAAAAGGCTTTTGCACAACTTGCCGAAGTTAAAGATATTGTTATGGTTTTCGGGTTCGTAAACCAGACAGAAGATAGTCAACGTTATAATTCTGCTGCTGTCATGAAAGACGGTCAAGTTTTGGGTGTTTTTAACAAACACAATTTACCAAACTATGGCGTCTTTGATGAAAAACGCTATTTCCAAAAAGGCCATCAGCACTTAGTTTTCGAATATCTTGGGCATAAGTTTGGTGTATTAATCTGTGAAGATATCTGGTCAATTAGCACTGTCAAACAGTTGAGCCAATTAAATGTTGATACAGTTCTTGTACTCAACTCATCACCATATGAAGTCGGCAAACCACAACACCGTATACAGACCTTAAGTGAACTTGCAAAACAACTTCATCTAAATATTGTTTACGTTAACCAAGTGGGCGGACAAGACGATTTAATTTTTGATGGCACAAGTTTTGTCAGCAATCAAAATGGTGAAATTGCTTTACAAGCTCCAAGCTTTAAAGAAGACATTTATATTGCTGAATTTGACCGTGATACAAAGTTATATAAAGTCACTGAATCTGCTCCTGCATTAGAAACGTTTGCTGAGATCTATCAAGGTTTAGTCATGGCAACTCGTGACTATGTAGAACGCTCAGGCTTCCCTGGTGTGATTTTGGGTCTTTCTGGTGGTATCGACTCTGCCCTTACACTTGCGATTGCTGTTGATGCAATCGGTGCTGAAAGAGTCCAAGCTGTAATGATGCCTTATACTTACACTTCTCAAATTAGTGTAGAAGATGCGGCTGAACAAGCCCGCCGTATGGGTGTAACTTTCGGTATTGCTGAAATTCACTCAATCGTAAATAGCTTCATGCAAACCCTGTATCCTTTCTTTGGTAATTCACCAGCTGACGCAACTGAAGAAAATTTACAAGCGCGTGCTCGTGGCACATTGCTTATGGGTTTATCAAACAAGTTCGGTAATTTAGTCCTTGCCACAGGAAATAAATCTGAACTTTCAGTTGGCTACTGTACGCTTTATGGCGATATGGTTGGTGGCTTTGCGGTTCTAAAAGATGTTTATAAAACAATCGTGTTTGAATTAGCAAAATACCGTAATAGCTTAAGTGAAACTCCGGTTATTCCTGAGCGTGTGATTACCCGCCCACCTTCAGCAGAACTTCGCCCGGATCAAAAAGACCAAGACTCTTTACCAGCTTATGATGTATTGGATGCCATCCTGTACGCATACATTGAAGAAGATTTAGGTCAGGCCGACATTATTGCCAAAGGTTTTGATAAAGAAGTTGTTGAAAAAGTCATCCGTTTAGTTGATCGTAATGAGTACAAACGTCGTCAAGGTGCGATTGGCCCGAGAATTACTTCTCGCGCATTTAGTCGCGAACGACGTTATCCGATTGTCAACGGTTGGACAGCGAATGACTGAGCAGAAAAACTCATCAAAAACTACAGCACTTGCTCAAGCACTTTTGCTTGAGCAAGTGGAATTTTTCAAAAAACAATTATCTATAGAAAACTCACCTATTTATTTCCAGCAGTTCATTCAACTGTTTATGCAACATGCTGATGAAATCAAGCTCCATGAGGTTGTTGATTTAGAACAACTACAAGCCGTTGTGAAACGCTATGCTTTTGAAATGCAGCTAGGTGCCGGTTTACTTGAGTTTATTGGGGAAATCGCGCAACGTATTTATTTATCTGCGATGAAGTCTCCAATTCCGCTACAAGATTTGGTCTCTGATCACCAGTTTGAAATGTGGCTTTCTAAATTTTTGGAAATGGAGCATATTCCTCATTATCTTAATCAGTTTTTAAGAACTAGTCCTTCTGTACAACAACTTTGCCAATACATTGCAACCTCAACTTTAGAACAAAAATTACCAAAACTTCTAACAGCATCTAGAGTCGATGACTACCATTTTGAATGGCAACATAAGCTCAAAAAATTCTCTTTTTTACAGCAGCAACGCCTTGAGCATAAACTTGAAACTTGGATTGCCAGTTTTATTCATGAGCAACTCACAGAATTAAGTCTTTTATCGAGTGAAGATTTAGAAAGTCTAGTACGCCATGTTTGGGAAGATATTAGACATAAAAAAATGTATGAATTTATGAAACAGCTCACTCCTCTCGATGTTGAAGAGTTTTTTGTTTTAATCTATGAATACTGGAAAGAATTACGCCAGTCACAATTTATGCAAGATCTGATTTTGTATGGCGTGGAAGTTTTTTATGACTTTTATAAAGATCAAAGTTTATTTGAAGTATTAAGTGAGATTGGATTAACTGAAAGCGACTTACAAACCGAAGCTTTACGTTTTTATCCGAAGGTTATGGATGCCTTTAATGAGCACGGTATTTTAGAACCTTTACTTCAAGCGCTTTTAGCTCCCTTTTATCAAAGCTCAAAAACACTTGATATAATTGAAAAACATTTCAATGAGTAAAAAATAGATAAAAAGAAACCACGCAGGAGCGTGGTTTTTAAAATGGTGGCTATGACGAGACTTGAACTTGTGACCCCCGCATTATGAGTGCGGTGCTCTAACCAACTGAGCTACATAGCCGTAAACTGTGTGCGCATTATCTATAGTTCTGTATAGCAGGTCAATAGGTAAAAACCCTTAATGCCCATCAATTGAACAAATAAGATTCAGATCATCATTATTTGTTCTTTTTTTAGCATCTTTTTGCTTTAAACAATTGATCGGCCACAGAAATATATTAAAGATCTAATACTAGTTTTTTACCTTTAGCTCTCGACACACAAATCATCATGCTCTTCTGTGAAGCCTTTTCTGCATCACTTAAGTATTGATCAAAGTGATCTGCTTCACCTTCTAAAATAGCAGTTTCACATGTACCGCATACGCCTTCGCGACATAAGCATTCCACATCAATATTTAATGTTTCAATAGCTTGTAAAATCGTCTGATTACTTTGTACTTCAATTTCTTGATTAGATTTGGCAAGTACCACTGTAAATGCTTCACCATCTTCAGGAACTGTTGAGGCAAATTGTTCCCAGTGAATGTATTCATCGCGGTAACGGTGCTTATTACAGCAATCAATCACAGCATCAATCATGGGTTTCGGCCCACAAACATACACATGTGTGCCTTTAGGTTGTGATGAAATCAATTCATCCAGCTTTAATGAGCAACCTTCTGAGTCAACATAACTAAACACATGTTCTGCATGTTTCTGCTTTAACTCATCTAACAAAGCCGCATGTTCAGGTGAGCGGTAAGCATAATGTAGCTCAAAATCTGCACCACGTGCTGCAAGCTCGTCCATTTGAGGCAAGAATGGTGTAATACCAATTCCACCTGCAATTAAAATATGTTTATTGCCTGTTTCAGCTAATGGAAATAAATTTTTTGGTTCTGAAATCTGAATTTCACAGCCTTCATTACACTGATCATGCATAAACACTGAACCACCCTTACCTTCCACATCTTTACGAACACAGACTTGGTAAGTTGATAAATCTTGCGTACAGCTCATCAATGAATATGCATTTGAAAGCTGTTCATTCATTTTGACAATAATATGGCTTCCCCCACTAAATCGAGGAAAGTTCTGCCCATCTTGACGTTTGAACGTAAACCGTTTGATTAAAGGGGTTAGCTGTTCCACACGAGTAACAACCGCTGGGAACATTTCATAATGACTCGCCATATTAGAATCCTTCTTTTACCGCATATTTTTGTTGTTAGGGCTTATCCTTAAAGCCCTAAACACATGTATTTAATGGTCATGAATTCTTCAAGACCATATTTTGAGCCTTCACGCCCAACACCTGATTGTTTCACACCACCAAATGGTACAACTTCATTTGAAATTGCTGTGGCATTCATACCGACCATTCCATATTCAAGCTGTTCTGACACTCGCCATAAACGTGAAATATTTTCGCTATAAACATACGCAGCCAAACCGAAGATCGTGTCATTTGCTTGAGAAACGACGTCTGCTTCATCTGTAAAGCGAATAAGCGGCGCAACTGGACCAAAAATTTCTTCTTGGACAATTTCCATCGTACGATCAACATTCGTTAAAACGGATGGCTCATAGAAGGTTTGTCCTAAAGCATGCTGTTTACCGCCGCAAGCAATTTTAGCGCCTTTGCTCACTGCATCATCAATCAACTGTTGTGCTTTTAACACTGCTTTTTCATTAATTAATGGACCAATTTGCATACCATCTTCAAGTCCATTACCGACTTTAAACTTTTGTACTTCTTGTACAAACTTCTCGGCAAAAGCTTGATAAATATTGTCATGTACATAAATGCGGTTAGCACAAACACAGGTCTGGCCTGCATTACGGAACTTGGCAAAAATCGCACCTTGTACAGCTTTATCTAAATCGGCATCGTCAAATACAATCAGAGGAGCATTTCCGCCCAACTCAAGCGCCAATTTTTTAATGGTGCTTGAACACTGCTGCATTAATAAACGGCCCACTGGCGTTGAGCCAGTAAAGGTCAATTTCTTCACTTTTTCATGCGAAGTAAATACTGAGCCAATTTCTTGAGATTTACCGGTAACAACATTAATTACACCAGCTGGAATACCTGCTTTTTCGGCAAGTTTCGCAATCGCTAAAGCACAGTAAGGTGTTTCATTTGCTGGCTTAATCACTATCGTACATCCAGCTGCTAAAGCTGGTGCTGCTTTACGCGTAATCATAGCAATTGGGAAATTCCACGGCGTAATAGCAGCCACAACACCCACAGGTTCTTTACTAATAATAAAACGCTGCTGATTATTGACGGTTGGAATCACATCGCCATAAATACGCTTGCCTTCTTCGGCAAACCATTGAATAAATGATGCAGCATAACGCACCTCACCTTTCGCTTCTGCCAAAGGTTTGCCTTGTTCAATGGTCATAATTAAAGCAAGTTCATCGGTATGTTCGAGAACCAGTTTGTACCAAGCCAATAAAATATCTGCACGGTTTTGGGCAGTTAAAGCTTTCCAACTTTGTAAAGCCGTATAAGCAGCCTCAACTGCTTGAGTCGCCTCAGCCGCTCCCATATTTGGAATTGTGCCAATTTCTTCGCCTGTTGCTGGGTTAGTCACTGGAACCGTTGCATTTGACTGTGCAGCTAGCCATTGCCCGTTAATATAGGCTTGTTGCTGAAATAATTCAGTACTTTGTAAACTCGACATATCATCTTCCTAATTGAAGAGTCAGGTGTAAATCATCTTTACACCTGAATAAATCCATTTGTTTTATTTGTGATGCTGCGCCACTAAATGCTGGAAGTAAGCAATACCATGTTCACTGATACCAGAGCGTTGCTTGTCAGTCATAATACGGCCTTGACCTCGATAACCACGTGATTTCAAACCACGTTGTACGCTTTCTACCAAGTTCAAATCTTCAGGACGGAATACATTCCGATACCACTCAATCAAATCTTTCTGATCTTGAGTGAGTTCTTCGTTGGTGAAATAAATATCGTAATGCTGCAAAGTCGTTTCTGCATCTACTGGAAACTCATAGATTACAGTCATGAAATTACTGCCCGGTGGTACGTTGAACATCGTGCAAGGCCAAGTCCAGAAACCGTGAAATTCAGGATCTGTTACAGATGGATCAAGCTTGAATGATTTCTCTGATGAACGAGCAAAACCGTACTGTAATGTCCAGTTTTGATGTGTGGTATGCCAATATTTATCAACTTGTACCGAATCGGCAAAACCAGGATGTGCAGGCCCACAGTGGTAACATTCTAGATAATTATCGACAATTACTTTCCAGTTTGCTGGCGTTTCTGTCACGAAACGTGCTGCCAGTTTCAAATCTTTAATTACGCTACATGCTTGATTTAAACGCTCAGCAAATTCCGGAAGCTGGTCTTCTACGCATGTCGCACTTTCATCCATATTAATGAAAACAAATCCTGCATATTCCTCAACTTTTAAAGGCACCATGCTTGAGTTTTCTTTATCGAAAGATTCAACATGATCACAATTACGTGCCAAAGCTAAGCTACCATCTAGCTTAAATGTCCAAGCATGATATGGACAAGTAATTACATTTTTTGCTTTACCACTGCCACTTAAAAGCTCGTGACCACGGTGCGGACATACATTATAAAACGCACGTAAAACACTATCTTTACCACGAATGATGACAATATTTTCACCAATTACTTTACGGGTAATATAGTCATTTGGTTGTGCCAATTCACTGCCATGTGCAACACAAATCCAGCTTTTAGCAAAGATTGCTTCTTTCTCATGCTCAAAAACTTGCGATGAAGTATAGAAAACTTTAGGGAAAGTCCATGCAACATCTGGGTTTGCGCAAAAATCTTCAGGTAATTTTTCAACTGCACTCATGTTTTTACTCCATTAAATTCTTTTCGTCCAAATGACTCGATATTAAATTGATATCTTTTCGACACTGCCAAACATGCGGCGTATCGCACTCAGCACGTTTTGATATAACTGTTGAACTTCAGGGCAATCACGCATGAGACGTAAACTGCCATGTAACAAACCTTTGCCTAAATGGAACTCGTTAGGGATACCTGCTTGTTCCAATTTTTGGGTAAAGAAATAACCGTCATCACTTAAAGGGTCATACTCTGCAACGGCTACAAAACTCATAGGCATATCTGAAAAATCAGTTGCCAATAAAGGTGCTAGACGTAAATCCTGCCAATCTTGTGAATTCGGTGCATATTCCTTTAAATAAAAATGCATATCTTCCGTTGTAAGTAACGGCGCATGGGCATGCTTTTGTGCGGCTGGTGTATCAAGTGCTGTAGTTAAACACGGATAAACCAAAGCCAGACCTTGAGCTTGTAAACCACTATGCTGTAGATGCACTGCAAGAGCTGCTGCTAAGTTACCGCCTGCGCTATCGCCTGCTAGAACGATATTTCCGCTATCAAACTGCCAGTCAGAACCATGCTGTTTAAGCCATTGATAAACTGCTAAACAATCTTCAAAAGCTGCTGGAAAGCGATGCTCTGGTGCCATGCGGTAATCCACACCAATGACAACTGCATTTAGGTCCTGACACAAATAACTGGTAATAAACTCATGTGAATCGAGGCCACCCACCATCCAACCGCCACCATGTAAATACAACACACATGGCCAACCAGCTTCAGGTCGTTTAGTTTTTGGTGAATAGATGCGAACAGGTACTGAATGCTCTTCATTTGCAATCACTCGATCTTCTACATCTAACTTGTCATCACGTGGCAAAGTGTAGTGTCGGCACATCGCGTCATATGCCGCGCGGACTGAGTCAATATCTGCATCTGCTGGTGAATAAATGCTGTTCCAGTACACTAGACTTTGCATTTCTTCACTTAAGACATAAGTGGTCTGTTCACATGTAGTCATTACCGTTCCCTCTAGCTGGTTTTTCTATCCAGTTTGATTGAGCTTGCTAGCTCAAGTTGCATCCGTTTTGCATGTTCATCTTGAGTCTGGTTTAAACCAATTTCCGCATCATCATAACCTTGTTGCTCAATTAAATGTGATGGGACTTTGGCATAATCCTGAATCAACCATTTCACTAAGCCATAGGTTTGAATCAGAATAATCACAATGAATGGTAAAGCCGTCACAATAGTTGCTGTTTTCATTGTGTCTAAAGGTGCCTTACTAAAGATCATGGCAATCGGAACCAAAGTCAGCATGACACACCAGAACAGACGGGCATTTGGCGATGGATCTTGCCCTTCACTTAAACCGCGTGTACATGTTGCTGAAACCGCATACCCAACCGCATCCATATGTGCTGCCAAGAACACCACCATAATGCCGAGGAAAATCCACATCATCAGCTTTCCAGCAGGTAATAGGCTGAGCAATTGACCAATTGCAACCTCACCACCCTGTTGGCTTAAGATTTGCGGTACATTAACAGCCCCATGAATAAAGCTATAAACGCTGTAGTTTTCAAACACACCAAAGATGAACCAAAGACCAACACTACCGCCAATTACCATGGCAAAGATCACCTCTTTAATAGTACGGCCTTTAGAAACACGCGTTACGAACAGTGCCACACCCGGTGCATATGAAATCCACCACAACCAGTAAAATACAGTCCATTCACGGGTAAACTTGCCATCACCCATTGGGTCGGTAAACAAGCTCATGTCGACAAAGTTGGTTGCCATTAATCCAAAACTCATTAATGAATTATTCAAAATGAATTGAGTCGGACCAAAGCAAAGTACATAAATCGCAAATAACACTACACCTAAGCACACCATGTGGCTTAAACGCTGCATGCCCTTGTCCATACCTACATACGAACTAAGTGCGAACAGAACCGAAACTGCCAAAATAATGATGACTTTGGTCATAAAGGTATTTGGGATACCTGTGAGTTGAGACAAAATATTGGTAAATGTCACGGCAGTGAGTACAAGCGAAATCGTTAATGCACCAAACATGCAAAGCAAGAACATTAAGTCGACTAAACGCCCAACCACACCTGTTGATTTAAAGCCTGTCACCGCTTCAATCACAGAAGCCAAACTTAAGCCTTTGTTTTTTCTAACATGGTAGCTGTAGCACAAAGAAATTGATGCCAAAGCATAAATTGCCCATGCACTTAAACCTGAGTGAAAAAACGAGTAAGCCACGCTATATTTCAATGCTTCTGCTGACTCAGGCGGTAAGCTCAAACCAGGTGTTTGATAATAGTAAGCCCAATCCAAAAAGCCCCAGTACAATGTAGAAGACCCGATACCCGACAAGATGAACATAAAAATCCATGACATCGTGGTGTATTGAGGCTTTCCTTCACCGAGTTTGATTTTGCCGTATTTACTAAAAGCTAGACCAAAAGTAAAAATAATGGCTAAAAAAGCAAACAGTAATACTGGGGTGGTAAATACCGATGTCGTCCACTGCATCCATGTTGCAGCGATCTTGATCGACTCTTGCGAATAAATCGCCAAACCAGCAACTGAAATAAATACAAACAGTAAACTGGTTACGGCAAGAACTTTATCCGTATAAATTTTTGTGTTTTGATTATCCATATCCATACATCCATTTTTGGATGGCGTTATTCCATAGCGAACACGTCCATTTTAATTTGGGCTACACACGATGCAATTGCATCTCCTACCTCATAAGTTTTTGCCTGACCGCCGATATCGGCTGTCTTTGGCCCATTAATTAATACATTCTCAATCGCCTGCATAATGTCCTGACCTGCTTGAATGCAGCGTTCATCATCTTCGCCAAAGAATTCGAACATCATGGCACCTGACCAAATCGCAGCGATTGGGTTGGCAATTTGTTTACCGTAAATATCTGGTGCTGAACCATGTACAGGTTCAAACAATGATGGGAATTTTCTTTCTGGGTTTAAATTTGCCGAAGCAGCCAAACCAATAGTTCCTGTACATGCAGGGCCTAAATCGGAAAGAATGTCGCCAAATAAATTCGATGCAACAACCACATCAAAGCGTTCAGGTTGTAAAACAAAACGAGCTGCTAAAATATCAACGTGCTGTTTATCGGCCTGAATTTGTGGATATTGTTTTGCCATCGCATCAACGCGTTCATCCCAATACGGCATGCTGACGGCAATACCATTTGATTTGGTCGCTGCTGTAATTTTTTTCGCGTCACGCTGATTTGCAAACTCAAATGCATAACGCAAAATGCGATCTACGCCATGACGTGTAAATACAGCTTCTTGTAAAACAAACTCTCGATCTGTTCCTTCAAAAGCCTTACCACCAATGGCTGAGTATTCTCCTTCACTGTTTTCACGGACCACGTAGAAGTCGATATCGCCCGGTTTTTTACCTACTAGGGGACATTTAACACCCGGCATTAAGCGCACTGGACGTAAATTCACATATTGGTCAAAACCGCGACGGAACTGGAGCAGCGAACCCCATAGTGAAATATGGTCAGGTACTTTATCTGGCCAGCCTACAGCGCCAAAATAAATTGCATCATAGCCCTGCAAAGTTTCAAACCAGTCATCTGGCATCATTTTGCCGTGCTCAAGGTAGTAATCGCAGCTTGCCCAATCGAAAGCATCTAACTGAAGCTCAATACCATGCTTCTCTGCTGCTGCCTTTACAACCTTAATGCCTTCTGGTAGAACTTCTAAACCAATGCCATCGCCTGCAATCGTGGCAACTTTATATCTTTTTGCCATAAGCTTCCTTCACACCTTCGACTAATATCCTTGTATGGCTTAAACATGATGTTTTAAGCAAAAATGATCAACAACAGAACTATCACTCCAATGGACACGGATCGTGAACAATCTACCTAACCTATCGGATTTAAAGGTTTTTTGCACAGTCGCCAAACTAAAAAGTTTTGTCGAATCTGCTGAGGAACTAGGGACTTCGCCTGCTTTTATTAGCAAGCGAATTAATATTTTAGAAAACACGTTAAGCTGCAAACTTTTTCATCGCAGCACGCGTCACGTTAGTCTGACAGAAGATGGCAAACTCATCCTTGAGAGAGTTTCAAATATTCTTGAAGAATTTGATGAAGTCTGTGAACTGGTAAATAACCCACTCAGTACGCCTACCGGTCGTATGGATATTATTAGTAGCTTTGGTTTTGGCAGAAAGCATATTGCACCAATTCTGTCTAAATTAATGATGCTTTATCCAAAACTTCAGATTCATTTTGACACCATCGACAATACCAAAGACTTGATTCAACACAGTATTGATTTGGATATTAGAATTGGTAATGAAATTGCGCCAAACATGATTGCGAAGAAGTTAGCTTCTAATTTTCGAATTTTATGCGCAGCACCGAGCTATTTACTTAAACACGGCGTACCAGACAGCATTGAAGACTTGCAAACACATGATTGTTTGACGATTAGTGAGCGTGATCAATCGTCTGTGCTATGGAAATTTAGGCATGCTTCTGAAGATGTCTCAGTGCATATCAAACCACGTTTTGTTTCGAATAACGGCGAAATTATTCATCAACTTGCCATAGAAGGCCACGGGATTATTTTCCGATCAATTTGGGATGTTGCAGATGAATTAATTACAGGTCAACTCCAACACATTTTGCCCGAATATTGGCAAGATGCTGATGTTTGGGCAGTTTATCCATCACGACTCAAAAGCTCATCTAAATTACAAACCTGTATTTTGTTTATTCAAAACGAATTGCTCAATCGTTTACAGCATGTACAAAACCTAAGTCGTGGACAACTCATTTCACCAGCCTTCAAACGAGATCCACCACCTGAAAAAGTCTTTCTATAAAAAAGCCCTAAGTGAAGTGTATTCACTTAGGGCAATAAATCGCTTTTAAATTTTAAAAATAATATCCGATTGAAAGATAAAATAATTTATCCCAATCATTACTGCTACCTTGTGCAAGGCCATCAGCCCCACCACCAACCATTGGATCATTTTTACTCATAATGTATTCACCCTGAATACCAATGGCTTTGTAATTAAAATAAACCCCTGCAATTAAGCGTTCAGAGTCTTTATAACCATTCTCATCTTTAAAGAAGCGGCTATGAGAGATATAAGGTTTAATATTTTCAAGTTTGTGGAATGACTGAGCAAAGGTATAGTTAATTTCATTAACCAAATATTTACCCTTATTAGCGACTTGATACGGGTAATCAAATGCTCCAATGGTTGAGCTATTTGGAAATAAATTATCGCCATTCGTGACATCTTGCTTGCCCGCTAAGAACATCCATTGCCATGCTTGATATTGTGTTTGAGCAAAAACGTTCCATGACTTGCGGTGTCCATCTTCGTCTGTTCTTTTATTTTCTAAATCAGAGTACCAAACTGAACCACCTAACTCGGTCGAAAATTTTTGAGCTTTATCAAGTTCAAATTTTCTAGATCCTCGAGCAATCCACATATTCTTTTCTTCGATATTAGTACCTGTGGTTAAATCATCAGCTTCCACAAAGTTACCACTGTATCTGCTTGAGTCCTTTGAAGTTCCCTTATAATTTCCGCCATCAGTGGGATAGAATCCTAGGGTCAAATTATATTTATCATCTGCAAATTTATATTTAATCCCCAGATTATCGATATCTTCTAAACCGACAGTATTTAAAAGAGTTTCGTAATAGCTACTTCCCCAAAATTCGCCAAAGCCAAAATCAACGGGTTGCAAACCTGCCGTGATTCTCTGCTGATCAGATAATTTATAACCTACCCAAGCTTTTTTTAGAAAAATCGCATCACACAAGCGATCATATTGATAACAACGGGCATCCGCACCTGCAATCCAATCTGGATTTTCATAACCTAGCACTAATTTAATATCAGTTAATCGCCAATCATCATTTTGAGAACCTTCATTTGCATCAACTACATAATCTTTATGCAAATAGCGGGAACGTACTGCGCCAGAAATTTTAAACTGACCAGAATCTAAAGTTGGATCTCCCCAACTTAGATCAGCCGCAGAAGCCTCTACTCCCGCCGTTAAACTTAAAATTCCTAAAAATAATAATGACCTTTTCATGTCTTCAACATCCTTGTTAAGTGTTATAAGAACATGAAGAAATTGATCTAGACAAACAATGCCATAACTATAAAGTCGGTCTTTACAAACTGTGTTTAATCAAAAAATGAGCATAAAAAAAGACCACGCAGGAGCGTGGTCTATAAAATGGTGGCTATGACGAGACTTGAACTTGTGACCCCCGCATTATGAGTGCGGTGCTCTAACCAACTGAGCTACATAGCCGAAAACTGTGCGCGCATTATCTTAACTTCTTTAACGCACGTCAAGAAAAATTTTAAATAAAATGAGGTGAAGTGAGCCTATAAGCCGGGTTCTGTCGAGGATGGTCATTCCTCTAGGCGCACAATCACTCATACGCTCAAGCGACCTACCCGAATCCAGTACGGGCCGTACCTCAGGATTCCTATTTGGTCTTGCTTCTGGTGGGGTTTACCATGCCGTGAACTGTTACCAGACACGCGGTGCGCTCTTACCGCACCCTTTCACCCTTACCTCACGAATGAGGCGGTCTACTCTCTGCTGCACTTTCCGTCGGCTTTCACCGCCCAGGCGTTACCTGGCACCCTGCCCTATGAAGCCCGGACTTTCCTCCCCTGCTTCAGTCACGAAGACCTCCACAGCAGCGACCATCCAGCTCACCTCAGGGGCGCATATTAACAAATTTATTTACTAATTGCTTGTGCTTTTTTGAGCAATTAATTTTTTATATTTTTCGAATAGCTCATCTTCCGTTTCCACATGCTGCGGATCTTTAGGAATACAGTCTACTGGACAAAATAACTGACACTGCGGTTGGTCATGATGACCAACGCATTCAGTGCATAAATCTGGATGAATTTCATAAATCACTTCACCCATGAAAATGGCTTCATTTGGGCAAACTGGTTCACAAACATCACAGTTTATGCATTCATCGGTGATATATAACGACACTTTACCAACCTTGTTGATGTTTACGTTCAAAGGCCTCAACCACAGCTTGCGGAACAAACTTGGTTACATCCCCTTTTAAACGAGCAATTTCCCGAATTAATGTCGAAGAAATAAATGAATACTGCTCAGATGGTGTTAAAAATACTGCTTCAAAATGTGGGTCAAGTTGACGGTTCATATTGGCAAGTTGAAATTCATATTCAAAATCAGAAACTGCTCTTAAACCACGAAGTACTGCTGTTGCCTTTTGTTCTTTGAAAAAGTTAACTAGTAAACCATCAAAGCCGACAAATTCAACATTTGATAAATGGCTGAGTGATGTTTGGGCCAGTTCAACTCTCTCTTCTAGACTGAATAAAGGGTTTTTATGATGTCCAATTGCAATTGCTACTACAACCTCATCAAACATTCTTGATGCTCTAGTAACTAAATCAACGTGTCCATTCGTGATGGGGTCAAATGTTCCAGGATAAATTACACGCGTTTTAGACATCCGCTAGTACTCTAATTGTATTGTGAACCTATTTTAGCAAAAGTTATACATCAGGCGAAATATTGACGTGCAGGAAAAACTTCACCTTAGCATCAGTTTACGGCACAATAGGCATAATTGTGGAAGTTTGAATTATGGCGAAAGCGACAGTAGTGAAAAAACATAATGGCGGAACCATCGCACAAAACAAACGTGCCCGCCATGATTATTTTATCGAAGAAAAATTTGAAGCTGGTATGTCTTTACTCGGCTGGGAAGTAAAGTCTTTACGTGCTGGTCGCATGAGTTTGACAGAAAGTTATGTCATTTTTAAGAATGGTGAAGCGTTTTTATTTGGTGCACAAATTCAACCGCTCCTTTCAGCATCTACTCATGTAGTACCTGAAGCTACACGTACACGTAAATTATTATTATCACGCCGAGAACTAGAAAAGCTAACAGGTTCAGTTAACCAAAAAGGTTACTCATGTGTTCCTTTAGCATGTTACTGGAAAGGTCACTTGGTTAAACTTGAAATCGCGCTTGTGAAAGGTAAACAGCTTCACGACAAACGTGCGACTGAAAAAGATCGCGATTGGCAGCGTGATAAAGCTCGTATATTTCATAAGTAATAAAAAAACCTTTAAAGTTAACTTTAAAGGTTTTTTTATTACTTATGAATTTAGCAGAATTTTAAATTGCCATAACAGTTGGGTGCAAAAGATTGATTTTTAAGTTGTAAATCCTTCAATGGGAAATTTACAATCGTATTCGGTAATTTAACCTCACCCACTGCTAAATCTTCGCCAAACAAACAATTTAAAAGATTACATCTTACTGGGTTTGCAGTTAAATAAGCACTAATTGGATCTACCACTTGTTTTAACACATCATTAGTGATCTCAATTTGTTTACTTGGCGTCACATTACCAATATCAATTTCATCGTCAAAAGCCATCCACCACCCTCGCTCTGCTGCAGCATCTGCACCTGGCCAAAATATTTGCTGGCCTTGCAAGGAAAGTGAGAAAGGATTGTTTAGTTCAATTTTATGAATAAATCCTAAGTTTTGATCAACCGTGAGCGCCGCTCTTAATCCAGTAATGCTACCCGTTACATTCTTTTGTAAATTTAGTAACCCTAGTGCAGCATTAATAGAAGCTTTCAGATCTCCAGAGAAATTAAGTTGATCAATATTTGCCACCCCGTTCAGCATGACATTGTTCATTCGTGAACCAGATATGACTTGACCATTAATTACAATAGGTGCCGTGGTCTGTTGTAATTGCAAATTATAATCAGACGAGTTAAATCCTAAAGGAATACAAAGTCCGATACATGCATTAACAGTTCCATCAATAGTCTTGCCTGTATCTTGATAAGACATATTACGGGCGGCTGTATAGGCTAAACCAGTGGTATCTTTAATCTTCAAATAACCACTTAAACTATTAATGCCATTTGGCGTTTCTGAATTTTCAAGCCCCATAGTCAGCAGTCCCATCACCTTTTCAGCACTCAAACGAAAGCCTTTAATTTCTCTCAAGGCTGCACTGTCTGGATTTTTAATTGCAAATTCAATAAAAGGATTACTAAAAACAGCAGAAGAAGAGGCTCGCCCATCGCTGGTATCACTTAAGCCACTTAAACTTAAGTTATCAATGTCAATATCACAGCCACCTAAACCGTTTACCCCTCCACATCCTAATTGCAACTTATTAACGTTGGCATTTAATTCAAGATTCGCTTCCAAGCCTAATTTATAAAAACCAATATTTTGCTGACTCATTGAAGCATCGGCTTGTTTTGGGTCGGGATAGGTAAATGAAAATAAAGCCTGCGCTTCGACTTTTGAGAGTTCTGTGTCACTAAGTGGAACAAGATTCGCAGATTCTAAATTAGCATAGCTCAAAGTACTCCATGTTATACAAAGAGCTGTTAAAAAGTTTTTCATGATTATTCCGTTTTTTTATTTATTAGGATTTAGACATCATTGTCCAAATAAACCATTTGGTAAAAAATAATCAAAAAAGAACAAAAAAAATACAACCTTTTTGTAAGCGAAATAAAACAATTAAATTTATTTATTTTTAATCAAAAACTTAATTTAACTTATTCTGTAAAGCAATCCAGCAATATATTCGCCAAACCATTTTGCAGTATCTAAATCGCCTTGTGGAGGAGTAATTTCAACAGGTGCATTATCTGACTGTGTCATTAAACCTAAACAACTCGATAATCGGTTTAAATCTTTTTCGCCATGACCTGTCGTCATTAAAGGTAAACCTGACCAAAGCATGCCATGTTGCATCGCAAAAATATTTAATTGTTGTAATACAGCCAATTTATCGCCGCTTAGACCACCTGAGTTTGCAAAGCCAGCTGCAAGCTTCCCTTGCCACAAACGCTCTTTCCAACGTTTAGAAGTACTGTCCATAAACTTTTTAAAGTCGGCAGTCATACTTCCCATATAAGTAGGCGAACCAAAAATAATACCATGCGATGCATCAAGCGCATCCCAATCAATATGTTCAATATTCATTAAATGTACTTTTACACCCATCACCTCTGCCCCAGCAGCAATAGCGGAAGCTACCTTCGCGGTATGACCATATGGACTGTGGTAGACAATAGAGAGATGTTTTTCAGGCAAAGACATAAGATTAAAATTTTGAGCGATTTTTTCTATTTTATCATTTTATTAACACTTGCTAAACCTTCATCTATAAATATGAAATATAAGGTTTTCACTAGTACATACTATAGAAATATTTTCAAATTAAATAAAAAACTCTCCTATTTTTAATAAATATAAAATAAGAGAGTCATTTAAGGAAGTTATCAAAACTTACATAAAAACAAACGTAGCCATACGTCCTGTCTTCGCATCACGACGATAAGAAAAATACTCATCACCCTGTTGATAAGAACATTGATCTCCACCTAAGACTTGTTGCACACCTAGACTTTGCAAAATAAAGCGTGCAATGGCATATAAGTCTGCATGAAATTTATTTGGAGCCACGCCCTCAACAAAGGCTGTTTCCAATTCTGGATATTTATCAAAAAAAGCAGTTTTTACTTCAGCCCCAATTTCAAAACAAGGTTGACTGATAGCAGCTCCTAACCATGCCCAAGTTGGAGGATTCTGCATAGCGGCCACTGTATTTTCAATAATGCCACCTGCTAAACCACGCCAACCCGCATGCAAATTAGCAACTTCACTGCCTTCGGCATTTCCCAACACGACAGGTAAGCAATCAGCCGTCATCATCATTAAAGCATGACCTTTTGTTTGGGTGACCAAACCATCGCCAATTAAAGCTTTAAAGGGAATTTGTTCATTTACAGTATGGCAAATCGTACTATGCGTTTGGGTCATCCATGTCATTTTTTTAACACCAAATTCCGCAAACTCATCTAACAATATCATTCGATGCTGTTGAACACGTTGTGCCTCATCTTTGACATGTAAAGCCAGATTAAAGCCAGATAACTCAACCTGACCTGTTGGCAATGCCAAAGGATGCTGAACACGTGTCTGCCCTACAAATACGCCTTGAGGTAAACCTTGAACAAATTCCATATGCACGTCCTTAATATGCAGCGTTTTCTGAACGCAACACATTCACTAAATGTGTAAAATCTTCAGGCCACGGCGCTTCAAACAGCATTTCTTCACCAGTACGAGGGTGTTTCAAGCCCAATTTCGCTGCGTGCAATGCCTGACGTTTAAAACCACGTAAAGTTTCAATGAGCAACTCAGATGCACCAGCTGGCACACGTACACGGTTCATATAAACCTGATCGCCAATCAAACCGTAACCAATATAACTAAAATGCACACGGATCTGATGTGTTCGTCCTGTTTCAAGACGAGCTTGTACACGGGTAAAATCTTTAAAACGTTCTTTTACATTGTAGTGAGTTACCGCATCTCGCCCACCCGGTAAAATTGCCATTTTCACACGGTCAACTGGGTGGCGTTTGATTGGTTCATCAATCGTACCGCCAGCAATAATATTTCCATAAACAACCAAATCATATACACGGTAAACCGTTTTATTTGCCAACTGTTTACTTAAAGAAAACTGAGCTTCCAGAGTTTTAGCAACAACCAGTAAACCGCTGGTATCTTTATCAATACGGTGTACTAAACCAGCGCGCGAAAGTTCTGCCAATTTTGGGAAATGGTAAAGCAAAGCATTCACTAAAGTTCCAGAACTATTGCCTGCTCCTGGATGTACCACCATGCCTACTGGCTTATTAATGACTAAAATATCATCGTCTTCATAGACAATATTAAGTGGAATATTTTCAGGTTGACTCGTCGTCTGAGCTTCGAGCTCTACTTCGAGCGTAAGTAGCTCTGTTCCTTCACAACGGTGCTTAGGCTTGACAATGTTACCATTCACCAACAGATGGCCATCCTTCAACCATTGCTTGAGCTTTTCACGCGAAAACTCGCTCCACACCAAAGCTGCTACCTGATCGATACGTTGTCCCAGATAGGTTTCATCTAGCTGAACTTGCAACGATAAACGTGTTGCAGTTGTATCAGAAGTATGGTTATCTGCATCCTCAGAATCTTCAAGTAAATTGAAGTCGGTTTCAGAGAAGTTTGTGTTTGAAGATTGTGCTGAAGTCATTTGATCATTGAGATAAAAGTGGTTTAATAGCGCAATTGTAGCTCATTGCCCAACATAACAGAGGAGTTTTTATGTCGCTACCACGTTATAAAATTACGATGCTTGCCTTATCTTTAGGCGTAGCGTCTGCATTTGTGGGCTGTAGCAGCAATCCAAGTAAAAAAGAAGTGGTCGATACTGGCCCTCAATCTAGTGAACAAGCTTACTTCGAAAAGGCCCAAAAGTCGCTTGACCGTGGTCAATATCTTGATGCGACCAAGTCTTTAGAGGCAATCGATACTTATTATCCGACTGGACAATACGCTCAACAAGCACAACTTGAACTTCTATATTCGAAATTTAAACAAAAAGATTATGAAGGCGCCATTGCCTTAGCAGAACGTTTTATTCGTTTAAATCCTCAACATCCAAATGTGGATTATGCTTATTATGTTCGTGCTGTTGCCAATATGGAGCAAAACTACGACAGTTTGATGCGTTATACCTCTTTGCAACAGTCCCATCGTGATGTGAGTTATTTAAAAGTTGCGTATCAAAACTTTGTTGATTTAATTCGTCGTTTCCCAAGTAGCCAATATTCTGTTGATGCTGCTCAGCGTATGAAATTCATTGGGCAAGAACTTGCTGAAAATGAAATGACTGCTGCTCGCTTCAACGTTAAGCGTAAAGCTTGGATCGCCGCTGCAGAACGTTCGCAATGGGTGATTGAACACTATCCACAAACACCTCAAATTCCAGAAGCTTTAGCCACTTTGGCATATAGCTATGACAAGTTAGGTGATAAAGCTACTTCGCAACAATATATTGAAGTTTTAAAACTTAATTATCCAAGCCTTGTAAAAAAAGACGGCACAGTTAACATGCGTGCTGCTCGTAAAGAAGGTAACTGGATCAACCGTGCAACTTTAGGTATTTTTGGTCGTGAATCGACTGCTGCAACGCCAGAGAGCACAACTGAAGCAGAAGCTCCAAAACGTGGTTTCCTCAACCGTGTTAGTTTTGGTTTAATTGGTAATTCAGATAAAGAAGAAACTGAAGCACCAGAGCAAACACCTGTTGAAGCTCCTAAGTCTGAACGTAGTTGGACAAACCGTTTAAGCTTCGGTTTATTAGACAAGCCTGAGTCACAAGCAGCAGAAAATACAACTGTTGCACCAGCTGTAACCTCTACTGAAGCTTCAACTGATGTTCAATCAGATGAGGCAACACAAGGTGCGGATGACGCTGCTCAATAAGTTTAAGCTTTAAAAAACATCAACAAACAGGCAAGTGATATCACTTGCCTGTTTGTTTTTATAAAATATTAAAATATTTATTGGGCATATCTCGATTCATCATGTCAGAATATTCTGACTCACTGTCTCATCAAGTTTTAATACGGTTATCTGAATTATGGCAATTCCACAACATACGATTGATCAAATTCTAGATCGCACAGATATTGTCGATCTGATTGGTCAGCGTGTGAAATTGAAAAAAACCGGACGTACATATTCCGGCTGTTGCCCTTTTCATCAAGAAAAAACGCCATCATTCCATGTCTACCGTGACAAGCAGTATTATCACTGCTTTGGTTGTCAGGCTAACGGAAATGCAATCCGTTTTCTTATGGATATTGATAACCGAAACTTTATTGAGGTAATGAAAGAATTATCGAGCAGTACCGGAATTGAATTACCCAAAGATAATACTGAGAATAAAAAACTATCTTATACCCGTCAGGTTACAAAACCACCCGCTGTTAAAACAAATACGGCTGAGCCTGTAACTTCACAGCAGCCATCAGATGAAAGCTACAACACGCTTGAACCCGTATTTTTTGATGACCCTTTTGCTCAGTTCGAACAGCCGTTTAGCTTTGATGAACCAGTTCAAGAAGGTAATTTATATGACTTACTGGAAAATGTTGCTCAGTTCTATGAACAACAATTACCTCATAGTCAAAAGGCAAAAAATTACTTTAAACAGCGTGGACTAACCAATCAGACGATTCAACTTTGGCGCTTAGGCTATGCTCCAGAAGACTGGCAACATCTAGAAAAAGCTTTTCCTTATGATATTGACGGTTTAAAACAACTCGGACTTATCCGCTCAAGTGATAATGGGCGTGATTTTGATTTGTTACGTGACCGCGTCATTTTCCCAATTCGCGACCCTAAAGGCCGAGTGGTTGGTTTTGGTGGGCGTGCCTTAAATGATGAAATAAAACCCAAATACATCAACTCGCCGGACTCAGAAGTCTTTCATAAAAATCAGCTACTTTATGGACTTTATGAGGGTAGAAAGCTTAAATCTAGCGATTGGTTAATGGTTGAAGGCTATATGGATGTCATTGCTCTTCAGCAATATGGCATTACAGGAGCTGTAGCAACCTTAGGGACTGCAAGTAATACTGAACACCTTAATATTTTATTTAAACAAAATAGTCGTCTTACGATTGCTTTTGACGGTGATGCAGCAGGTCAAAAAGCAGCACGCAGAACTTTAGAAATTGCTTTACCCCTTCTCAATGATGGTCGCGAACTCAAATTTTTTGTTCTACCGAATGATCACGACCCCGACTCTCTCATCCGTCGAGAAGGACTCGAAAATTTCCAAAAACTATTACAACAAGCTCCTCTTCTGTCCGATTTCGTGTTTGCTCACTTAACAGGTCAACACGATATCAGTACGCCTGAAGGGAAAAGTTTAGTCATGGGAGAACTCAGAGAACTAACTGAACTCTTACCTAAACAAGGTTCTTTCCGCTACTTGCTTACTCAATCTTTCCGTGAAAAACTCGGTTTAGGTAAACGTTTTACCCCACAAATTAGTCACGATGCATCTTTATCTTTTAACATTCAAACCAAAGACGAAGATTTTGCGATTGCAATTTTAATGCATCATCCTTTTCTTTATATTCATTTCGAAGGATTACGGGCTTATATTCAGCAAGATGAATTATTGGCTAAAGTACTGGCAATCTTAAACCGTATTTTTGATGATTTACCGGATGATCAAGAGCTGGCAACTTATTATGTGCTTGGTGCGTGTAGTAGTTACTGTCATGAAATCGCCGATATTATGCAGAGAACAAATATTCAGGCATTAACACAGGCACCTGAGGTAGCTGACAAGTTAGCTAAGGAATATTCGCTAAGTCTGCAAGAAAGATATTTACGTCAGAAGCTGAAATCACCGATTTCTTTAATTGAATCAAGAAATCTAAGACAACAATTGAATGAATTAACAAAACAAATTAGCTTAAAGTTGTTGTCTTAATGTTTTGGCTTACGCTCATGATCAAATACATCCTGTAAATGCTGTTGTAACCATTCAAAATAATCAGGATTTTCTGCTTTAGCAGCTTCACGTAACAAGATAGATGTGGGATGCATAAGTTTTTGCGTCAAACGGTGAGCAAATTGCTGTAACACCTGTTCAGCATTCTCACCATGATGCAAAGCTTCTAACGCATGTGTAAGCTCTTGTTGACTAATCTCTTCACTGTGCTGGCGGTAAGCATGAATTGTACTCCCCGCCTCTTTAACCTTTTGATGCGTAATAAGCTGAGTAGCTAATTGATTAACCATGACCTCTGCTTCTACAGCCGCCTGACGACGTTGAGCAAGGTTCTCATCAATCACACTTTGTAAATCATCAACACCATATAAATAGACCCCATCAAGTGCTTCAACTTTAGGATCTATATCACGTGGTACCGCCAAATCAACCATTAACATTTGTTGGTAGCGGCGTTTTTTTAATGCGGCCTTAACATCAGAATAAGCAATAACTTGATATAAACTTCCAGTACAACTCGACACAACATCAGCACGATATAAATTCTCTGCTAATGCTGAAAACTCAATAATTTCAACTTCAACCTGATGTGCAATTTCCTGAGCCAACTGATCAGCGCGCTCACGGCTACGATTACAAATAATAATCTTCGCGACACCCATTTCAGCCAAATGTTTAGCCACCAAGCTATTCATTTCACCCGCAGCAACCACCATAACAGTAAGCTTTTCAGGCTTACTAAAAACCTGTAAGGCCAGTTGTGCAACTGCATAACCCATTGAAACAGCATGACTACCTACCGCTGTTTCGGAACGTACCCGTTTAGCTGCATAGAAAGCGTATTCAAAAACACTATTTAATTCAGGAGAGACTGTTTGAGCTTCTTTAGACAATGCCAAAGCGCTTTTAACCTGCCCTAAAATTTGTGGCTCACCAAGCATGAGAGAGTCTAGACCACTCGCCACTCGCATTAAATGTGTAATGGCCTGCGTATTCTCGTAACGATAAACATGATGAATTAACTGCTTTACATCAATATTATTGGCATCGGCTAACCATTTTAGAAGGCTTTCGGCGTTTTCTGCCATGGCATAAACTTCTGTACGGTTACAGGTCGAGACGACCACCAAATCCTTTAAGTTTTGGTGATGGCGTTGTTCGGCAAGCAAACGACTTAATCGCTCTGCATTGAAAGCAATTTGTTCGCGGAGTTCTACAGAAGCTGTTTGATGGTTGACACCCAATGCAAAGAAAGACATATCAGATCATCATTTCGCTAAATTTATGCTATTGTGCAACATCGGTGTCATAAAAAGCATTACTTTGGATCAATAAAAATTGCGTCAAATGAATAGCCGTATTAATTTTAACGGTGCTTCGATAAGACAGTATTCTACCACATTCTTGTTGTTAGGTAGCATGTCCTCGTATGTCTATGCACGCCCTGTGCAAGAGACCTATGCCGTGCATTCATTTGATCAGGCACTAGAGCAAACGATGGTCGCTGAATTTGCTCTAGCTTATGACGATATTCCAAACGCTTTGCATAATTACACAGTGCTTGCAATTAAAAGCAACTCTACATCAATTAAGCAGAGAGCTTTAGACGTTGCACTTGAATATAATGATTTACAAGCTGCGTTAAATATTGCTACACACTGGGTAGCTCAAGAACCTAAAGATGTACCAGCTTTATTTTATTTGTCACATATTGCTTTAAAAACGCACGAATATCAGCTTGCTGCTGAGACATTAGATAAAATTTTAAAGATAGATCCCACTGCCGATTTAGAACAAATTTTAGCTAGCATTGCTCCAGAAAATGCGCAAGATCGAGAAGTATTATTAACAGCTTTACGTTCTAGCGCAGAAAAAGACAATCCTTCTATTTTGGCACTCATCGCCAATTTAGAAGCTCAAAATGGCCAATTACAAACTGCGCTAACCAACATTAACAAAGCATTACGTCGACGTCCTAAAGTAACGAGCTTTATTTTAATGAAAGCAAACTTACTTATTGCTCTCAGCGATCAAGAAGGTGCGCTTAAATGGTATGCAAAGTCGAGTCGTAAAAATAAGAAAAATTTAGATATTCGATTAGCTGAAATCCGCTATCTCATACAAATTAACCAATCTCAGCTTGCGTTAGAAAAACTTGAAAAGATTATAGAAACCAACCCTAAAGCTGAAGAAGCCTTATTTATTGCAGGCTTAACTAGTATTGATTTAAAGCAATATGACAAAGCAGAACAATATCTTGTTGACCTACGAAACTCGGCAAAATATCAAAATGAAGCGTATTACTACTTAGCTATTAATGCGGAGCGTAAACAGCATTATGAAACTGCAAAAGCATACTATCGTTTAGTTGATGGCAGTTTATATGTGGTATCGAGACGAAATTTGATCGCAATATATGATAAACAAGAAAATTTACACGATGCTTTACGGTTCCTTACTCAAGAACGAGTAAATTATCCTCAACATGCAAGTTTCTTATATCAAGCTCAAGCTGAAATCTTAAAGAAAATGGGCAATAAAAAAGCTGCACTAAATCTATTAGATGAAGCAATTAAAAACCTACCCGACGACCCAGAACTGATTTATGCGGAAGTTTTATTACTTGATCCATATACGGACCGTGACAAGCTGGACAAAACCTTAAAACAATTATTACAACTTGAGCCCAACAGCCCAACGTATCTAAATGCATATGCTTATACACTGGCACTGCAAAACCGTCGTTTAAAAGAAGCACGTCAGTATGCAGAGCAAGCATTAGAATATGCGCCTGAACAGGCCTCAATTCTTGATACTCTAGGTTATATTGCATTTTTACAGAACGATTATGAAGCTGCGGCGGAAGCCTTAGGCAAAGCGTATGAACTTAGTCATAATATAAATATTGGCGTTCGTTATGCTAAAGCTTTGTATATGCAAGGGTCACTCACGCAATTTAGCGCAGTGTTACAACAACTTAAACAAAAACATGCCAATGATCCACAATTACAACAGCTTGATGCGTTAATTTTACCTACATCTGCAAAAAAGAGTTAAATATATGAGCAAATTTGCCCAACTGTGCACAGCGATCTGTGGATCAAGTGTATTATTTCTAACCGGTTGTCAGCATTTTACTCAACCAAAACCTGCAGCCACCCAACAAGTTCAAGACGAAAAACACTTTAATTTACAAGGTAAGATTGGGGTTCGTACACCACAGCAAACTGGTAGTGCGTTTTTTACCTGGCTTCAACAGCAAGATAATTTTGATATCGAGTTAAGCGGCATTTTAGGCGTTGGAAAAACCCAAATTCAGGGTAAACCAGGCGAAGTAACTTTAAACAGTTCTAAAACAGGACTTATTAGCGCTGCCTCTCCAGAAGAACTTTTAGAGCGAGCAACAGGTTGGCAAGCACCAATTACGCACTTAACGAGCTGGATTTTAGCCAAACCAGCAACGCTAAATGCTCAAATTACTAAAGACGCTGCAAATCGAGTGAGCCAACTGGTTGAAGATGGCTGGACGGTTAATTTCAGTTACGATGGTGAACAAACTTTGCCGAACAAACTGGTTTTAAAGCAAGCTCTTGCTGAAGATAAAGAAAACCGTATTACAATGGTCATCCAAAACCGCTAAGTCTAATTATATAAATCTATGATTCGAGTTCCTTCCCCTGCTAAGCTCAACCTGTTTTTACATATTATAGGCCGACGTGAAAATGGTTACCATGAGCTACAAACTATTTTCCAACTGATTGATTTATATGATTGGATGACATTTACACCGACTTTGGGCGAAGAAATCAAAATCGATGGGTTAAGTGAAGTTCGAGCTGAAGAAAACTTGATTTATCGGGCAGCTCAAATACTAAAACCACATGCGAAAAAATTTTGTGGCTTGCACATCAAAATTGAAAAAAATATTCCAATGGGTGCAGGTCTAGGTGGCGGTTCATCTAATGCCGCCACAACGCTTATTGTGTTAAATCAATTATGGGAATGTGGCCTAGAGCAAGAACAACTTGCGGACTATGGTGTTAAGCTCGGTGCTGATGTTCCAATTTTTATTTATGGTAAAAATGCATGGGCTGAAGGCATCGGTGAACATTTATCATTCATAGACTTAGATCAAAAACAGTTCATTATTTTAAAACCTGATTGTTTTATCAGCACTCAATTGCTTTTTTCACAAAAAACATTGACAAGAGACTCTAAGACCACTAAATTTTGCGCCTATCAGTTAGAACCTTCTAATTTTGGAAATAACTTTGAGCCACTGGCTCGGCAGTTATACCCTGAAGTAGAAGAAGCAATGCAATATTTAGATCAATTTGGTCAAGCAAAGCTTACAGGTACAGGTGCTTGTGTTTTTATTGAAGTAACGAATGAAATGAATATTGATGAAATTCTTAAGCATTCGCCATGTAAATCTTACTTGGTAAATAGCTTAAAAGAATCTCCTCTTAATCATTTTAAGGTTACAAGTTAGGGGCGTCGCCAAGTGGTAAGGCACCGGGTTTTGATCTCGGCATCCGTTGGTTCGAATCCAGCCGCCCCTGCCAACCTCACCTGTAATGATGATTATATTAGGGGCGTCGCCAAGTGGTAAGGCACCGGGTTTTGATCTCGGCATCCGTTGGTTCGAATCCAGCCGCCCCTGCCATCATATATATCATCGAATTTAGGGGCGTCGCCAAGTGGTAAGGCACCGGGTTTTGATCTCGGCATCCGTTGGTTCGAATCCAGCCGCCCCTGCCATTCTCTTATTTTAAAGACAGACTTAATTGCTATGCTTTTTGTTGATTAATCTTGACATTGCATTGCAAAAATATTAAAGTTCTGCCGCATTAGGGGCGTCGCCAAGTGGTAAGGCACCGGGTTTTGATCTCGGCATCCGTTGGTTCGAATCCAGCCGCCCCTGCCATCTATTTCATTACATACCAACCGCCAAGGGTGCTTCATGCCCAATCTTGTCGTTTTTAGTGGAAATGCTCATCCACAGTTCGCTCAAAAAGTCGTAAGTCACTTACATATCCCTCTAGGTGCTGCATCAGTCGGTCACTTTTCTGATGGAGAAATTTCAGTAGAAATTACTGAAAATGTTCGTGGTAAAGACGTATTTATCGTTCAGCCTACTTGTGCCCCTACCAATGATAACCTTATGGAAATCTTGGTTATGGCAGATGCTTTGCGTCGTGCAAGTGCTGGTCGTATTACCGCTGTTATCCCTTATTTTGGTTATGCTCGCCAAGACCGTCGTCCACGTTCTGCACGTGTGCCGATTACAGCTAAAGTTGTCGCAGACATGCTTACCACAGTTGGTATTGACCGTGTCGTGATGATCGACTTACATGCTGACCAAATTCAAGGTTTCTTCGATATTCCAGTCGACAACATCTACGGTACTCCTGCTTTGCTTGCTGACTTACGTCAACAACAACATGACAACCTTATGGTGGTTTCTCCTGACGTTGGTGGTGTAGTACGTGCTCGTGCTGTTGCCAAACAGATGGGTGACATCGATTTAGCAATTATTGATAAACGTCGTCAAAAAGCCAATGAGTCGCAAGTTATGCACTTAATTGGTGACGTAAAAGATCGTGATTGCGTTATCGTAGACGATATGGTCGATACTGCTGGTACATTGTGTAAAGCGGCTGATGCACTTAAGCAATTTGGTGCACGTCGTGTAGTTGCATACGCAACTCACCCTGTACTATCAGGTAAGGCTATTGAAAACTTACGTAATTCAGTTATTGATGAACTGGTTGTGACTGATACCATTCCTCTTTCTGAAGAAGCATTGACCTTAGGCAAGATCCGTCAGGTTTCTGTTGCTAGCATGGTTGCTGAAACGATTCGTCGTATTAATAACGAAGAGTCTATCAGTGCAATGTTCGATAGTTTATAATATTGCAGCTTTTTATAAACCCTAGCCTTGGCTGGGGTTTTCTATCACTAAACTGGTCGCAAGTTTAGTCTTTTAAACTTTAATGAGGATTTACTCATGGCAAACTTCGTATTAAACGCTCAAGCGCGTGCTGAAGACAAACAAGGGAAAGGTGCGAGCCGCCGCCTTCGTCGCGAAGCTTTAATTCCAGCCATCATTTATGGTGGCAACGCTGAGCCTGTAACTGTTACTTTAGAACTTCGTGAGCTTGTAAAAGCTTTAGAAAGCAATGCTTTCTTTGAAGAAGTTGTAGAAATCAAAGTGGGCGACAAAGTTGAAAACGT
Source organism: Acinetobacter sp. 826659 (assembly GCF_000588515.1). Classification (NCBI taxonomy): domain Bacteria; kingdom Pseudomonadati; phylum Pseudomonadota; class Gammaproteobacteria; order Moraxellales; family Moraxellaceae; genus Acinetobacter; species Acinetobacter sp. 826659. The sequence goes on along the minus strand of NZ_JFYD01000002.1, from coordinate 162,492 downwards.
TAAAATCCAAGCGTTACAACGTCACCCATCTAAAAACACTCCTATGCACGCTGACTTCAAACGCGCATAAGTGTTTAAAGGCGTAGATTAGTGTCAAATATTTCGCTAATTGTTGGTTTGGGCAATCCTGGTTCAGAATATGCCCAAACCCGCCATAATGCAGGTTTTTGGTTCATTGAACAGCTTGCAGACAAATATGGCATTACATTAAAAAATGATCCGAAATTTCACGGAATCAGTGGACGTGGTAATATAGAAGGACACGATGTCCGTCTACTTCTACCCACTACATTTATGAACCGTTCTGGACAAAGTGTGGTTCCATTTGCAAAATTTTATCAAATTGCTCCCGAAGCAATTTTGATTGCTCATGATGAACTTGATATGAACCCAGGTGTAATTCGTCTTAAAACAGGCGGTGGACACGGTGGTCATAACGGTTTACGTGACATTGTCCCTCATATTGGTCCAAATTTTCACCGTTTACGTATTGGTATCGGACATCCTGGCTCGAAAGAGAAAGTTTCAGGTCACGTACTTGGAAAAGCACCAAGTAGTGAACAAAGTCTGATGGATGCTGCAATTGATCATGCTCTTTCTAAAGTGAAGCTACTTGTTCAAGGACAAGTTCCACAGGCCATGAATCAAATTAATGCATATAAACCCACTTAAATTGTTGAACAATCATGCTTGCTATCTTGCTTTTTTAGGAGCAAAATGCGCATCAGCCACTTTGCCAACCGCAAAAGCTAAAGATTTCACCATAAGATCTACATCTTAGGTCTACTCAGGAGACGCTAGCCATGCTATCTCGTTTATTAAAATGCAAAATTCACCGTGCAGTTGTAACCCATGCTGAACTTCACTATGAAGGTTCTTGTGCAATTGATGGCGTATTGATGGACTTAGCTGGTATTCGTGAATATGAAGAAATTCATGTTTGGAATGTAACCAATGGCAAACGCTTCACAACTTATGCGATTCGTGGTGAAGATAACTCTGGAATTATTTCAGTAAACGGCGGTGCTGCACATCAAGCAGACGTTGGCGATTTAGTAATTATTGCTACATTTGGTGATTTTACTGAAGCTGAAGCAAATATTCATAAACCACGTTTGGTATATGCTAATCCAAATAATACAGTCAACCACACAGCGAATTGCATTCCTGTTCAAGTTGCCTAATTTATTTTAAGAATAAAAAGCCCGCATTGACGGGCTTTTATTATTTTATAAATCCTTAATAGTTCCTTCCCACCAGTTCTTTTGTTTTTCACAATTTAATGGTTGAAGCTGTTCTCCTCGTAATTCGAACAGTATCGCCTCTCCTTTAGGATTTACCTTAAATTCAGCATATTTGGCTTTTTCATAACATTGAGCCAAGCCTTCTGCAAATAAGAAACTGCGAGAGGCAGGATATAAAGCCTGCAAACGATTTTCAGGATTTTTTAAAATTAACCTCTGCCCAGCAAATGAATTATTGATATCTAAAACTGTACGAACTACGCGATTTTGTGAATCCAAAATAACTTTTGCGGGAACGGAAGAGCGATTAAAAATCACCTGTTCTAGAGCCTCACTTTCAGTTCCTGCAAGAGCTTTAAGAGATTGTAAATGTAATTCATAAGCCAGTGCCATATAGTCACCTTGTAAAATTGAACGAGGATCAACTGGCTTAAGCTCAATGAAAATACTTTTACTATGGTGCAAATGCCATTCGTTTTTCGCCACTAAACCTGCAAAAAATAATATGGTGACTAATGCAAGAATAAGAGAAAAATACTTTTTCATTCTTTCTCTCCTTTAACAAGATCATTTTTATTTTCACGTTGAAGTAACCAAGACAGAGCCAACAAAACAATGCCCGAAATAAAAATAGATGCACTCTTAGCTAGAAAAGTTATTTGTAGGTTGTAATAGAGCTGCCAAAACACAAATACGAATACAGTTAAGCTCACTCCATACACAATATAATCTTTCTTTTTTAATGCCCACGTTAAAATAATAAGCAGGATGAAAATTTCAAAATATCCCAATGCAATAAGTAACACGCCAAATATTAAAAAGGCGAAAAAAGTGATTCCCTGAAGTTGTCGATATAAATGAAGAACACTAAAGTAAAGTAACCAGACAGCAGGTAGCAAATATAGAACCCATAACTGCTGATCTATCGAATTTTCTGGTACCAGCCCCATAAAAGTATCAAAAAAAGAAGCTACAAGAATTACGACCAGTACGAATAAAAAAATACTACGCTCATATAGAGCTATTGATTTCTTCTTAGGTAAGACTACCAAACTAAAAACCAAGTAACTGAGCAAAGTTAAATTTAAATAAGTCTGAGTAGAATGTATCGACCACAATGAATGGTCCAGTTGTAGCAAATAGATAAAAGCTATGCCATACGTAGCAAGCATTTGAATTAAAATGAAGAACCAATGTGGTTTAAGAAAATAACTAATACATAGAATAAAAATCTGTGCAATTAAAACCCATAGAATTTGATCTGTTTCTGAACCAAGATGAAACAAGAAAGCGGTCTGCCCACTGATAAACAAACAATAGGCAAATTGCCGAAAGAAATAGCTTTGTGATTTCTTTAAAAGAATAAACGCCAATCCAACAAAAACAACTCCAATAACTAAAGAAATAGTCTCCCAAAACACCAGCGTAAAAGCTGCAAGTGCCAAGCCAGCAAGCCAAGCACCAATTGCCAATGGAATGACATAAAAGCGGCTTTGACGAAAAATTTTTATTAAAAGATAGCTAATCAGCGCAAACCAAATAAAAATAATGCCTGCAATCAATAAAAAAATGAACTCATTAGAGTCTTTAAATAGGTTATTAATCCCATCTACAAGCCATATCGTTGCAGTCACACCAAGAACAGCAGCCATTAAACTGGCACATAACTGATCGTCTTTTTTGAAGAAATAATAAAAAGCGATTATTCCTGAAAAGAAGGCAGAAATTAGATAAGGAATATTCTCATTCGATAAATATTGAATCATTCCAATAATCGAAATAACAGCGAACCAAGCGATAAAGACAAATCGTAAAGCACGATATTTCTTTATACATACCCAAAACTCAATAAGGCTTAATAAATTTAGAGCGATTAAATATAAATAAGGAAACTTTTCAGACCAGAAAGTCTGTTTAAAAAATAAAAAAAGTGTAAGTTGACTGGTAATACAAATTAAAGCAAAGATTCCAATATTCGGTCGATATAACCACGGCAGTAAAAGCAATGTCCAAATTAAAAAAAGCAAATAACTGTCTGCACCAGTTTGATAAACCTGTCCAATAACAGCCAAGCTTAAACCTATCATCAAACCACAAACGCTATGTAAGGTCTGCCTAACCCCATCGCTTAAAGTATCTTTTGTGCTGAACCATGCTGTTACAAGTAATATAACGGGCGGGATCGCGAGTTGAATACTGTCTGGAAGCATCAACCAGTTGGCAGCAATTAAATACAGAATACTTACCGCCATAAATACATAACTGAAAATATGGAGATGCTGAATAAACGAGCTATTGGTCAGAGGATAATAGTCTCTTATCTGCATGAAACACCTATTTTATTTATAATTTTCTATAAAAAACATAGCATTCCATTTTCATATCAACAAGTAAGATCTTGTTAAAAAGCCTATTTCGATTTATGAAAATGCCTATTCATAAAGAAACTTAGCATTCTATAAAAGCATCTAGCCAATTCTATCAAGCGCGCTATAATAAAACCCATCGCTTCAGGGCGGGGTGTAATTCCCCACCGGTGGTAAAGTTAATTTTTATAAATAGATTAACAAGCCCACGAGCTTAAATTGTGTAATTTGAGCAGATTTGGTGAAACTCCAAAGCCGACGGTATAGTCCGGATGAAAGAAGACGACGAACTGGGATAAATCCGTTTTATTTCAGTGCCAGCCTGTTTTTACATCAGTCCTGAAATGTTCCACCGTATTTTTACGAGAGCGTTTCATTATGTCTAGCTTAATTCAACCAGAACTTTTTTTCTCAGCTCTCTCTCCTGCTGAGCAACGTATTCAACAAGCATTAGAAGATATCCGTCAAGGCAAGCCTGTCTTGGTTATGGACGACTTTGATCGCGAAAATGAAGCAGATTTAATTGTTGCAGCCGAAACTTTAACGATAGAAACAATGGCACGTATGATTCGTGATGGTTCAGGGATTGTATGTTTATGCCTTACAGAAGAGCTAGCAGATCATTTAGAACTTCCTCCAATGGTTTCTCAAAACTCAAGCCAGTTTCATACCGCTTTTACAGTGACCATTGAGGCAGCTCAAGGCGTTACCACTGGTGTTTCTGCTAAAGACCGTGTAACAACTATTCAAACCGCTATTAAAGATGGTGCTGTGGCAAGTGACTTAAATCGTCCGGGTCACGTTTTCCCATTACGTGCACGTAATGGTGGAGTCCTTACTCGTCGAGGTCATACTGAGGGAACAATTGACCTAGCAAGACTAGCCGGGCTTAAACCCGCTGGCGTATTATGTGAATTAACCAATCCAGATGGCACGATGGCGTCGGGCATTCAAGTTTTAGCATATGCTCAAACTCATCACTTAACGGTGATTACGATTGAAGAACTTGTTCAATACCGCCAGCAACACAGCATTTAAACAAAAAAGGTTTGGCTTTAGATCAAAGCCAAACCTTCAAATTAAAATTTAATAATATTTAAGAAACTTTCTTTTGTGCTGCCAGTTCTTCAACATAGTCCAAAAGTTCAGAGAATTGCTTAATCATTGCTTTAGGCTGTGCTTGAGCAAGTTCCTCTGCTGTTCCATAACCATAAGTCACCGCTACCGCCTCGATACCGTTATGACGAGCACCCAAAACGTCATATTGACGGTCACCGACCATTAAACACTCTTCTGGGTTTAATTGCTCATGCTCAAGAATATAATGGATAAGGTCAGCTTTATTAGTGCGCTCACCCGTTAACTCACTCCCATAGATATGTACAAAGTATTGGCTTAATTCAAAATGATCCAAGATACGTTTTGCATAAATCGTTGGTTTAGCAGTTGCAACAAATAAACGATATCCTTCTTTTTTTAAAGCGCTAAGCGTTTTTGCAACAGATGGATACACTTCATTTTCGAATAGGCCAACCACCGAAAAACGCTCGCGATAAGCAAGTAAAGCTTGTTCAGCTAAAGCATCATCTTGAGTAGCTAATAATTTTGCGAGTGATGGCTTTAATGGTGGGCCAATTGTCCAGTCAATATCTAAATCGGCAGCCAATGGATAGCCTAATTTCTCCATTGCATAGCGAATTGAAGTATGGATTCCAACTTTTGGGTCTGTTAAGGTTCCATCTAAATCAATCAAAATATGTTTTATAGCCATTCAATCATTAACCCAGTAAAGTATTTAATTCAATTGGTCGAGAGTTTAATCAAACTCTCTTATACTAACGTAAATTTAAATTGAAAAGGAAATAACCGTGCGTCCAACCGTACTTTGTTTCTCGGGTTTTAGCCCCTTGGGGTGGTGCAGTTTAAAAGCCGATATCGAAGCAATTGGACAAAGTGGTGCCCATGCAGCAATTGCATGTACTGCCCTCACCATTCAGAACTCACAACAAGTATTTGGCTTCGAAGCAACCTCAAAAGAACTCTTATTAGCACAAGCAAATGCAGTTGTAGGTGACTTACCCATTAAATGTGTTAAGTCAGGCATGCTTGGCACGACAGATAATATTGCTGCACTAGCTGAATTTTTACGCGCTCATCCTGACTATCAATATGTACTTGATCCTGTTTTAGTCGCAAACAGTGGCGGCTCTTTAGGTGATCAAGCAACTCTCGTTAAAGCATTTGTTGAACTCATCCCTCTAGCCACAATTATTACCCCAAATACCGTTGAATTACGTGCTCTAACAGGTATTACTGATTTAGATCAAGCCACTCAAAAGCTTTTTGAAATGGGTGCTAAAGCTGTTCTAGTGAAAGGTGGACACGAAGATACACCAGATCATATTAAAAATAGTTTATATATCGATGGTGAACTAGCAGCGAGTAGTAGCTGTCCTCGCCTTGAAGGTGAATATCACGGCTCAGGTTGTTCTTTAGCTAGCTTTATCGCTGGCCGTTTAGCTTTAGGTGATTCTTTAAAAATTGCAGTACAGCATGCTGAAACATGGTTATTCGGTGTTTTAAAAAATGCAGACACCCCTGTACCAAACGGACAAAAGATTCCAAAGCGTTTTTAAAAGCACAAAAAAGGCGCTTAAAGCGCCTTTTTTATTAATCTTAATTATTGAGGAATACGTAAAACTTGCCCCGGGAAAATCTCATCAGGATCTTTTAACATTGGTTTATTTGCTTCAAAGATTTTTGGATATTGATTTGCATCACCGTAAACTTCTTTCGCAATTTTTGAAAGGTTGTCACCAGATTTCACGGTATAAAATTTACTTTCTGGTTCAGGAGTTGCCACTGTCATCTGGTCATCTACTTGAGCCACATGATCAATGTTTCCAACAATAAGAATAATTTTCTCTTTATCTGCTTGGCTTTTTACCTGCCCTTTGATAATTGCGGTATCAGTAGTACCGTTATAGGTTACAGATAAGCCGTCTACCCCTAAGCCTAAACTCTTAATTAAACCTAATAATTTATTTGCAACTTCTTGTGCAGAAGGTTCTGCTGGTGTTGCCGGAGCTGGTTGTGGTTCTGCTGGTGCGGTATTTTTCTTGCCAATACCTTTTACAAAATCAAAAAGACCCATCTTTTAGTCCTCATATTATTGTTTATAGTAAAGTCATTAAACTGACCCTTATTGTTATACTTCAAAAAAGTTATGCCTCTGCTATCAATTGAGGTTGATCTTGTAAAATTATGTATCTCTTAAATTTTTTCTAAAATAAAAAAAGCCACCTTACGGTGGCCTTCTTTTTATTCAGCAATATGCGAATTAACCAAGTTTTTTAGTTACATAGTCAATTGCAGATTGAACTGTAGTGATTTCGTTAGAATCTTCATCAGGGATAGTGATGTCGAAGTCGTTTTCGAAAGACATAACAAGTTCAACTAAATCTAAAGAGTCAGCACCTAAGTCATCCATAAAAGATGCTTCGTTTTTAATCTCTTCAGCTTTAAGACCAAGTTGTTCTGCAACCGCTTGTTTAACGCGTTGTTCGATATCGCTCACAGGAATTCTCCTCATTGCTTGTGGCGTTTAATTTGCCACTAGTTTAATTGAATATAAAAATTTTTAAAAGTTTATACATCGGCGTTAGGCCATGTATAAACCACCATTTACATGTAATACCGTACCGGTAATGTAACCTGCTTTATCACTTGCAAGGAAACTCACCGCATTTGCGATATCTTGTGGCTCACCTAAGCGATTTAAAGCCACTTGATCACTCATTTTTTTGCGAATGTCTTCACTAAGTGCATCTGTCATTTCTGTTGCAATAAAACCTGGCGCCACACTATTTACAGTAATTTGGCGGCTACCCATCTCTTTTGCAAGGCTACGGCTGAATGCTTCAATACCTGCTTTAGCAGCAGAATAGTTCGCTTGGCCTGGGTTTGCAAAGTGAGCTACAACAGAACTGATATTAATAATTCGACCAAAACGTGCCTTCGTCATACCCTTAAGCACACGTTTAGATAAACGATAAACTGCTTTAAGGTGAATGTTGAGAATGTCATCCCAATCATCTTCAGACATACGAAGCAACAAATTGTCTTTCGTAATACCTGCATTGTTAACTAGAACAAGTACAGGACCATAGTTCTGTTCAATATGAGAAACGACTGCTTCAATCTCATCGAGATTACGCACGTCGAGCGCCAAACCTGCACCTTGTTCACCAAAGCTATCACTTAACTTTTGTGCACCAGATTCAGAAGTCGCAGTACCTACAACAAAATAACCGTCTTGAATAAGTTGCTGGGCAATGGCAGCGCCAATACCCCGACTCGCGCCCGTTACTAATGCAACTTTGCGTTCTTGTGTCATGCAATTTTTCCTTCTGCCACTAAAACAGCATTTAGGGCATCTTCCATTTTGCTCTTACTATCAATAGAAAAAGCTTTTTCAATATTTGGTAAACGCTTTGCGAGGTTACTCAATACTGTACCTGGACCACACTCAACAATATATTGAATACCTTGGTCTTGTAGAGACTGCATGGTACGTGTCCATTGTACTGATTGGTACAACTGTGCAGTTAATGCCTGACGCAATTGAGCAACATCGGTAGCTATTCCCGCGTTGACATTTTGTATTACAGGAATGGTAGGTAGCTCAATGGCAGTTTGTTCCAAAGCTTCTGCAAATTTCTCAGCGGCAGGGTTCATTAACGAACAATGAGAAGGAACTGACACTGGTAAAGCAATTGCTTTAGCTGACTGCTCTTTTGCCAAAGCCATAACTTCTTGTACAGAAGCTGTACTTCCTGCAATCACAACTTGACCTTGTGAATTATAGTTTGCAGCTTCTACAGAACCTTCACCTGACGCACTCACGGTTTGACAAAGTTCAACCACTTTTTCATCAGCCAAACCAAGGATTGCAGCCATAGCCCCTTGACCTTGAGGTACAGCACTTTGCATGAGTTTGCCACGCAAGTTAACCAATTTAACTGCATCAGCCAAGCTCATAGAGCCTGCAGCGACCAATGCACTGTATTCACCTAATGAATGTCCTGCAAGGTATTTAGGTGCCAGACCACCTAAATCAAGCCATACGCGCCATAAAGCGATACTGGCAGTTAATAACACAGGTTGGGTATTTTCTGTTTGGTCGAGACCTTCGCCACTTTGCGCAATATGCCAAAGATCAAATCCAAGAGCATCTGAAGCTTCTGCAAAAGTTTGCCCGACCCCACTAAACTGTTCTGCTAGTTCAGCAAGCATACTGACTTTTTGTGAACCTTGACCAGGAAACACAAATGCAGTTTTTGTGGCTAAAGCTACTTGTTCAAGACGTTTAGCAGACATAAGAAATCCTTTTTTGGGTTTTCACTCATTTCTGGAGCGGAAATTTAACATGTTATTTATATATTTATAATTGCGAAAAACAACAAAAAAAGGGAGCTTTCGCTCCCATTTTTTCTATACTTAAGCATCACGCTTAATGCATATCATGCAATTATTCAGCATCAGCTGCTTTAGCGAATAATTGACGACCACGGTAGAAACCGTCTTTAGTCACGTGGTGACGACGATGAGTTTCACCAGTTGCTTGGTCTACTGTTAATGCATTCTCGGTTAAAGCGTCATGTGAACGGCGCATGTCACGGCGAGAGCGACTTTTACGGTTTTGCTGAACGGCCATGATGGCTCCTTACAAAGATCGAAAAAATGGATCAGAACAAATTCAGTTGTCTTATCTCACAATTATAACACAAATTATGAGTTAAGTTTACCCTTCAAACCTGCCAAAACATCAAACGGATTATCCCGTTTTTCTTCGACAACATTCTGAATGGTAGGTTGATGTTTATGTTCACAAGCATCATGCTTGGGAGATAAAGGCATCAACAATAACAGTTCATCTTCTAGTAATGCGAGTAAGTTAATCGAGGCAGGCGTATCATAATCGCCTTTCGTCGAAGACTCACTTTCACCTAAAACGATGAAATCAGCATCCTCATCCAAGCGCTCTATCAGTGACTCATCATCCACTAATGCGATATGGAAGTCTAAGACAAGAGGCATTTCAACAGGTTCCAAACAACGTTGGCACTCCATTGGAACTTTCGTGTCCATGTGACCGTCCATCCACACAATGCGATGATATGCATCCATTGATAGCTTACAGTCTATGTTGATCAATTGGTTATCAATTGATCCAACAGCTTCACGAGCGATACGAGCAAAGCGAGACAAGGGCAGTTGACCTGACCATGTAAAGCCTTGTTCAGCCCATTTAAACGGCTCAATCTGTGCCGGAAAGGTATTTGCTGACATAATTAAGGCGGCAATTCTACAAATTCATCGGTACTCTGTCAAAGATTAAGATACAATTTTGCACTTCTTTAGACAGAACTCGGGGTAAATTAAGCAATGCACCTGTTGCAGCCGCAACCTGAAGTTAACACTTCATTACTCGTTTGCACCCATTCAACTCATCAGAACACTCTTGTACCTGACCTAATGCAACTCTCACCATGGTCAAGCTCAAAATCGGAGTCTGAGCAAGTTGATTGGCTTATTTTACACTTTAATCACTGGTTTTCCCACCATAATGTGACATTAGTTCGTGGTGATTTTGAACCTGAATATTTCCCAGCGACAAATAAAGAACCAGCCAAGATCCAATTTGCTCACGGTTTCTTTAATAGTGCTTTGCATGAAATTAGTCACTGGTCTATTGCAGGTGAAAAAAGACGTCTATTACCAGATTTAGGTTATTGGTATGCACCTGATGGTCGCACCCAAGAGCAGCAAAGTTTATTTGAACAAGTAGAAATTAAGCCTCAAGCAATTGAATGGTTATTTGCACAATCTTTTGGCAGAAAATTTAGGGTTTCACTCGATAACCTTACAGGTGATAGCGGTGATGGCAAACTATTTAAAGATAACGTTTATGCTCAAGTGCAACGTTACTTTTCGGGTGAGGCTAAGTTGCCACGTGATGCAGCAGCATTTATTGGTTTTATTTGCCAATGTACACGTTCGGGTACACCTTTACAATTAAATGAATTTAAACGTGAACTCCTTGATTAATTGACAAAAAAGCTACGTTAATTGCTTGCCTAGGCCATTTAAAAAGCCTAATAATTATTTTTAACACTGGCGTGATGGAGTCTCTAAAATATGATGCATTTACATGTACATCCTGAAAATCCACAGCAACGCCTCATTGCCCAAGCGGTTGAACGTATCCGAGCAGGAGATGTTGTGGTCTACCCTACCGATGCTGCCTATGCAATTGGGTGTCAAATCGGTAATAAAAATGCCATGGAACGTATTGCACAGATTCGTGGCTTAGGGCCTAAACATCAATATGCCATTATGTGCTGTGACTTATCTGATATTGCAACTTATGCAAAAGTTGATAATGCGACATATCGTTTATTGAAAGCGAATACACCAGCTATTACTACATTCATTTTACCTGCAACAAGTGAAGTTCCTCGTAGATTGATGCACCCTAAGAAGAAAACAATTGGCTTACGTATTCCGAGTAATCCAATTTGTCAGGCTTTATTACAAGAACTTGGCGAGCCCCTACTCACCAGTACATTAATTTTACCAGGCCAAGAAGACCCTCTAGATGACCCTTACGATATTGAAAATCAGTTAGATAAACGAATTGATGTATTTATTGACGGTGGTTTTGGTACCTTGACCAGTACAAGTATCGTTGATTTATCGGGCGAACATCCTGAAATTATCCGCCGTGGTGTTGGCGATGTAAGTGCTTTTGAATAAGCACTTACTTTTTTACCAATAGTTTAAAAAAAAGTATTATCACTCAAAAAAATACTCTTTATTTATTTTGGATTTTTTTTACACTTTAGTCGTTAAGTAATTTATTAAAAGACACAATTCATTTAGAATGATTTTCACTATCTGCTGTTCTTCTACTTACAGCTGTCTAGGACTTGAATAACAAGTCTCATGCTTTTGAAAATTCGCGTGGCTTATAATCGTAATGAATCAATCACTTCATCAATCCATGGAAGACGCTCCACACATCCGTGTTTTAGATGAGTGGCATGACAAAATTCCAGAAGATCTCTATATACCTCCAGCTGCATTTGAGATTTTGCTCGAGCGGTTTGAAGGTCCATTAGATTTTTTAATTTATCTGATTCAGAAAAATGGCTTCGATTTAATTCAACTCGATATTGCTCCTATAGCGACTCAATATTTGGCCTATATGGATAGCATGAAATCTTTAAATATCGAGTTGACGGCAGATTATATGGTGATGGCTGCTTTATTAGCTGACTTGAAGTCTCGCCTACTTCTACCAAAACCTACAATTATAAGCATTGAAAAAGATCCTAAGCAGGAGCTTATTGATCGTCTTGAAACCTATCTACGCATTAAGCAAGCAGCTGAGCGTTTAGGCCAAATGCCAATTCTCGAGCGCGATACATTTAGGGCCAATGTAAGCTTAGGGCATATCTCTCCTGTTTATGAAGGTTACGATATTTCTGCGCTACATGATGCGTTGTTCTGTGTATTTAATCGCCCCGAACCTATTACCCATGTTGTCGCTCAAGAACCTGTTTTACTCGAAGAACGTATTGCATATATTGAAGAGAAATTAGAGTCTGGTGACGTGTTAAGTTTTAAAGAATTACTCAATCCCCAGCAAGGTCGTATGGGAATGGTTGTTACTTTTATGGCAGTTTTAGAATTGACTCGCCAACAGAAAATTAAAATTATTGCCACTGGTATTGAAGCCCCGTTAGCAATTCAAGGATCTTCAATATGAGTAGTTTTGAACAAAATAATAGTGATTTGTCATTAGCTGACATACATCATGAAGTCTTATTACAACTTGAAGCAATTATCTTTGCCAGTGAAGCGCCTGTTTCAATTGCCCGCTTAAAAGAAGCATTTAACAATCAATATAATAAACAACAGCTTCGTCAGCTCTTGCAACAGCTCGCGCTATTACAACATGGTCGATCTATTGAGCTGATTGAAACAGCACAAGGGTTTCGCTTTCAGGTAAGATCTAAATATCGTAGTATTATTGCGCAAATTTGGCCAGAGCGACCAACAAAACTGTCGCCTTCATTACTAGAAACCCTGGCTGTCATTGCTTATCATCAACCGGTTACCCGAGCTGATATTGAACAAATTCGTGGTGTATCTAATAATAGTCAGATTCTTAGAACACTATTTGACTGGAACTGGATTAAAGAAGCCGGTTTTAGAGATTTACCCGGAAGACCTGCGTTGCTAATTACAACGCCTCAGTTTCTGAATGCTTTTGGTCTAGCCTCTCTAGGCCAATTGCCTCCCCTACAGAACGCCAAGGAAGCCTTTATGGCTCTCGATGCAAATGCACCGAAATCATAAAGAGGTGGACTGTTGATCATTATGTCTAAGGTTGTGCTGTCATGAGTGAAAAATTGCAAAAAGTATTAGCGCGAATCGGATTAGGTTCCCGCCGATATATGGAAGAGGTTATTGCCGCAGGACGCGTGAGTGTAAACGGTCGTGTTGCCCAAGTGGGTGAGCGCATTGAACCAGGCGATGAATTACGCATTGATGGCCGTAAAGTTCAGTTTCAGATTGAAGATGAAATTCGTCGTCGCGTACTGATTTATTACAAACCTGAGGGTGAAATCTGTTCACGTAATGATCCTGAAAAACGCCCAACCGTATTTGATCATTTACCACAAATTGCCAATGACCGCTGGGTAATGGTAGGTCGTCTGGATATTAACAGTACTGGTTTATTACTATTCACAAATGATGGTGAACTTGCTAACCGCTTAATGCACCCATCTAATGAAATCGAACGTGAATACGCTGTTCGAGTAATGGGTGAAGTAACGCCAAAACTACGCCAAAACATGGTCAACGGAGTAGAGCTCGAAGATGGCCCTGCCAAATTCGAATCATTCTCTGAAATTGGTGGTGAAGGTATTAACCGCTGGTACCAAGTTGTAGTAAAAGAAGGTCGTAACCGCGAAGTACGTCGGATTTTCGAATCGCAAGATCTTAAAGTCAGCCGTTTATTACGTACACGCTACGGCACAGTTATTTTACCGCGCGAATTACGTACTGGTCGTTGGATGGAACTCGACAAAACTGACATCGACAACTTAGCAAAATCAGTTGAGTTAAAACCACGTCAAGGTACAGGTTTATTTGGTATGGCAAAACGTCGTACTGATCGTATGACTGAAAAACCAATGGCAGCACGTCGTGGCGGTTACTTACGTCAACAACGTCGTGATGATGAAAAAGAAGCTCCTGTTAACACAGGGAACCAACGTAAAGCGACTGGTTTTAACCGTGGTTCGAAGAAGTTCTAAAATATTCATAAGATGTAAAAAAACCGCTCAAATTAGAGCGGTTTTTTTATAACCTGTTTAACTTAATTCATTTTTGCCAGTTCAATCCATTCAGCTTCGGGAAAATGAATAGCTAAGTAATCTTTCAAAAAATTTGAAGTATCTTGAGAAATTAATGGATCTTTTGATTCATCTTTTAGGTTATAAACCAAGGCATGCAACTTCAGCCCACGAGACTTAAGTGCTTCAAGACTAAGCAAAGTATGGTTAATACTTCCTAAACGGCCCGATGTTACTAAAATAACAGGAAACTGATGCTGAGCGACGTAATCAATGGTCAGCAGACTGGTGGTTAGTGGCACCATTAAGCCTCCTGCACCTTCCAACAATACGATTTCAAAACGCTCCGCCAATGTTTTGGTTGCATTTTCAATTTTTTGAAAATCAATTTCTCGGTTATCAAGACGTGTTGCAAGATGAGGTGAAGCAGGATAACTGAAGATTTCAGGCATGGTTAGCTTGTCATGATCTTCTTGAAACCAGCCCTGCCCCATAATTTCACGATGTTTTTCAATATCCTCAGAAATATCAGCGTTACCTGTTTGAATGAGTTTTTGGGTAATCACTTTTTTACCCTGCTCAGTCCATAATTTTGCTAAGAAACCTGTCGCGTAGGTTTTACCAATTTCGGTATCAATCCCACTCACAAAATAGATCTGGCCACTCATTTACTTCATTCTCCGGGCAATACAATAAATCGGATGATACGTTAGGGAATATCCTTCGGCACACTTAAACTGCTCATAATCTTGATAAAACTGTTGTAAAGTTTGCTTAGTCCAACGATGCTGAGCAGTTGCTGTTACACCTGTTGCTTTTAAATGCTGTAACACGTCTTTAGGTGAATCGAAATAGAGTTGAGTTTCTGATTCTGACAAATGCAAAATCTCAAAACCAGCCTGAATTAAGGCACTATTCCAATTTTCAACTGACCAATAACTTAAACCTTGTCCTGTTAATTCTTTAATCTCTAATAAGTTTTTAGAACCGAATGTTGAGAAGCACAACCAACCTCGCTCAGTTAAAGCCTCATTACAACGTTCGAGCAAATGCGGTAAATCTTGCATCCACTGTAAAGCTGAACCTGAAACAATCATATCCAGCTGCTGAGGGAAATCTAAAGTTTCAATATCCCCAATCAACCATTTTAAATTTTCTTGATGACTAAAGTGCTGCTGCACATCTGCATATAGATCATTCAAAATTAACTCTTCAAACTGAAAAGAGGTAGCAAGAAGACAAGTTAAATTGCCAGAACCACAACCAATTTCAAAGACACGCGACATCGTAGTCGGACAAAACTGCTGAACTAAACCTGTTAAATTTTGGCAAATTTGTTTTTGAACAATTGCATGTTCTGAATAGCTTTGCCCTGCTTTGGCAAAACGCTGGGCAACCAAGTTTTTATTCAAACTCACAGAAAACTCACCAATTCTTCAAGTTCATGTTGCTGCACCATTGACGTTAAAGAAATACGCAAACGCGAACTGTTTTTAGGTACTGTTGGTGGACGTACAGGCATAGCATAGAAACCACTTTCCTGAACGTATTTCGCTTTATCGATCGCAGCCTGACTTTCTCCAACAATGACTGGAATAATATGGCTGGGCGATGGGCTTACATAACCCTTTTGCACAACAGCTTGTTGAAGATATTGGCTAATATTTTTTAAGTGCTCACGCTGAGATTGAGAGACTAATACTTTTTGAAAAATAAAGTTTGCCCATGCCATAACAATCGGAGGCTGTGCAGTACTAAAAATAAGTGGGCGCATTTTATTAATGAGATAATCTTTAATAATTGGATCACAAATAATGTAACCACCGACTGCTGCTAATGCTTTGCCTAATGTACCGACCAGAAAATCAATTTCCTGAATCACATTATATTGTTCAGCACATCCTAAGCCTTGCTGACCACGAACCCCAATTGAATGCGCTTCATCGACATATAACATAGTTTTAGCAAAACGTTTTTTTAGCTGAACTAAAGCGGCTAAATCCGTCTCATCACCGTCCATACTAAAAATACTTTCTGTGACCACAATGATTCGTTCAATCTTGTCATCATCATGATATTTTTGGAGGAGTTGTTCCAAGTGTTGTAAATCGTTATGTCGATAACGCACATACTGAGCGCCAGATAAACGGATCCCGTCAATCATACTGGCATGAACTAACTTATCCGCCAATATTAAAGTTTTACTATCAGCAATAGCTGGCAAAATACCGATATTCATATGGTAGCCACTATTAAATAATAGTGCCGCCCGACCACCAAACGCTTGGCTTAGGCTATTTTCTAATTGTTCATATTCGTCAAAATTGCCCGTTAATAGACGTGAAGATGAAGAACTAAAATAGCTACGCTCGATTGGAAAGCTATCTAAAAACTCTTGACGAAGATTGATATCAGCAGCCAACCCAAGATAATCATTTGAAGCTAAGTTGAGCATCGTTTTATTTTGGATCGTAATAAAACGTCCGTGCTGCACATTTTGGGTAAATTGTCTAAAGTTACCTTGTTGCTTTAACTCATCCAATTCGGCAGAAAAATGTTCAAGCAATGACATCTTAATTCGCTCCCTGCATCGTTTGAACAACTTCAACCAACTGTTCGAGCAAATCGCTTAACTCTTGATGCGTGATGACATACGGTGGCATCACATAAACTAATTTTCCAAAAGGACGGATCCAGATTCCGCGGTCTACAAATTGTTGCTGTAAGGTTTTCATATCAACATTAAAGGTGAGTTCTACTACACCAATTGCACCCAGCACTCGCACATCGGCAACATAATCAAGCTGACTTAAAGGCGTTAAATATTGGCTAAGCTGTTGTTCAATTCGCTCAATATTAGCCTGCCAATCTTGCTCAATTAATAATTGGGTACTTTTTAAAGCGACCGCGCAAGCAAGTGGATTGGCCATAAAGGTTGGGCCATGCATAAACACCCCGGCCTCACCGCGACTAATGGTTTCTGCAACCTGCTTTGTCGTTAAGGTAGCAGATAACGTCATGTAGCCGCCTGTTAGCCCTTTACCTATGCACATAATGTCTGGCTCAACTCTTGCATGTTCCCAAGCAAAAAGCTTACCCGTGCGACCAAAACCAGTCGCAATTTCATCAAAAATTAATAACAGATTATATTGTTCACAAAGTGCTTTCGCCTGACGTAAATATTCAGGATGATAAAAACGCATACCCCCTGCACCTTGTACAATCGGCTCAATAATCAGTGCAGCAAGGTTTTCATGATTTTGCTGAATAGCTTGTTCTAGCTCAGCAATATCTTCTTGATTCCACTCTTCATGAAATTTGGTTTGCGGTGCTGCTACAAAAATACGGTTCGGTAAACTTGTACCAAAAATCTGATGCATACCTGTCACTGGATCACAAACAGACATCGCATTCCATGTATCACCGTGGTAACCAGAACGCGTAGTAATAAAATTTGTTTTTTGTGGTTGGCCTTGTGCTGTCCAGAATTGCACAGCCATTTTCAAAGCAACTTCAACGGCAACCGAACCTGAATCTGCATAGAAAATTTTATCGAGACTCGGTGGAGTAATTTTTAAAAGAATTTTTCCAAGTTCAATGGCAGGATCATGAGTTAAACCACCAAACATGATATGCGACATGTTTTGTAATTGATCTGTCACTGCCTGATTGAGTTCAGGGTGGTTATAGCCGTGAATTGCACACCACCATGACGACATACCATCAATTAAAGTTGTACCATCATCTAGTTCAATCGTTGCCCCATAGGCACGTTTAACTTTAAATGTTGGTAAAGGTTGGGTCATTGAGGTATATGGATGCCAAATATGTTCCAAATCAAAATTATCGGTCATCCTCTATACCCTTTTACAGCAATTAAATCTTTCATTTAGCACATGTTAAACCTGTTAAGAATGAAAGAAAATTGCGAGATCAACCAAAGCTTATTAACTTTGCTGATGAATTGTTAAAAATTGGCAGATTTCTTCAATTGTTCGGTCCACTTCTAGATATGGAAAAGCATGAGTAGCGCCTTTTAGCACTTTATAATTCATGTTTTCTGTCGTGATATTCTTGAAATTTTCAATAATTTTGCAAGGAACAACATTATCTTGCTCGGCAAACACATGAAGCTGCGGACCTAGATAGTTTTTTAAGTTATCTACCAAATTTAGTTGTTCAAGCATTTGCAAACCTTCTGATAGCAATTCACTTGAAGGCGGATTTGCTATGTTTTGTATGCTTACCCAATCTTGTTTAGCCTGAGATGAACCGAGTGTAATTAAGTAATAAAAACGCTTTAAAGTGGCTTGCGGGTTTTGTAAAAAAGAAGTGTTAAATTGACTAAACACATCAGCAGGCATAGCAGTTTGCCAATTATCGTTGGTAACAAAACATGGATTTGAAGCGAGCGTAATTAACGTTTTAGTTTGCCCTGTTTGTTCATAAAAAGTATTAACCAATTGAGTTGCTAACTGCCCACCTAAAGACCAGCCTATCACCACATTAACCTCAGACACTAAATCAAGCTGTTCTTGAAAGTTACTATCTAAAACATTAAAAATATTAATAAGTTGTGTCTCAAACCCCATTTTTTCCAAATGCAATTTAAGGGATTGCAAAGGTTCGACACCTACTCCCCAACCTGTAATTAATAAAATTTTATTTTGTAACTTCATATGCCTGCTCAAAGCCGATTTTATAAGGATTATATAATAATATTGATTTAAAATATCTTTTAAAATCAACATAAAAATTAGATTTCAAAAAGTAAAATCAACTATTTATGAGTATTTAATATTCTGAAATATATTGATAAACAAGACCTGCATTATTCATAGTAAACATACAAAAATTTAATTATCTAAACATTGAAGCCAATCAAAAAACAACATACTCCACACTTCGCCTATAAATCCATTATGCAATGTAATTAATGTTAATACTTATGTTTTTTTATTAAAAGAAATGACTCATCAATTCATTTTAATGCTAGAAGATTAATTATTGATCAAAAAGTATTAGGAAGGCTAATATGAACAGTCAAAACACAATATCTGATGGGAGAGAAAAAAATACATCTTTTGTTACACCCAACGATATTATAAATAACTTATCTTTCGATAAAAATTACTGCTTATTTTTGGATATTGATGGCACACTAGCACCCTTTCAAATTAATCCTGAGCATAGTTTTATTCCACAGACTACATTAGAAGTTATAAAAAAAATTACTAAATTAAATATACCTGTTATTGCTGTAACAGGTCGTGATGTAGATACAGCAAGCAAACTACTACATCCTATTGAAGTTCCAATTGCTGGTTTACATGGTTTAGATATTTATTTTGATTCAGGAAATTATATTCGACCAGATTTAAGCAGTATTAATTTCAAAAAATTAAAACAAGATATTCTCAAAAGTTGTGAAAAATATCCCGAATTATTAATTGAGGATAAAGGATATTCTATTGCCTTACATTATCGTAAAAATCCTAATTTAGAAAATAATGCTATTAATATTATGCAGCAAATTAATCTCAATCACCCCCACTTAAAAATAAATAAAGGAAAATTTGTTGTTGAATTAATCCCAAACCAAGCTGATAAAGGTAGAGCAATTGAAACTATATTAAATCATCTTGATTTACCTGCTGTATTACCTATTTTTATAGGTGATGATTTAACAGATGAATCTGGTTTCACTTACATTAATCAGCAATCTGGCCTTAGTATTAAAGTAGGTCTGGGTGAAACACAAGCAAAATATAGATTAAAAGATATTGATAATGTCGCGGATTTTCTTCTTTTATTTCAAAACAGAATAAAAAGCTTATATGTCAAAAATAGCCAAAATCAGAATGGAGAAAAATTATGTCTAAATTAATCGTATTATCGAACAGAATAAGTATGCCATCGGGTAAAGCTTCAGCAGGCGGTCTTGCTGTAGCTGTACAAGATGCACTAAATGATAGTAACGGCATCTGGTTAGGCTGGAATGGGCAGCAAATTACCGATAGCGAAGCGCCAGAGTTTGAGCAGGCTTATTCTCAAGGAATTGACTACATTACCTGCCCCCTCACTCATCAGCAATATGCCCAATATTATTGTGGTTTTGCTAACAAAGTTTTGTGGCCAGCAATGCATGGCAGAGATGATCTGATTGAATATGATGCAGAAGAATATAATACCTATCAAAAGGTTAATCGCTTATTTGCTCAAAAGCTAAAAGAGCTTGCTCAGCCTGAAGATCTTATTTGGGTGCACGATTACCACTTTTTTAGTGTGGCTCGCTATTGCCGTGAATTAGGCATGCAAAACAAAATTGGTTTCTTCTTACATATTCCTTTTGCCAGTCTAAATATTTGGCACAAAATTCCGGTAGCCCATGAGTTAATTCAAGACTTGAGTCAATATGATGTTATTGGCTTACAAACTCAGATTGACCAAAATGCCTGCATGCAGACTTGTCTGAATTTACTCGAAGCTCAAAAAATTCAAAGCAACAGTATTAGCTACAAAAAACGTCAAATATTAATTAAATCGTACCCAATTGGTGTTCAGCCTGAACTTATACAAAAGCAAGCCCAACAAGATTTGGCGACCTCTTCGGTGTTTAATTTTGAAGAAATACCACGTCAAAAGACAATTATTGGAGTTGATCGCATTGATTATTCAAAAGGTTTACTTGAAAGATTTAATGCATTTGCAACCTTTTTGGAAACTAGCCCTGAATATCATGGCTTAGTTCGACATCTTCAAGTGGCAATCCCTTCTCGTACCGATATTCCAGCTTATCAACGCTTATACCAACGTTTTAAAACCAAGCTAGAGTTAATTAACGAAGAGTTTGCACATGAAGACTGGAGACCTGTAGATTGCTGCTATGACACGGTACAACACCATAATCTCATGCATATTTATCGCCATGCAGATATTTGCTGGATTAGTTCACTACGTGATGGTATGAATCTAGTGGCTAAAGAGTATATTGCGGCACAAGACCCAGAAAATCCAGGTGTGCTCATTTTATCTAAATATGCTGGTGCTGCTGAACAGATGTCTCAAGCCTTGATTGTTGATCCGCAAGATAGAGCCGCAATGATGGATACTTTAAAAATGGCTTTAGAAATGTCTAAAACTGAGCGTATTAATCGTTATCAACAATTGATAGAGGGATTAACATCATCTGATCTTACCAATTGGCGAAACAATTTCTTGGATGATTTAGAAAAGACACCAACTTTACTAATGAAGCCTCAGCGCTTATTACAAGATAATTATCAATCTATTTATCAGGTTCTATAAATCTAAATAAAAGAACCTCGAGAAATTTAATTTCTCGAGGTTCGCTATTTGGTGATTATTATTTATAAATTAATTTGTCTTTACTAATGTAAAACGGTTAAGTAAAGCAATAATAAATAGTAATACAGCTACTCCTGTTAAAACCGTACTTAAACCAGTCCATTCTCCAATTAAACCGATTAAAGCTGGCCCACTTAATGAACCTGTATAGGCAATTGTTGATACTAAAGAAAGTGCTGCTGCTTTAGGCATATTGTTTTGTCGACCAACACGAGAAAACATCACGGGTACAATATTAGAACAACCTAATCCTAATAATGCATAACCCAATACAACCACTTGCCACACTGGTGCCGTTACAATAACAGCCATACCAATAGCAGCACCAATCGCACTATAAGTCACAATATTTTTTTCACCCCATTGCTTAAGCAAGATATGACCTGCAAAACGACCAGTCGTCATGCTAAGCGCAAAGAAAGTGTAAGCCAGACCAGCAAAAGCAGGATTAAGCTGATATTTACTTGTTAAATAAATACCCCCCCAGTCCATTGCTGCACCTTCTGATAAAAAGGCAATAAAGCACATCATACCAATAAGCAGAATAATGCCATCAGGACGATAAAATTTTTTCGGTGCTTGAGTTGTATCTTCATGTGGCTTTTCATCCTGTTCAAAAGACGTTAAACAAGAAGGAATAGCAACGCCACCAATAACAAGCAAAATCATAACAACTGATAAAGTGCTCAATAAAGGAGAAAGGCCCACGGCTAATAGTGCTGTCACAAGCATAGCGCCTGTTAAGCCACCAAGACTGCACATTCCATGGAAGCTCGACATGAGAGCTCGCACACTATGTTTTTCAACAACTACTGCTTGTAAGTTGATAGCTACTCCAAGACATCCTGCTGCCGATCCAAAGATAAACAATGCTACAGCCATGGTCACAATGCTGCTCCATATCGTAAGGCTAGGCAATAAGACCATTAACAACATCAATGCCAAAGCAATTAACGGACGACATCCCCAGCGCTTTACTAAAGCACCAGTCGCAGGCATAGCAATCATTGAGCCAATACCCATACACAGCAAAAGTAAACCAAAATCGGCATGATTTAGGTTTAAACGCTGCTGTGCAAAAGGAATAAGAGGTGCCCAAGCTGCAGTCGCAAAACCTAAACTAAAAAAGCTTAGTCGTGTTGCAAGACGCTGTGTGCTTAGGAGAGTAGCTGTATTTAAAACAGCAGGTTTGGTAAATAACATATTTCGCGAACTCACCATAAATCATTGGCGATCCATACCAACCGATTTTCCATAGAAAAACCCTTGCCTCATTAAATTTCTAGGCAAGGGTTTTATTGGCGAAATTATAAACAATTTCATAAAAAAAACAGGGGGGGCGATACAATTTTTCTGACTTTTTTGTAACTGCCAAAGCCTTATATAGTAAAGCTTTGAATATGTTCAATTTGACAAAATTAACATCCAAGTTAAGGTTTCATTTTATTAAAATGAGCCAATAAAAAACCCAGCCTTAGCTGGGTCTTTTTATTAAATTTGAGATTGAATATAGTTTTGTAAGCCAATCAACTCAATTAAACGTAATTGCTTTTCTAACCAGTATGTATGGTCTTCTTCTGTATCTGATAATTGTTGACGCAACATATCACGGCTAATGTAATCGCCCTTCTCTTCACAAAGTTTGATACCTGTCGCTAATTTTTCACGAACATGATATTCAAGCGCCAAATCAGCTTTTAAACAAGATACAACGTCTGTACCAACATTGATATTTTCACGATGCATGTTTGGTTTAGCACCTAAGAACAATACACGGCGAATGATCGCATCAGCATGAGAAGCTTCTTCTTGCATCTCATGATCAATACGCTCATAAATTTTATTTAAACCCCAATCTTCATACATACGAGAATGGATTAAATATTGATCACGGGCAGCCAATTCTCCGCCAATGAGCATATTTAAATAGTCTATGACTTCTGGATTGCCACGCATAATAAATCTCCTATCGTATGAAGACTATTATGGGCAATCTTAAAAATGATTGCAAAATAAAAATTAGTTAAGTTTATGATTTTTATCAAATTAAAATGAGAAACATACGCATTTACAGTTTAAGTTATTTAAATTTCCTCTGCAAAAAGAAACGCTTGTCCAATTTATAAGTTCAGACAAGCGTTAAAATATGGCTCAAACCATCAATTTATAAATTTGTAACTAAAATCAATGGTTCTTATTTCGGTAGATCTATTCGCTTAAAGTCTGCCCGTAGCTTGCCATAAGTGATAAGAAATCAGTCTCATTCATAACAGCAATACCTAGTTTTGCTGCTTTTTCTAATTTCGAACCAGCCTTCTCGCCCGCAACAACACATTTGGTTTTACTCGATACACTACCACTTACACGCGCACCTAATGCTTGTAGCATTTGAGTAGCCTGATCACGCGTCATTTGCTCTAATGTGCCCGTTAATACCCAGCTTTCGCCATTTAATGGCTGCCGTGTTGGTGCAGTCGGTGCATCCCAATGAATGCCCGCTGCAATTAAGCGATCAAGCACTTCAATGTTGTGCGGTGCCAAGAAAAAGTCAGCAATCCACTCTGCAGTAATATCACCAACATCTGGGGTTTTCTTTAAAGTTTCAACATCAGCAGCTTTAAGCGCTTCTAAAGTTTGGAAAGTATTGGCTAACATCCTAGCTGTTGTTTCACCTACACCACGAATTCCTAAAGCATAAATAAAACGTGCTAGAGTCGTCTTCTTACTAGCTTCAATGGCATCAATTAGGTTCTGTACCGATTTCTCGCCCATTTTTTCAATCCCGAGTAAAGTTTCTCGGTGTTCGTGCAAATGGTAAATATCTGCAACATCTTTGAGCAAATCGAGATGTAATAAAGACTCTACCCAACGATCGCCTAGACCTTCAATATCTAGAGCTTTACGTGATACGAAGTGACGAATCGCTTCAATACGCTGAGCAGCACAATACAGTCCACCAGAACAACGTGCTAAAGCTTCCCCTTCAGGCATTACAACTGGTGAAGCACAAACAGGACAGTTTTCAGGTAAATGTACAACTTCGGCATCAACAGGACGGAATTCTGGCCAAACTTTTTCTACTTTAGGAATAACATCGCCTGTACGATAAACACTCACCGTGTCACCAACACGTACATCTAGGCGATGGATCTCACCAATGTTGTGTAAAGTTACATTGGAAACCGTTACTCCCCCCACCAATACAGGCTTTAAACGCGCTACTGGAGTCAAAGTACCTGTACGCCCCACTTGCCAATCAATCTGATCAACCGTAGTTAATGCAGCTTGTGCAGGGAATTTATAAGCAGTTGCCCAACGTGGTTCACGACTTAAAAAACCAAGTTGTTGCTGTTGCTTTAAGTCATCAACCTTTACAACCATCCCATCAATTTCAACTTGTAAATCTGAACGTTCTTGCTGAATTTGCTCATAACGTTGCTGTACTTCTTGAATTGAATTACACAGATATTGACGTTCAGCAATTTCAAATCCAAGTTTTGTGAGCCATTGCAGGCTGTCATGCATGGTAGTTAAGCCATGATTAGGTTCACATTGAGCGATGCCGTAAGCATAAAATGCTAAAGGTCGAGCCGCAGCAATATTAGGATCGAGTTGTCTTAAACTACCAGCTGCGGCATTACGCGGGTTTGCAAATGTTTTATCGCCTTTGGCTTCCTGTTCGGCATTGAGTTTTTCAAAACCGGACTTTGGCATAAGTACTTCACCACGAACTTCCAGCAAACGTGGAATTTCAAAGTGATCTGAATGTAACACTTTAGGCAAATTACGAATCGTTTTAACGTTCTGGGTAATGTCCTCACCAGTTTCTCCGTCACCACGTGTAACGCCACGTACTAATAGGCCATTTTCATACCAGAGAGAAATCGCAAGACCATCAAGTTTTAGTTCGACTTCGTATTGTACTTTTTGATTAGGCAAACGCTCTTCAACACGACGTGCAAATGCAAACAAGTCTTCCTGATTAAAAACGTTCCCCAAAGAAAGCATCGGAACGACATGAGTCACACTTTGAAATTTAGAGAGAGCTTGTCCGCCTACTTTTGTTGTTGGCGAATCTGATTGAACCAGATCAGGATATTGCTTTTCTAAAGCTTTTAACTGGTGAAATAAATGATCATATTCACTGTCCGAGATTGTCGGCTGATCCATGACATAGTAGGCATGGTTATGCTTTGCAATCAGTTGAATAAGCTGACGCATCTGTTCGATCACGGAAGTTGTTGCCATTATGTTATTCACCATAAAAAAGGGTGGAAATTTCTCCACCCTGAGCTGCGACTAGATATGTTGCAATTATCGCAACGAACGTAAAAAATTAAAACTAGGCAGTCGCCTGTGCCGGACGATAATCAATCACATGATGACGCCAGTGCTCTTTTAACTGTGGCGTAAATTCAAGATTATTCTCATCGTAAACTTTGCCATCAATTTCGCGAGCAATTAAACCTGCAATACTCGCCATCATGTCAAAACCAGTCACGGCTTTACTGTTTGGAAGGGCAAGGAAAAATGCTAACCCTTGAACTTGTTCAGTAGATAGCGTTTCAAGATCAAACCCAGCTGGTCCATTGTCTGTCATACGCAATACAGAGAACATGAGTACACTCGGCTCATCGGTATTTTCATAACGATGGAAGCACGACATTTCACCGTAGCGTAAACCATATTTTAACAGCACTTTAAGCGCTTTATCACCAGACAATGCACGACGAGGGTTTGGATAAACATTTAGCGCAATAATCTGTTCAGCCATCGCTAATGCACTTTCATCATCATAACGTTGCTGTTCATGTAAATGCACATCCAGAATATTACTCTCGCCTTCAAACTCAGCAATTTCGGCAGTTTCAATATTCGGGTTTAAACTCAACTCAGGCTCAGTTTTTTCGCTTTCAGCTTCCAGATTTTCTTTTGCTAAAGCTTCAGCTTCCGGTTTAACAGAAACTGTATCAACCAACTCAACTGAACCATCTTTATGAATGGTAGAGCTTGGTACTATTTGTTCAGATTTAATTTTTTCTACAGAAGCGTTTTCAACAACTGCTTGAGTTTGTTCAGTTTGAATTGCTTTAGCGGGTTCTACGGTCTCAATTTCTGACTGTTTTGTCTCAGGTATTTGTGACGGCGCAGCTTCGCTTAAAGTCGGTTCTACTCGCTCTGCACTAGTCACCGCTACAGATTCAGCTTCAGTTTTCTCAAGCTGATCTCTCACGTGCCTAGGTATAACCGGTTGATTACTATCAGGATTAATATGCAAATCACTGTCTAATGAGGGTTCAGCATGGTTTGGCTTTTTTAAAATCATTTTTAAGCCAATTAGCATAATTATAATGGCAACAACGATGCCAATAATCGTATTGATTTCCATTCTATGACTCCGAAACTAACCCGTATTCTTTTGCCTGTTCTAAATCGACAGTGACTAATTTTGATGTACCCGGTTCAGGCATGGTCACACCCAACAAATCAGTTGCCATGGTCATCGCCAGCTTATTATGTGTAATGTAAATGAATTGTACATGTTCAGAAAGTTCTTTTACCAAATTACAATATCTCTGAACATTCGCATCATCAAGTGGTGCGTCCACTTCATCTAGTACACAAAACGGTGCCGGATTTAATCTAAAAATCGCAAATACTAATGCTAACGCTGTTAAAGCCTTTTCTCCACCAGAAAGTAATGCTAGAGAACTATTTTTCTTACCCGGTGGCCTTGCCATCAGTTTAACACCAGATTGCCAGTCATCTTCAAGACTTAAACTCGCCTCACCACCATTAAAAACCTTTGGAAACAGGTTTTGCAACTCCTGATTGATCTGATCAAAAGTTGTCATAAACAGCTTACGGGTTTCTTGGTCAATGCTTTTCATCGCATCTTTTAATTGAGCTACCGTATTTTCCAAATCTTGAATCTGGTGACTCAGCTCATCAAAACGCTGAGAAACTTCTTCAAACTCTTGTGAAGCGGCAAGGTTAACCGCTCCAATTTTTTCAAACTGTTTCTGTACTTTTTCCAGTTTTTGCTGGTGCTCAGTTAAATCGATTTGTAAGCCTTTTTGGAGTTCGGCATTTAGCTCTTTGAGCTGCTCTTGGTAATGTTCACGATCTGACTTGGCCGCTTGCCATGCCAAACGCTTCTCTTCAAGTTGTTCTCTGAGCTGCTCATCTTTTTGTTGATATTGATGACGCTGATCGGTCAAAGTCTGCTGTTTTTCCTGCACACTATTGAGTTCAAGCTGCCATTCATTCCAGTTCTTTTGCAACTTTTCAGTTTGAGCAAATTGTTGCTGAAACTCTGACTCAAGATTTGGTAGTTCTAATTGAATAGGGTCAACAAACTTTTTCGCTTGCTCCATTTGAACATTAATTTGCTGATATTGGCTTTGCAAGAATGAGATATCTTTTTCAAGCAACTCAATCTGTTGAGTTGTCTGCGTGCTATTACGGCGTAAAATTTCACGTTCTTGTTGCTGATGTTGCAAGGCTTGTTGCTGCTCGTCTAACTGCTCTGTTAATTCTTCTACCCGAAATTGCAAAGTTTTATAGTCAGGTAAAATGGTTTCGAGCTTAATTGCTAATGCATGCAAATCAATTTCAAGATCATCTTTTTGCATTGCATCTTCTTCAAGCTGCATATCTAACTGACCAAGTTGATCTTTTAATTGCTGTTTTTGCAATAAAAATGCTTGTGCTGCGGTTTGTTGCTTGGCAATTTGTACATCAAGCTGTTGCAAGTCTTTTTGTTTTTGTTTCACAACTTGCTGTTTGTGCTGCACACCAGACTGTAATTGCGCTAATTCATCTTTTTGCTGAACTACAATTTCATCTAGTGCTTGTAATTGAGGTTGTTGCTTTTCAAGAGCTTGTTCAATTTCATCTAGACGAATACGGTGGCTCAGCATACCTTGTGCACTTTGACTTTCGTCATCATACATAAGGGCAATCACCCAATCCTGCCCGACATGATAGCCATCTAAAGTCAAAACAGACTGGCCATGTTGCAACTGCTTTTGCTCATTTAAAGCTTGAGTCAAATCTTGTGCAATCGCTACATTTGAAAAGATTGATAGCTGTGGCGATGCAATCCACTCATTTAAACAAGCCAAGTTACCTTTAAATTTACTTGTTTGCTCTGAAGGTTTTAGCTGGCGAGCAACTCCTTCTTGAAAGACTTGTTCAGTCTCAAGAATATGAGCTTGTAACCATTTTGCTAAAAACTTCTCAACAATCTGCGCATGTGGTTTACCTTGCTCTGTTAACTCTAGAGCCTGCATTAAACGTAGCGTATCTTGATGTTGTTTTGGACTTTGCTTTGCAACAAGCTGGCTTAGGTTTTTCTGCTCTGATAATAAAACTTGGATTTCTGTTTTCAGCGTTTGCTGCTGATTTTTACTTGATTGATGTTGCTGTTGAGATTGCTCTAAATGCAGTAATTGTTGCTCAATTTCAGTTTCAAGCGACGCGATTTCGCCAAGTAATTTCTGTTGCAGTTGCTCAAGCTCGCCCTGCTCATCTTCATGAACATGCGATTGAATTTGGTTTGCTTGATGTTGCAATGTTTCTTTTTGCTGCTCAATGCGCTGAACATTTTTACCCAACTGTTCAATTTGAGCTGACATCTGCATTTTTTGCTGCTGTTGTTTTTCAACCTGAGCTTTTATTTGTTCAAACTGTTGTTGTGCTTGTTTTTGCTGAGACTGTAAATCAGCAAAGTTTTGTTCAGCCTCCGTCGCTGTATACTCAACTCCAGCTAAAGCTTCTGTTTGTTCTTCTAGCTGATTATTCAGTGTTTCAAGTTGCAATTCAGAAAGCTGTAAACGTTCTTTAGTTTGGAATCTTTGCTGCTCTAACTGAACGAGAGTCGTACTATTTTGCTGGTATAGACTCTGTTTTTGTTCAAGAGTCATTTTAAGTTCAGATAGTTTCTTTTCAGCTTGTTGCCATTCTTGTTGTAGCGGTGAAGATTGCTGAATAAGTCGCTGAAACAAAGCACTGGTTGCTTCTAAATCATGTTCAATCGTGCTTAATTCTGAGCGAACCAATTTAAAGGTTTCACCCAATTCATTCATTTGAACGGTATATTCTTCTTGTAGGCGTACACTTTTCTCTGCCTGAAAAGACAAAATTTCAATTTTGAGCGTACGAATCTGGCTTTCTAAAGTTTTATATTGAACCGCTGCTTCCGACTGACGCTTAAGCGTTTTAAGCTGCGATTTTAACTCTAGTGCAATATCGTCTAAGCGTGAAAGGTTTTGCTCTGTATGTTCAAGATGCTGCAAAGTTTCACGGCGACGAGCCTGATAACGAGAAACACCCGCGGCTTCCTCAATGAACACACGCATTTCTTCAGGCTTGGCATCAACCAAGCGGTTAATCATGCCTTGCTCAATGACCGCATATGAGCGTGGTCCTAAGCCTGTTCCTAAGAAAATATCGGTAATATCACGGCGGCGACAACGTGTACCATTCAAGAAATATTCTGACTTACCTTCACGAGTGACCTGACGGCGAACAGCTAACTCATTATAAGCATTATACGATCCGCCCAACTTTCCATAAGTATTATCAAAGCGTAGCTCAACACTGGCCACACCAACGGGCTTACGTTTGGAAGTCCCTGTAAAAATAACATCTTGCATGCTACCACCACGGAGCTGACGAGCGTTTGACTCACCCATCACCCAGCGGATTGCATCGATTACATTGGATTTGCCACAACCATTTGGGCCAACCACTGCTGTGCGGTTAGCCTTAAAATTTAAGGTTGTACTATCTGCAAAAGATTTAAAGCCGGAAAGTTTTAAACTGCTTAAACGCATAATGCCCTAACTAGCGGCGTGAGCGTCTTGCCCAAGCCAATTCAATCTGTTTCATTCGTGTCAGCGATTCCAACACAAGGTTACGTAAGTGTCGACAAAAATCTTCCATAAATAAAGCGGCTTGTTGTGATTTTCGGATTAAAATTGCATCAGTCACGAGTTTAAATAATGCAAATGCTTCTTGTAGTTCCCGCTTAGAGGTATTTAAGGTCAAAAAATAACTACGACGTAATGAAGGTAATAACTCTTTATAAAATTTCATTAGATAAGGATTACCCACCATATCTTGCTGTTCAGCTAAATATTGGAACACCCCATCATAAAATTTTTCGATATCACCTGCTTTGACATGCTCAAGAAGTTGCTCTAATAGCAACTGTAATTGATCTGCTTCATGCGCACGCCATGTTTCGCTCATGCGTTGTACAATATGCCCCAATAACATCATATTTGTATCAAACAACGCTTTAACTTGTTGTGCAGACATTTCTGAAACAATTGCCCCACGGCGTGGAAATATCTCAATTAAATGAGTACGCTCTAATAATAACAATGCTTCACGAACTGATCCTCGGCTAACGTCAAGTTCTTTGGCAATACGTAGTTCTTGAATACGTTCGCCTTCTACTAGCTCGCCACTAATGATCTGTTCGCTAATATATTTGACAATTTGCTCAGAAAGACTTTCTGTGTCTTCGAGATTCATAAATCACCCGCTACTTTTTATATGCATTAATCCATGCTTTTCTTTCGCATCCTTGTTTTTAACTGATCCCATCGATTAAAAACTATGTCATTGTCTGACAATTTTATTGCATTTTAAGCCAACTCATTTAAAAACAACACCAAAATCAGATGAATAAAAGCTTGGAGCGCTCTTATATTCTATGAATAAAAAAAGCTCGAATTCCTAAAAATTCAAGCTTTTACACCACTGTCTTATAAATTTAAGATTTTAGTCTCTAGTGCATAATGCCTTTATAAATAAAATAACTGCCTACCACCACTAACAGGCAAGCAAAACATTTTTTTAACATCTGCGGCGACAACGCATGAGCAACCTTTGCTCCAAACTTCGCTGTGACAAAGCTCATGACACTAATGCCAATAAACGCATAGATATGTACATAACCAATCGTGTTAGGCACTGAGATTTGTTCTTTTGCACCAAACCACATAAAGCCAATCGCTCCAGCAACTGCAATTGGTAAACCGCAAGCGGCAGAAGTCGCGACTGCTTTTTGCATGACCACGCCATGACGGTTTAAATATGGAACGGTTAAACTTCCTCCCCCAATTCCAAAAATTGCAGAGGCAATACCAATCCCCCCCCCCGCCATGAATTGCATAGGGGTTGAAGGGAGCTGACGCGTTGGATCAACAACTACATGTGCTCCTTTAAACATCCGATAGGCCATCACAACCGCAAAAATACCAATAAGAAGTTGCAAATGCTGGCCAGACATCAGGTCGGCAATACCCGCCCCTAAAAATGAGCCCAACACCAGTCCAGGCGCTAAATTACGAAAAACAGGCCAAAGTACTGCACCCTTTTTATGATGAGCTGAAACAGAACTAAAAGACGTCACAATAATGGTTGCAAGCGATGTTCCGACTGCAATATGCATGATTACCGCGGGATCGTAGTGCAATTGGGTAAAAACCACATAGAGGATTGGTACAATAATTAGTCCACCACCAACCCCAAACAATCCGGCAGTAAAACCAGCAATTGCGCCAATGAGTAAATATATGATTAACTCCATAAATGTTTTACCACTCTGCTCATATTCAACATGGATTTAGAGACTCGCCAACTACAACAACTTTTAAGCGCAAAAAACCAGCTTCCAGAAGTGGTTTTATTAAAAGCAACCACAACTTCGACCAATGATGATATTCGTGAAATTGCCCAAAAAGGCATTACAACGGGCTTGGTTTGCAGTGCTCAACAAACTCAAGGGCGAGGTCAACATCAACGGCAATGGATTTCACCTGAAGGAAACATTTATTTAAGCACATTGGTGCAAACTCGAACACCCTTAGATGGTCGCTTAGCACTTGAAGTTGCTCTGAATATTTTGCAAATCCCCCAGTTACAAGCTCTGAATCTGCAAGTGAAATGGCCAAACGATTTATACAGTGCTCAGGGTAAATGGGGTGGAATTTTAGTCGAACCACTGTCTCAGCATCAGGCTATTGTAGGTGTAGGTATTAATTTAAAAACACCACCCGTGACTGATAGTGATCAGCCAATTACCTCTTTAGAGAATTTAGGCCTAGAGCAAATGAGTCGTCTTGAGTTAATTTCAGAGCTTTATGTTGCAATTCAAAATGCTGCTCGCTGGTTTGATCATGGCTGCTACAATTTAGCAGGACGTTTTAACCACCACGCTGCATGGATTAATCAGCTAGTTCAGTTTGAACATAGTCAAGGACTGATACATGGCCGTTTCGTTGGAATTTCCAATGAAGGTGCAGTAATTCTTGAAACTCCAGAACCACAGCAGTTTTATCAAGGTCGCTTAAGACCGCAAGTGAATCAATAAACAGGTGTTCTTCCATGAAAAGTTTATGGCTTGATATCGGGAACACCCGTTTAAAGTATTGGATTACTGAAAATCAGCAAACTATTGAACATGCAGCTGAGCTACATTTACAGTCCCCTGCCGATTTATTACTTGGGTTAATTCAACACTTTAAACATCAAGGTCTGCATCGCATTGGAATTTCTTCAGTACTCGATACCGAGAACAATCAACGTATTCAGCAGATTTTAAAATGGCTTGAAATTCCTGTTGTTTTTGCCAAAGTGCATGCTGAATATGCTGAGTTAAAGTGCGGTTATGAAGTTCCGAGTCAGCTCGGGATTGACCGCTGGTTACAAGTGTTAGCTGTAGCTCAAGCAGATGAAAACTATTGCATTATTGGTTGCGGAACAGCACTCACAATTGACCTAACTCAAGGTAAACAGCATTTAGGAGGTTACATCCTGCCTAATTTGTATTTGCAGCGAGATGCTCTTATTCAAAATACCAAGGGTATTAAAATTCCAGACTCAGCTTTTGACAACCTAAATCCGGGCAATAACACTGTAGATGCAGTACATCACGGTATTTTATTAGGCCTGATTAGTACCATTGAAAATATTATGCAGCAATCTCCAAAAAAGCTGCTGCTAACTGGTGGCGATGCAACACTATTTGCCAAGTTTTTACAAAAATATGAGCCTGTTGTGGAAACCGATCTTTTACTCAAAGGACTACAACAATATATTGCTCATTATCCTAAAGACTAAAACACACAATAAAATAAAAGGCGCTATCTGCGCCTTTTATTTTATAAGTTTATTTCTTTTGGTCGTTGTTACCAAACAGTGGACCCATTCCGCCACCGCCGCCGCCAAATTGTTTTTGCATATTGCCTAATGAACGCATCATTTTGCTCATACCAGATGGATTGGCAAACTTCTTCATCATTTTGGCCATTTGTGCTTGTTGCTTGATAAGTTTATTCACTTCGGCAACATCCATACCACAACCTGCCGCAATACGTTTTTTACGACTTGGGTTCATCAAGTCTGGATTACGGCGCTCTTTAACAGTCATTGACTGGATAATAGCTTCCATCTTCTTGACTTGCTTTTCAGGGTTCGCTTGCTCAATCGCTTGCTGAATTCCTGCACCGCTCATGCCAGGCAACTTGTCTAAGAAGCCCATCATGCCGCCCATTTTTTTCATTTGCTCAAATTGCATCAGCATATCTTCAAAGTTGAAGCTACCGCCTTTTTGCAATTTTTTCGCCATTTTTTCGGCTTTTTCTTTGTCGATTTTGCGTTCAACTTCTTCGACTAAAGAAAGTACGTCACCCATACCTAAAATACGTTGAGCAACACGGTCCGGATGGAATGGTTCTAAAGCATCAAGCTTCTCACCCATACCTAAGAACTTGATTGGCTTACCAGTAATGGCGCGCACAGAAAGCGCAGCACCACCACGTGCATCACCATCAGTTTTAGTAAGAATTACACCTGTAAGTGCTAAAGCATCATTAAATGCTTTTGCTGTATTTGCAGCATCCTGACCTGTCATGGCATCAACCACAAACAAGGTTTCAGTCGGCTTAACTGCTGCATGCAATTCTTTAATTTCGTCCATCATGTCTGCATCGACATGTAGACGGCCTGCTGTATCGACAATCAATACATCGGCAAATTGGATTTTTGCCTGTTCAATTGCACGATTAACAATATCAATTGGCTTTTCAGAAGGATCTGAAGGAATAAAGCCTGCGCCAACTTCATTTGAAACAGTTTCTAACTGTTTAATTGCTGCCGGACGGTAAACGTCGGCAGAAACAGTCATTACTTTTTTCTTTTGACGTTCTTTTAAGAAACGTGCCAGCTTGGCAGCAGTTGTTGTTTTACCTGCACCTTGTAAACCAGCAAGTAATACTACAACAGGAGGTTTCGCACTTAAATCCAGTGTTTCATTCGCCTCACCCATCATCTTGGTGAGTTCGTCATAGACAATTTTTACAAATGCCTGGCCTGGTGATAACTGAGTCATCACTTCTTGGCCCAATGCCTCTTCCTTAACTTTCGCGATAAATTCACGAGTTACAGGTAACGCGACATCGGCTTCAAGAAGTGCCATACGTACTTCACGTAAGGTATCTTTAATATTGTCTTCGGTCAGCTGCCCTGAGCCAGTAACATTTCTTAAACTCTGTGTGAGTCGTTCTGTTAAGGTATCAAACATTGCAAAATCCGCTTAAAATGGCTAGTTGCAAAAAAATCTTTCTCGAAATAGAAAATTTATGCATAGAATGCTATAGGATACTTTAGTTCGCAGCGAATTTATATCTTATATAGATGAATTAATCCTGAAAAAGGTTTGACATGATTAGCCTCCCCTTGGTTTATACAATTTTGGCACTCATCGCATATACCACTTCTTTCTGGTATCTGTTTATTCGTTTAATGTCAAAACGTGAACCAAACTCATGGTTATTTGCTTTTGTTACTATCTTGGCATTAGTACTGCACGGCACAGTTTTATGCGATGCTATGCTTACACCAGCAGGAATTAACTACGATGTATTTAACCTGATGTCTTTTACATCGGGGCTTATGTTATTGTTAAGCTTAATTTTTAGTACTTTCCGCCCTATTTTGCCGTTAAACTTGTTAGGCATTCCTGTCGCAGCTATTGGTCTTATTTTAGGATTTGCCTTTAGTCGACCAGATCAATTTATTGAACAGCATTCGTTAGGACTTGATACTCATATCATTCTTTCGCTTTCTGCCTATGCAGTTTTACTGATGGCAACCATACATGCGATCTTGATGTGGTTCCAAAATCGTGAACTCAAAAAGAAACAAAAAAAACGTTTCTGGGTCAACTTACTCCCGCCAATTCAGGCGATGGAATCTTTATTATTTGACCTAATCATTACTGGTTTCATTTTATTAACGATTGCGCTTACATTTGGTTTTTTAACCATTGATAACTTCTTTGCTCAGCATCTTGCTCATAAAACCGTATTTAGTATTATTTCTTGGTTTATCTATGGTGCATTACTGATCGGCCATTACAAGCTTGGTTGGAGAGGTCAAAAAGCAATTCATTTTACCTTAATAGGTTTTGTACTTTTAGCAATCGGATTTATCGGCAGTAAATTTGTACTTGAGATGATCTTAGGGCGCTAGAGAAATTAAAATTTAATCGATACTAGACAGCGTTATGCATATCCCGTATAACGCTGTTTTCGTTTTACTCAGGTGACACAGACTGTGAAACTCATACTCGCTCCAATGGAAGGTTTAACTGACCCGATCATGCGGGATACACTCACATCTGTTGGTGATTTCGACTGGTGTGTGACCGAATTTATTCGCGTTACAGACAGTATTTTGCCAGACCACATCTATTATAGTTTTTGTCCTGAACTAAAAAATGATGGTAAAACAGCAGCCAGTACCCCTGTTCATGTTCAGTTTCTAGGTAATAATCCAGATATGCTGGCAGCAAACGCAGCAAAAGTTGTTGAATTGGGTGCACCTGCAATCGACCTTAATTTCGGTTGTCCTGCAAAAACCGTTAATCGACATCGTGGTGGTTCAGTCCTTCTTGATGAGCCAGACGTGGTACATATGCTGATTAAAGCAGTAAGAGATGCTGTACCTGCACACATTCCTGTTTCAGCAAAAATGCGTTTAGGTTATCTTGATGAAAACCATACGATGGAAAATGCCCACGCTGTTGAAGATGCAGGTGCAAGCTGGTTAACTGTACACGCTCGAACTAAAGCAGATGGCTATACACCACCAGCTTATTGGGAAAAAATTCTACCTATTAAAGAAGCTTTAAAAATTAATGTGATTGCTAACGGTGAAATCTGGACCAATGCTGATGCTAGAGCTTGTCAGCAACAATCTGGCTGTGAAGACTTAATGATTGGCCGTGGTGCGGTAACGACTCCAGATTTAACCCAATGCATTCGCCAAAATATGGATGAAGCATTATTTAGTTGGGAACAACTCGTTGACTTACAAATTCGCTTTTTAAACGGTCAAGCAAAAACAGAAATTGGGATGGTTGGTCGTTATAAGCAGTGGTTAGGCATGATGACCAAAGCCTATCCTCAAGCGAAAGAATTATGGGACCAAGTGAAACGTATTAAAGCTTTAGATGAAATTGTTCAACAATTAGAACATACCAGATCAGATACTATTTAACTCGCTATAACCTTAAAAAAGAGGGCGATTGTTTTCACAACTACCCTCTTTCGTATTTCAGGTTAAGCTATTATTCTTTTTTAAAAGCCGCTTACTTTCATTTTAAAGTCAGTTACAGAAACACCAGTGACACCAAAACTCCCCATAGAACCATTAGGTAAATTATTAAACGTTGTTGTATTTTGAGTACCCATATTCCCTAAAGTGACATTATTAAGTGAAGCATCAAATTTACTAGATGCGCCTGTATTCCCAAAAGTTAATCCAGTTGGATCAACTCCTGCATAAAAACCATCTAACACAAAACCAGTTGAGGTATTTGTTCCTGCAAACTTAAACCCAAATGTAGCACCCGTATTATCGGACACTAAAGTAATTGGACAACCCGTAGCAGCAGAACAAATAGATTGAATTGCCCCACCAAATTTAACCATAACGGACTGGGCAGCATGACCCAGTTGAATGTTTAAACGGGGTTTATTGGTTTGTACAAAGTTAATATCAAGATTTCCACTAGAACGAATGATTTCTTTTACACCCGTATTTACTGTCGTTCCCGAACTAAAAATTGATTTTGGTGCATAACTTGTTAATGCATAATCGGATGGACTAGATAAAGATGTACTTGGGGCTAAATAAACTGAAAAAGGTAGAAGTCGAATTCCGTTTACATCATTCCCCATAGATATAGCTAAATTTAAAAAAGGATTTCCACCCCCAGCATCGGTATCCATTGCAATATTAAAAGAAGGATTACCCGATACAGCGGCTTTAATAAACTCTATACCAGCAACTGGATTAGTAGAGTTTCCAGCAATAATAAAACCAGCCTTGCTGTTATAAGAAGTTGAAGCAATACCGTTAGTATCAATAAGTGCGACTTGATTAAATTTAACTTTATCGGCCTGAATTCCTAAAGTTAAACCATTTTGGCCCGTCGTTGCTGCAAGGCTTTGATCATCCAAAGGTTGCATTGCAAAAACACTTGAACTACTGACAAGTAGCAGCCAATATCCTATATTTTTATTCTTCATGTCGCTCTAATCCTTAAGAGACAAACGCTTATTATTTGTTCAGACTATCAGAATAATATTCAAGTACAAAGCAATTATCTCTATAACCCGACGAATGCAAATCCAATCACACTAAAATAAAATTTATATAAAAAAGTGACGATAATCGTCACTTTTATTTATTAGTTAAAGGCCCCATTTCTAGGCACAATACTAAAGCTACTATTTAAACGTCCACCAGTAATTGCAAGCTCACCTAAACGTGCTCCCGCTCCTGTTGAAGGCGGATAGAAATTAATATCTTTAACACGTAATGCACCGTCAATACTCTTATCAGGGTTGAAATAAACCGCTGTATTTACCCCAACTTTACCTAAACCACTTGTTGTATCTTTACCCACAACCAAAGCGGTATTAAACGCTAGCTTTCCTGTAATATTGTCAAAACCAATTGCAGAACCATCAATCGGATCACTAATTTGAACCGTATTTCCAGTTGCTGTCGCAGGCACTGTGAAATCGCCGAGTACAGTTAAAGCACTTCCATCTGCAATTGAACTATTTGGCACAATTGATAAGTTAAGATCGCCACCTAAACGGAGTTTTAGACCAAATAAGACATCATTATTTTTGGCAAAATTATCGATAGGTGAAGTACATGAACCCGTCGCTGGACAAGTTTTATATTTAGCCCCTGGTAAATAACCTGCTGCAATTTCTGTTGATAAAGCAAGTAGCATCTCTTTTAAACTAATATTAAGACTGCCATTTTCTAAACCAATACTTCCATTGCCTTTTAGGAACATATCGATATTACGTAAGCCCATGTAATAATCAGTAGGACTACCACCATTATTAGCATTTGGAGAACCATCAATTAATAAAATTGAGGTTGTTTTAGTTCCAGTCGCATCACGTCCCGTAGTTCCAGCAGCAATACCAAAACCTAAACGCGAAGTGGTTCCAGATGTAGCCACAGCATTTCGAATAGGCTTACCATTTGCATCTTTTGTATAGTAATAAGCACTATTTGCTGGTGCATCTAAACCATATACAGCAGCGTTAGCATTTAAATTATAAAAAGGTAAGGCTAAGCCCCACTGATTATTTGCACCATTATCTGCAAACTGATTGGCAGCAGCAACAT
The DNA here is from genome assembly GCF_000588515.1 of Acinetobacter sp. 826659. Taxonomy (NCBI): domain Bacteria; kingdom Pseudomonadati; phylum Pseudomonadota; class Gammaproteobacteria; order Moraxellales; family Moraxellaceae; genus Acinetobacter; species Acinetobacter sp. 826659. The sequence goes on along the minus strand of NZ_JFYD01000002.1, from coordinate 123,345 downwards.
TTGCACTTGTCGTAAAACGACCGCGTCTTGAAAATGCTTGAAACTCTGCTCCACGCATCGCAAGAATTAAGCTAAACGGATTAGTCACCGTATCACGGTGAATATTATGTTGGTAATCAGCAGCTGTTGTTAAAGTACCCGACCCTAAACGAATTGCATTTAAGGTCGCGTTGTTTGGCATTAATAATGTTTTTGTATCAGCAAGATTTAAATAAATATTTCCGCTGTCAAAATAACCGCGTGTAGCTGAGTTAAGACCTGTTAAATTACCAAATTCGAAACCATAGGCATTCAGACCTGCTCCACCAATTTCTAAAGTGGTTGCTTTGCCATCTGAGCCTAGCATTGAGTCATTGTCTTTAGTGAATTCACCTTTCATACGAAAGGCAATTCCAGAATTACCTAAAATACTATTACTTGAGCCCGTACCCGCAGCGGTATTTGCTGTACCTAATATTGTTGTATCTGACGTACCATCCATGCCACGGACTTGTAAATAACTATTTACCATACGTCCGCTAGCACCTAAACGAATCAAGCCTTTCGCATTTTGGGGACTATTGGTTGCATCTAAAGCATAAGGGTTAGTTTTATCGACATTAGAACTTAACATGACCTCAATATTCAGGCCTGAATTAGTTACTTTTCCACTACTGTCTACATATGTGCCTGCTGTTAGACCAGAAGCTGAATCTGCTACACGATTAAAATCAACATAGCCATAGGTACTATTTGGGGTTTGTCCTACACCAGCGACATTAGTTCCAGTATTTGTCTGTAAAACCACGCCACGAATTGGGTCAATCAGCATGGCTCCTTTACCGACAAAATTAAAGTTAAAATTTCTTAAAATTAACTGATTTAGCTGACTACGAGCATCTAATTGCCCTAAATAAATATTGGCATTATTAATACCAAGCGTCATGCTTGACTGGCTATTTGCATTAAATAAGCCATCTTGGGTTGTAAGTGCCAAATTTAAAGGAGAGGTCGTTTGAATAGCCAACTGCCCTAAAGTTGGCGAGCATGTAGCTGAACTATTACAAACTTTAACGCTATTTACGGTAATAAGTGATGGACTGCTTTGCATAGAAAAGTCGAGTCCAGTTTTACCCGTAGTTGGGTTACTCCCTACATCTAAACGGTAATTTGTACTTAAAGGCTGATTAGATGCATTACTTTTTTGAACTTTTATCCCGCCTGCTTGCGCTCTTAAGACCTGATCTGCACTACTAGATGTACCTGCATGATCATCCCAGTAAGCATTATCAATATTGATTTCATTAAACGTCGTTTGAATCGAAATCCCATCTTGTCCATTAACAGCACTCATGTCAGCATCTGTTAAAGCTTCTAACGCAAAAACATGTCCGCTCACTAACAACATGCTGGTTGTTAATGCGTTTAAAATAAACTTTGAGCTGTGATTTTCTTTATTTTTTTTCATCACTTCAGTTCCTTTGAAATCTACATTAGCCCTTAACAACGAGGATGGCTGCCATCACAGCTAAAGACCATGACTTTTCCTTGGATAGCCAAATTTCCATTCATCATCAAGCCCATAAAACCAGTTTCACGTCCATGGTCATACGCCGATGGTGTTGCAGTAGCAACTTGCTGGTTTGCACTATTAGCAGTGGCAGCATAAGTTGGCTTTTTGAAATATGCATAATCATACATATTTGCACTCGACCCTTGCGCTGTTGTTGAGCTGGTAAAGTTATCTTGCTCAATTGATAAAGCATTAAAACCAAAGTTACGAATTAAAATTGGCTGTGCCGCACTAAAACTAAGCTGAATCGCAGGCTTAATCATTTCAGTATTATTTTTATCCAAATACTTTAAATCAGCGCCATCCAAACCCATCTTTTGAATATTTAAAGTACCTTGTACGCCTTTAAATACGAGCCAAAGTTTATTACCACTATCACTATTTTCGGCCCAACCACTTGGTTTCGTTGCATCTGCTTGTACAAAACGCTTATTAATTGCAAAGCCGATATGGCAAAACTCTACGTTCTCACAGACACCACCACTACCATTGTCAAATACACCGTTAGCTGTTTGGTTTAAATTGAGCATTAAAGATAAATCAGCACCAGCTTGACCATTAATCGCCTGTAATGCTTCATTGTCTAAAGTTTGTAGCTCTGCATGAGTGACCGTTGCACAAAGAGCGAGGATTAAAGTACTTATTTTTTTCATATCACTCTCCTCCTCTTATAGGCCTTTAGTTGTCAGTTTCAAGTGCTGTATTAAAACACCGTCAATGACAGCAGACCCCATGTTATTACTAATCGAAGAGCTGATTTGTGCTCCTGATAATTTATAAGTATTTAAATCTGCATTTGGTGTAGTAGTAGTCCAACGTCCATTATTATAAAGTGCATCAGGTAAAGGAGTACCATTCGGTACAACAAACTGAGCTCCATTCCCTGCATCAGCTAAGGTATAACCTGTATTATTTACTGTTGGGTTATAATAAGCAGTACTATCTATATTAGCCCAGTTCGCACCTTGAGAATCAAATCGTAAACCTGAGCCCGCATTGCCAGTCCAACCTGTTGCTGTACGGTATTGCCAGTCATAACAAGTAAAAATTAAACTACATGTATAACTATTTACGCGACGTTCCTGATTTTGTAATTGATAAAAGTTTCTTGTCTGCGTTGGCGCTGCTACAGTACCGGTAGGTAACTTACCAAATGAAATACCGACCGCATCTTGAGTATTATTACCTTTAAAAGCCTCTAAAGTGTTGGTCGCAGCATTATAAACAGTTGAACCAAATGAAATACTACTATGTGTTGCGCTAGAACCTTGATAAGTTTTACCGCCTAAGGTTACATTCGTACCACATTGATAAATATTACAAGTTGATCCTAAATAACTACTGTCTGCCCCACTATAGTCTGTATAGATTTTCTTATAAATTTCAGGTTTATTTGGAATACGCGCAAGTTCTAAACTAAAGTTCTTGCCATCCGAGCTTAGAACCAATGGTTGATATAAAGACCCTAACACAAGGTTAATATTTGGATTATAAATATACAAACCTTCATTCGCATCAAAAGTTGGAGCAAGTCCGCCATTAATTGCAGGCGTTACTAAATTACCCTGCCCAGTACCAGATTCACGTGTACTTAAACGTAATACATTATTCATGGCACTATCAGTTGGTGCGGTCCATGAACCTGTTGATGTAACAGTCGTAGTCTGGCTACGAATACGATATAACCAGTCTGAACTTGGAGAATTATTACTTGGTGCGCCAGTATATTGCGTGCTGTAACGGTTTACCCATGGGCCAACTGTTGAGGTAGGAGTATTTGCAGTAATCGTTGCTCTTAAATTAGAGGCGTCCCCACTATTTAAACGAATAACTCCAGCAAAGCCTAAAGTATCGTTATAGAAAGGGCTCATTCCTCCCGCGGATGTCGCTCCACCTAGGGTCTGGAAAAGCTGCAAACGGCTACCATTTAAACTAAAGTTATTCCAAATCCCTTGTAAACGAAGACGGTTTGCACGACTTGCATCTGTACTTGTTCCAATTAAACCATTTGAATCACCATAATTAAATTGATCTGCAGCACCATTTATTTTATTTGGATTTCGGACAAAAATATCTGTCCATAAGCCTAGTTTTAGCTTATATGCATCTATACCAGCAGCGTCTTTTGTTCCTACCTCATACAAAGGTGCTTCTAGAGCTAAATTAGTCACTTGGCAAGTTGGATCAGCTGCACCACTACAATTTGTCGCACTAAAATTCGGTACTAAGTTTTCTGTAGCAACTTTAAAAATCCATGGGTTAACAGCAGTTCCCCAACTTGAAATCGTGGCGGCAGAATCAGTAGTGGCTATTCTTGTATTAGTATCATTATCAGATTTAGAAAGCGCTAAACCATAAAGAAAAATATCGGCTTTACCTACTGCACGATCACCTGAATCAATTGAACCATTTTTATTCGTATCTGCGGCTGTCATACTTAACGGACCAACAGGTACGTAATTGATATAACCAGTATCTTTAGTACGATCAGTTAAAATCTGATTTGGTGTTTCATTAGCACCTGCGCCACGAAATACCATATAAGTATTCTGTGGCAAGATAGCAATACCTTCACCAGTAGTTTCACTTAAACCTGCATCAGAAAGTTCTTCAAGCGCGAAACTAGATTGACTGATACAAAGCCCGATTAAACTTGCTAAAACGGTTTTTTGAAACCTTACCGTATAATTAAGTGTAGTCATCTTGACCTTCCTGTTTTATACGATGCCGTGCACCATATTTATTTTTCTTTAACAATCCTTGAGGTCAGGTGAATCTTTCCTTTTCACCTTAGACAAAGAAGCAAATCTAAAAGATATTGCCAACTTTTCCACATTTCTATTATGAAGAATATTTGCACAAATGCAAAAAAAAGCATGTAAAAAATTACTTTTCCGATGAATGCAAACTAGTGTAACTATCCACATAAGATTTAACAAAATGTCAAATTAGGACCATGACAGTTAGTTTTAAAGTTTTGGTTAGTTAACTGCAAATTATTTAAATTCAATGTTAACGGACTATTTTTTAAATCAATAGTACCGATATTAACATCTAAATCTGCTCCTAATAATAGGCCATCGAGATCTGAGGTTTGCGCTGGATGAGATTGTAAATATGCAGAAACAGCAGTTGAAATTTGTGGAAATAACGGTGAAATATCAATCGCATCCTGAGGAATAATATTACCGACGTTAACTGGTTGTGCAAAAGACATCCACCACCCTTTTTGAGCAATATCATCTGGTTTCGCACCAGGCCATTGCAAGGCCTGATTTTGCAGAGCTAAATACATTGGTGAGTTGATAGGTAAATTATGAATTAGACCTAATGACTGTGTTAAATTTAAATTCGCAGTAATATTTGAAATCGTACCATTCATGTATACATTTGAAAACTTTTTACCTGGGCCAGCAACTAAACAAGCAAATAAAGTGCAGTCTGTTACAGTAGCTTCAACTTTACCACCTTGAGTATAAATGCCAGTCGGTTCAGGGTATGTAGGGTCATGGGGACCTGCTGCATTATATTGCACGGTACCATCTACAGGATAAGAACTACTATGTCCTACATAAATATTAGGGACTTTGACCGGCGCAGAAAGGACTTTAGAACTGATACGATTACCATTGACCTGAATCGGAGCAATCTCAAAATAGTTATTTTGAATGCCAGGGATATTAAATCCCCCATTAGATGTAATAAATTGAACTTCAGCAAGGCTACCTGCACTTAAAGCTTGCAAACGACCTGTAACTGCGTTTGCCCCATATAAATTATCTCGAGTGGCCGAAGTTGTGGCATAACCTTTAATTAAACCACTGCTATCGGATTGAACCTGCATATAACCCGAAATTGAATTAATACCATTTGGTCTAGTCGTATTTTCAGTACCAGCTGTAAGTAACCCAATAAATTTCTCCGCACTCAATCTTAGACCAGCAACCTCACGAGTCGAAGCAGAATTAGGATTTTTAATTGCAAACTCTATGAACGGATTTGTTAAAACAGCAGATGATGAAGCTCTGTCTTCACTTGACATGGGCAAAGGGTTACCATTAGAGTCAAATTTTTGACCACTTAAGCTGAGATTATCAATATCAATATCACAGCCCCCTGCCCCATTAACACCGCCACAGCCTAACTGTAGTTTACGAATATTGGTGTTAATTTCTAATTCAGCTTCCATACCTAATTTGAAAAAACCAATATTACTATTGCTATTACGGAGCTTTTCTAAGTTTGCAGAATCCGTAGGCGCAATATAAGACATACTCATCAAGGCTTGGCCTCGAGTCGCTGATAATTCATCATCTGACATAGGAACTAATGTAGAAGCAGCATGCGCCGAAGAAAAGCATAAGCTTCCAAGCGCTAATATAGCTACATGAAGAGACGTAAACTGTCGCATGGCCGACCTCCGTATCCGTGGGGGCATAATCCTGTTTAATTTCTTTTTATTTGGCCTATCTGCATTTGATAAATATTTAACTAAAAATTATCAAAGAGAGCCTTATATCAACCACATTTGCTTTTAAATTCTGTGATGCAGAACAAAAAAACAAATTATTTATTGATCATTTTATATCATTTTTTACAAAAGGTAACTGTCGTTTATCATAATTCCGATAAACGCTTTTCACAAAATTTTATTTATAAAATTGGGCCACCTAAGTGACCCATTATTTTTTAAAATCTTTTCATCGAGGAAACATTAAGTTTTAGGAAGCGTAACACCTGTTTGACCTTGGTATTTACCACCACGGTCTTTATAAGAGGTTTCACATACTTCATCACTTTCAAAGAATAGCATTTGTGCTACGCCTTCCCCAGCATAAATACGTGCAGGTAAATTTGTCGTATTTGAAAATTCTAACGTAACGTGACCTTCCCATTCCGGTTCTAATGGAGTCACATTTACAATAATACCGCAGCGAGCATAGGTCGACTTGCCTAGACATACAGTCAACACATTGCGAGGAATACGGAAATATTCAATTGTACGCGCTAGGGCAAATGAGTTTGGCGGAATAATACAAACGTCAGACTCAATATCGATAAAACTTTTGTCATCAAAATTCTTTGGATCGACAATTGCAGAATGTACGTTTGTAAAAACCTTGAATTCACGGGCACAGCGTACATCATAACCATAGCTAGAGACCCCGTAGGAAATCAACTTTTCACCATTTTCATCAAAACGGACTTGATTCTCTGCATAAGGTTCAATCATGCCGTGTTTTTCGCTCATTTCGCGAATCCAACGATCAGACTTAATGGCCATGTATTTTCTATCCAAAAGGTAAATTCATTGATTTCGACGTACTTTAACTTAAAAAACCAATTATGAAAACAACACAAAGCTACTCAAACAAATAAGAATAGCTCAGCGGTACATTTAAAGGTTCAGTAAAGCAGAATAACTAATTGGAATTGAAAAGCTGACCAATACAAGTGAAGCAGTTTTTTGCAAGTTAGTTTGATTTAACCAACCTACTTTTTTAGATGCTAAAACCGATCCCAAGAAAATCCAGAACAATGCAATTGGGGTAATAAGCGCTAAATAAGCCATCATATGAATTAAATAAATATGAAAATTACTCCATGCAGCTACTGGGAAAATTGCTGAGGCAAACAGTAATGCTTTTGGGTTTAATAAAGTGGCGCAGAATAACTCACGAGCACGAATTGTTGGCTGATTTAATTCAACTTCTTGATTTGCCGTATGCCATAACTTGATGGCTAAGAAAATAATATAGCAAGCGCTCAATAGCTTTAGAATAGGCGGCAGCATTGGTAGTGTGCTAGACACTTTTCCAATCAGCATTCCCCATGCAGAAATAGAGATTACATAACCCAAAACTTCTGCTGGAATAAGTTTTACTGACTTCCTTAAACCCACTTGTACTCCTGAAGAAGCGAGCAGAGTATTGGTTGGGCCTGGAGTAAGTAAAATTGTGGCTACTAAGCCAATAAAAAGCCATGAAATCATTGAATGACCTCACAATATAGTCATCTCAGATTAATAGATATCCTGTCACAAGGCAAAAGGTAATTGTAAGACAAAGTATTTCAAGTTATTTTCAAAATAAAAATAAAGTATATAAAAACAAACATTTACAAAATTATCACATAAAGTCGAGAAGAAAACTTTACGGTCAGTTGTTATACTTTTCAAATAGATTCTGAGTTAAGTAACATAACTATTTTTATTTTAAGTCTATTTTTCCATCAAAAGTCTTTATAATAAAAAATATATAGCACTGGTAAGTTTAAATTTTAAGCTTTTAATAAGTTTCAATTCATATATTGTTTCTGATTTTTTATATAGAGCATCGCGCTTTACTACCCTTAATGATTATGGCAAAGCATTTTTTTCAATCTTGGCTTCCCTCCCCCGAGAAAGTTTCAAATATGAAATTTCTAAGGATTTTTGGTAAAAAAACCCTTAATCCTGTGCTTTGGTATGTCAATCGAAAATCAATTACCCGAGCTGTTTTTGTCGGAACTTTTTTTGGTTTACTGCCTATTCCTTTTCACAGCGTATTTATTGTGATGGCTGTATTACTATTCGAAGTAAATTTACCAATTAGCTTGATGCTCGCTTGGTTAAGTAACCCGCTTACATTAGTTCCTATTCTATATATCGGTTTTTGGTTTGGTGCACACATTTTTCATGTGCATATGATTAATAAAGAAATGTTGCTGGGTGTATTACATCAGATTTCTCGTTGGATTACTCATTTCGGCCATGGCCACATTGATTTTAGTCTCGCGAAAATCTTGATGACTGGACTTGTTGTAGAAGCTTTTGTATTTGCTGTCATTTTATATATATGTACAGAAATTTTCTGGCGCTGGATGGTCGTTAAAAATTGGAAAAGTAGACATCGTCAAAAGAAGCAAGAAGAGGTTTTATAAAAGCTTCACTCTTCTTGCATAGGTTTAAATCATTATTTTGGCAGTTTTGATTTCATATATTCTTCGGCCACATTAAGCACATATTCTTGGCAAGCCTCTCCTGTACCAGGGTCATAAGCTCCGTTATTGGTAATATTATTAGATAAGATTCGAATGCCTAGGAAAGGAACATTAAACTGGCTTGCGATTTGTGCAACAGAAGCCGCTTCCATTTCTTCAACAGAAGTACCATAACGCTGATGGAAAAATTGAATACGGTCTAGCTCATTATTCCAGACATCTGCTGAACCAATCGTTCCTTCAACCACATCACCTTTATCATAACGGACTTTATGCGCTGCCATTAACAACTCTTGGTCACCCTCAAATTTGCGTATTGCAATCGGTTCTGGATTTGATTCTTGAGTTGGCAAAACATCAAAAGCCTCAACCCATGTAAGTGAGTTTGAACCACCGCCCACTGGCTGTTTAGGTGTTCTAAATGCACCAATATTGGTTGTATATTTTCCTAAAACAATATCATAAACATGTAAATCAGGGTCGTGTCCACCTGAAGTTCCCTGATTAATGATCGCAATTGGTTTATAGCGTTCAATCGCTAGAGCAGTTGCTGCAGCAGAGTTACTCATACCCATACGAGTTTTAGAAATAATCATTGGGTAACCATTATAGGTTCCTTTCCAGAACGTCCATCCTCCTACTGTTTCAACAGTTTTATTCTCTAACTTTGAAGCCATTCTTTCCGACTCTACGGGTAAGGCCCCCTGAATAATGATCGGCTGTAACTTCTGTTTTTGTTCCTGAACTGTTGGTGTTTGTGAAGCAGATGAGTTGTCATCGTTACATCCAACTAAAAATAAAGCGCTACATAAACTGATTACGCCCAAACTATACTTAAATTGCATTTTTTAACCTTTCTTTTTAAAAATTGTAAGGTAGCAATCTACATGCCAATTTCAAGTTCAGCTTTGTTATTAGGATTCAGTAATTTAATTTTTTATTTTAATCAGATGATAAAAAACCCGACTTAAAGCCGGGTTTTAATAAATTAGAAAATACGCTTATCATCACGTGTGCGTTGAGGGATTTTTTCAATCTGCTGCCAGACTGCTTTAGCAATCTCAATATAACTATCAGCCGCATCATCCATTGCCACAACACTCGGTTTACCCTGATCAGCATGTTCACGTATTTGAGCATTTAGAGGCAAACGGCCTAGCAATGGAATATGGTATTGCTCGGAAAGCTTATCACCACCACCGATACCAAAAATTTGCTCTTCATGACCACAGTTTGAGCAAATATGAGTCGACATGTTTTCGACGACACCTAATACTGGAATACCAACTTTATTAAATAACTCAATTCCTTTGGTAGCATCAAGCAAGGCAACATTTTGTGGAGTAGTCACAATGATGGAGCCTGTAACCGGAATACGCTGTGCAAGCGTAAGCTGAATATCACCAGTACCTGGTGGCATATCAATCATGAGTACATCTAAATCAGGCCAAAGTGTTTGATTAAACAGTTGCATTAGAGCGCCTGTTGCCTTTGGTCCACGCCATGCAACAGGTGTGTTGTTATCACCTGTTAAATGACCAATAGAAAGTACAGCCATACCGTAAGCATCTAACGGTACAAAATTTTCACTTTCAATAAGTGGAGTTTTGCCAGCGTTCCCTAGCATTGTCGGAATACTTGGGCCATAAATATCAGCATCCAAAACCCCAACCTTAAGCCCCATCTTTTGCAAGGCAAGCGCTAAATTAACCGTAGTTGTCGATTTACCAACGCCACCCTTTCCTGATGAAACTAAAATAACATTCTTAATGCGAGGGTGAAGTGGAACATCTCTTTGTTGCGGAGCGGCTTTTTGAATCGGTGGATTATTTGGATCTGGTTCTGATTTAGGTGAGGCGTCAAGTACAGGAGGTAAATTTAAACTTTCTTGTGTAGGGCGCTTTTGTTGAACCACGTGTAAATTAAGTTCTTCAATACCGCACTTTTCTAATGCACCCGCTAAATCATCATGAATTTGCTGCAAATGCTCTTTTTCATCAGGAAATGTATTAATCGTAAGTTGTAATACACGACCCTGAACTTGAAGCTGACTAATACGCTCCTTTAAAGCATCTTTTGAATGCGGTAATAAATAATTTTGGAGTACGGTTTGGATTTCATCTTCTTTCACCTCTTGTGCGGGTGAAAAAACGGACTTTAATGAAGAAAGCCAAGACATATTGTTTACTCCAAAAACAGATCATTACAGCTTAATGGAGATAGTGTAACAGTATTGCTCCGCACTCGCTCACCTTGGGATGAATAATTACTAACTTCAGATCTCATCTTTTAGGTAAGGAGTGCAGATTTTAGTTTAAATCAGCTTATTCAGCAGAATCATGGTTCTTTAATTTATTGAGTTTATCAGTCGCAGTTTTCTTCAACTCATCAAGTTTTGCCGTTGCTTGCGTTTTCAACTCATCCAATTTTGTAGCAGCCTCTTCCTTTAATTCCGCAGCTTTGGCTTTAGCATCGTCAAGTTTATGAGCTGCTTCTGTACGCAAGTGATCAAACTTATCTTGTAGACTATGCTGAGCATCCTCAAGTTTACCTTTTAAATCAGTTGCTTTTTCTTCAAGAGCCTCTCTACCAGAAGCTTGTTTCTCTTTTACATTTTCCTTTAAATCGTCCAAAGCTTTTTCGCCTTGTACTTTCGCATCAGCTGCTTTTGCCTTTAATTGGTCTACCTTATCTTCAACCGCTTCTTTACCAGCAGCTTGCTTCTCTTTTACATTTTCCTTTAAATCGTCCAAAGCTTTTTCACCTTGTACTTTTGCATCAACCGCTTTTGCCTTTAATTCATCTAATTTATTTTCTGTAGTCATCGTTGTTATCCTCATAGTTAATTAAAAAATTACCTGAATAAGTTATTAGTTATACATCGTTATGGCTTATTTTCTGACCGTAACTGCAATTTGAAACAAAGACAATACAGGAAGATTCAAATATTTTTTGATTTGTTTATCTGTTCTAAAGAGAAACCATGTCTGACCAAAATCCATTTTAATAGAAATCGCTTATGCCAAGCCGGAGATTATTAATCTTTGCTTATCTCCGTGCATCAGTTAAAATCTTCCACCTTATAAATACGAATGAGAGAATGAAATCCGTGCGTAAAATTTTAGTCACTAATGCCCTCCCTTATGCTAATGGTCCAATTCATATGGGTCATTTACTCGGTTACATCCAGGCAGATATCTGGGTTCGTGCCATGCGAGCAATGGGTCATGATGTGACTTATGTATGTGCGGATGATGCTCACGGTACAGCAATTATGCTACGTGCCGAAGCAAATAGTATTAGCCCAGAAGAGCAAATTGCGAATGTTCAAAAAGAACACATCCGTGATTTTGACGGTTTTGGCGTACATTTCGATCATTACGATTCAACGCATAGCGATGCAAACAAAGCACGTTCAACAGATATCTATATTAAAAACCGTGAAGCTGGAAATATTGCAGTTCGTCCCGTAACTCAGTTATTTGACCCAGAAAAAGGGATGTTCTTATCTGACCGTTTCATTAAGGGTACATGCCCAAAATGTAAGTCAGAAGATCAATACGGCGACTCATGTGAAGTGTGCGGTACAACTTACAATGCAACTGAGCTACTTAACCCGCGTTCGACTTTAAGTGGTGCAACACCAGTTGAAAAATCATCCGACCACTATTTCTTCAAGCTTCCAAACTTCTCTGAATATTTACAAAAATGGACGCGTGATGAAGGTCGTTTACCTCTTTCAATTGCGAACAAGCTAGATGAATGGTTTGAAGCTGGTTTAGCAGACTGGGATATTTCTCGTGATGCACCATATTTTGGCTTTGAAATTCCAGATGCACCAAATAAATATTTCTACGTATGGGTAGATGCCCCAATTGGTTATATGTCTAGTTTTGAAAACTACATCAAAACTAAACGCCCAGATTTAAACTTTGATGATTTCTGGAAAAAAGACAGCCAAAACGATGTTTATCATTTTATTGGGAAAGACATTGTTTATTTCCATGCTTTATTCTGGCCTGCAATGCTTGAAGGTGCGAACTATCGCACTCCAACTGGTCTTTTTGTAAACGGTTTCTTGACTGTAAATGGACAAAAAATGTCTAAGTCACGTGGTACTTTCATTAAGGCCGAGACTTACTTACAGCATTTAAACCCAGAGTATTTACGCTATTACTTTGCTTCTAAACTTTCAGATAAAGTCGAAGACTCTGACTTGAACCTTGATGACTTTGTTCAGAAAGTAAATTCAGACTTAGTCGGTAAAGTCGTTAATATTGCTAGCCGCTGTGCGAAGTTCATCAATAGCAACTTTAATAATACTTTATCCGCTGACTGTGCAGAAACTGAGTTAGTACAAAGTTTTATTGATGCAGGTGATTCAATCGCGGCTGCTTATGAAGCACGTGAATTCTCTACGGCGATCCGTGAAATTATGGCGCTAGCTGACCGTGCAAACCAATATATTGATGAGAAAAAGCCTTGGGCACTTGCTAAACAAGAAGGTCAAGAGCAACAAGTTCTTGACGTCTGCTCTGTGGGTATCAACTTATTCCGTCAACTCGCAGTGTACTTAGCTCCAGTTCTGCCAACTTTAGCTCAACAAGTTCAAGATTTCTTAAAACTTGAAAGCTTCGATTTCGAGTCACGCAAACAAATTCTTGTAAGCCATGAGATTGCGCAGTTCCAACCGCTTATGCAGCGTGTTGATCCAAAAGCTGTTGCAGCTATGGTTGATGCTTCTAAAGAGTCTTTAGGTGCTCCTGCTCCAGAAGCAACAAAAGCGGCAGTGAAAAAAGACAAAGCAGCTGAGAAAAAAGTAGCGCCTACTCCAGCAGTTGGTGAAGCTGAAATTATCGGTATTGAAGATTTCTTAAAAGTTGACTTGCGTGTTGCTCAAGTACTTGAAGCTGGTACAGTTGAAGGTTCAGATAAATTACTTCAATTGACATTAGATGTTGGTGAAGCTGAACCACGCAATGTATTTAGTGGCATTCGTAGCCAATACGCACCAGAAGACCTAAAAGGTAAATTGGTTGTTATGGTTGCTAACCTTGCACCACGTAAAATGCGTTTTGGTATTTCAAATGGCATGGTACTTGCTGCTGGAAATGGTGAAGGTATTTTCATTATTTCTCCAGACAGCGGTGCGAAACCTGGCGATAAAGTTTCTTAATCTGCTTTCAAAAAAAGCTCCCTAAATTGGGAGCTTTTTTATTTTTAAGGGCTTTGAATAGGTTTAAACGGGGCTTACTAAATTAGGACCACGGCCACCCTTCGCAAGGGTTATTAAATAAAACGTGTATATTTCCCAACTCTTCATTTGTTAAATAGCCATTCTTATTTTCATCTAAATAATGAAATAGCTCTGTCTGCTTGTTTTCACCTTGAAAACGTTTATCACTCGGCCAGTTATAAGGATAAAAGTCTTCAACCCGTTGAAATTCTTTTTGGCTATACATGCCATCATGATTTAAATCATATTTTTCCTGAAAAAGCTCCCAATCTAAAGAAGCAGGCTCACATGCACTTACCATATTCAAAACACAGTAAGTTGCACATCCAGCAAGTAACTTAATAGTTAGCTTGCTCATGATTATTCACTTGTATATCGGAAATTTTATAATCCTTTTCATGAACCGGAGTACCCACAATACTCATGGTCCGCTCATTTGCTGGCTGTTGCTTGCTCATCGTTCTCATCTCACATCCTGTAGTTAAGATGAGAAAAACTACAGAAATGCTCACCATTAGTTTTTTCATAACGTGATCCTCATTTCTTTTTGTTTTATTTATTAAGTTACCACTTTTAAAGTGTTTAAGTGCTAAAAAAGATATTTCAATTTGTATATATTTTACGCAAAAATAAAGCCAGACTATAAATAGCTGGCTTTGAATTTTTTAGATATTTTAATTAAAGACTTATCATTTGAAGAAAATTAACTTTAAGCCTAATACGCTCACAATACTTCCAGCTACTCGGTCAACGGCAGTTTTTGCTTTTAAGTACATTGTTCTAGGCTTCTCTGAAGAGAGCAGCATTGCCACACATGAGTACCAACCCGCATCAATCATAAAACAAATCACTGGTAATGCGACGTAGTAATAATTTGGAATTTCTTTTGGCAACAAAGCAGTAAATACACTCGCTAGCACGACTGCGATTTTTGGATTACTTAACTGGGTAATTAAGCCATATCGATATGCCTGCTTATAGGTCATTTTCGATTTGCCATCGTTTTCCATCGCAATTGGTTCTTTAGCATGTTTAATAATTTTAAAAGCCAGCCAAAGCAAATATAGACCACCACCAATTTTTAAAATTAGATAAGCAGAAGGCACCGCCAATAAAACTGCTTGCAATCCCATAACTGCTAATAGACCAAAAAGTGCTGCACCTGTCCCCGTCCCTAAAGCGGTAAACAACCCATGTTTACGTGATTTAGAAATTGAATTTTGTGCAACATAAATAAAGCTTGGCCCAGGACTTATTGCTCCAAGCATCAATGCCATCGCAATTGAAAAAAGAGGAATAAGGGACTCAAACATTGTATTGACCTAGCATCACGCAATTGCGCGGTATTCTAACAGCTTTTTGTGACACATATAAAAATGGCGAAGATATAAATGATGAAAATTGAATTTTCATGTTATTACAATTTAAATCTTCACAACGGACAAAAATGTCCGTTAAATATATAACCTTTCGAACTCCCCAAACCGATGACATGAGTAAACGTCAAAAAATTGCTGCCCATAATCGGGATGAATTACTCAATGCAGCCGAAGAATGTTTTCGTATTCATGGCATTAATGTTCCCTTACAAGTTGTGATTGACCACGCTGGGGTCGGCAGAGCGACGTTCTACCGTAACTTTTGTGATCGAAAAGCTTTAATTAGTGCACTTTTAGAACGTGCGATTACACAGCTAGAGCAAAAAGCAGCTCATTTTCAACAATTCGAAGATGGTTTATTTCGTTTAATTGAAGGACATATTGGGCAACTTCCCAAACTCGCAATTTTGCAAGATTTTTGGAGAGTGATTGATCGACAAGATCCAATTATGTTAAAAATTTATGAACGGCGAAATAATGCACTTAACCCACTGATTGAAAATGCGATAGAACAAAAATTGTGCCGAGCTGATCTAACTGCTGATGACTATGCAATGGTCACAGCAATGTTGGGTTCTTCATTTCAAGGACATGAGCAAGAAGAACAGACTCGCTTAGCAAAACGAGCAATTGAATTACTATTTCATGGTATTCAAATACAAAAAATTCGAGGGATAGAATGAGTAAAACGCCTCGTTACTTAGAAACACCACCCGACTGGACCCCAGAAGAGCAACCGACTTTACCTGGCTCACCGGCAGCTATTGCACATTCTGTACCTAAACGATTTATATACTTTTTTATCGGTTTATTTGTCGCTCTTTCAGCAAGCTTAAGTAATGGTTTTATTACGGCAAACTTACCCTTAATTCAAGGTGAATATGGACTGACTCCATCTGAAGCTGCTTGGCTACCTGCAGCCTATGTTATGGCAAACGTTAGCTCAAACCTGATTTTGTTTAAAGCCCGTCAACAGTATGGCCTGAGAGTATTTTCAGAAATAGGACTGGTGATTTTTATTGCGGTTTTGGTATTACATATTTTTGTGCATACCTATGAAATGGCACTATTCGCTCGAGTTGTGGCAGGGTTGGGTGGGGGTCCCCCAAGCTCCTTAGGGATGTATTACACCATGCAAGCTTTTAAAAAAGCAGACATGGCAAAGGGAATATATATTGCCTTCGGCTTTCAGCAACTCGGTGTACCATTAGCTTGGATTATTTCTCCATTTCTTGTAAATACAGACAGTTGGTCTGTTCTTTACACTTTTGAGCTCGGCTTAGCACTTTGTTGTTTAGCCATGGTCGTTTCATTGAAATTACCACGTAGCTTAAGAATTTACGTTTTTGAGAAGCAAGACTTTTTCACCTTTGCTTTACTCGCTCCCGGCTTTGCCTGTTTATGTATTGTGCTCACACAGGGCCCAATTTTATGGTGGTTTAATAGCCAATGGCTTGCTTATGTATTAATTGCAGGTTTTAGCTTAGTTGTTCTTGGTTTGCTCTATGAACACTATCGTGCCAATCCATTAATTATGACTCGTTGGTTAGGTGCTGCTTCAACTCTACGTTTCATTTTTGGTGCTTTTGCTATCCGGCTTTTAATGTCAGAACAAAGTTATGCAGCTGTTAACTTCTTAAAAACAATGGGGATGGGTCCAGACCAATTTGTTCCACTCTATGTTGTCATTCTGGTGGGGATTTTAAGCGGAACACTTTTTAGCGCACTGACTTTTTCACGCGAACGGATTATCTTCCACTTACTTTTTGCAGAATTTTTAATTTTAGTCGCGTGTGGATTAGATTATCACTTAACCAGTGATGTCCGACCTGTTAACTTCTTTGCAAGTCAGTTTTTAGTAGGCTTTGCAGGTGGTTTATTTATTGGACCATTGCTCCTGATTGGCTTTGCGCAAACATTGGCTAAAGGCCCTTCGTATGTGGTGACTTTTATTGTGCTGTTCTCTGCAACTCAAACCTTTGGTGGTCTTGTGGGGTCTTCTTTCTTCTCGACCTATCAACAACACCGCACACAAAACTATCAAGTCGAGATTATTAAAGATTTGGAACAAGCAGATCCTCTAGTTGCTCAAAGGCTCTCTACATATCAACGCAGTGCATCAGTTACGACTACTGACCCAGCATTACAAACAGCCCAATCCATGCGCTCACTTAATCAAGTGGTCACTCGTGAAGCGCAAGTGCGTGCCTACAATGACGTTATTGCATTAAACGGTATTTTTGCTGTCGCACTACTCTTGTGGGGTGGTTTTAATATTGCACGAAGTAAATATCTACAACGTAGAGGAATTATCCGTCCTTAATGGCTTCTTTATTGATGAAATAGAAATTGAGATTGATATATGTCAGATGATCAAAACAAACCGGAACAAGCTCCACCTCAAGCAGCTCCCGCTCCATCTAACGAACCGGCACCCGCGAGCAAACTGATTCCAACAAAACGCTCAACTTTATTATGGATGCTAGTTGTGCTCATTGTTGGTATTTTAGTGATTTTGTGGGCATGGAGAATCGGACCCTTCGCAACGAGCATTCAGCAAACTGACAATAGTTATGTTAAAGGTAAAACAACGATTTTATCGTCGCAAATTAATGGCTATGTTAAAGATGTATTAGTTAAGGACTTTGACCACGTTAAAAAGGGTCAAGTATTAATGCATATTGATGCAACCACCTACGACCAAAAAGTAACGCAAGCGGCTTCTGGAGTTGAACAAGCTAAAAATACTTTAGCCAATCAGACACAGTCTATTGCTCAAAAACAAGCTGATATTGTGGCTGCACAGGCTAAAGTTGAACAAGTTAAAGCTCAATATGAACTTTCTTTAGCACAGCTTAGACGCTATCAACAGTTAGGAAATAGTGGCGCAGCCTCTAAATCTGAGCAGGATAAAGCCGCAGCAGATGCTGAAAATAACCTTGCAGCACTGAAGCAGGCAGAAGCCAATGTTTTAGTTGCCAAAGAAGCACTTAAAACGGCGCAGGTTGCAGAAGCTGGCTTAGAAGCACAAGTCTCAAGTGCTAAGGCACAACTAGATCAGGCACAAACTACCAAAGACTATAGCGTTATTGTTGCTCCAATGGATGGTCAACTTGGTGAGGTGAACCCTCGTGTTGGGCAATATGTAGCAGCAGGGTCACAATTACTCTATCTGATTCCACAGCAAACTTGGGTGATTGCCAACTTTAAAGAAACCCAAATTGCCAATATGCGGATTGGCCAAAAAGCATGGTTTACAGTCGACGCTATGAAACATAAAAAATTTACAGGACATGTTGAACAGATCTCACCTGCTGCGGGTTCTGAGTTCAGTGTATTAAAGCCTGACAATGCAACAGGAAACTTTACCAAAGTCGTTCAAAGAATTGCCGTACGCATTACCATTGATCCAAATCAAGAAGGAATGGAACACTTACGCCCTGGCATGTCAGTGATTACTTCTGTCGATACAAGTTCGTAAACAGCTTTTTAAAGCTCTATTTAAAAAGCTACAATGTGATCAATCATTATTTTTCTCAATTTCTAATGTTTGATCACATTGCCCAACCTGTTTCCTATCAGCATATTGAACTCCCCTCTTTAGTTCATCTCGACATTAAGCGGTTAGATCTAGTTCATCCTCAAATTTCGGGCAATAAATTTTTCAAACTAAAATACAATCTGTTTGTCGCAAAACAACAAGGTTTATCGAGCATTTTGACTTTTGGTGGCGCTTATTCCAACCATATTGCCGCGACTGCCTATGCCGCTCATCTTTTTGGCTTAAGAAGTATTGGAATTATTCGTGGTGAAGAGTTAGCTGACAAACCTCTGAATCCAACCTTAGCAAAAGCTCAAAGTTTAGGAATGCATCTACATTTTGTCTCACGCAATGAATATCGCTTGAAAGATGAGGCAAATTATCTTCAACAATTACAGCATCAATTTCCTGAAACTTTCATTATTCCCGAAGGCGGCACCAATGAATTAGCAGTTCAAGGTTGTCAGGAAATTCTCAGTCAAAGCGATTTAAATCAATATGATGTGATTTGCTGTGCAGTCGGAACTGGTGGAACGATTTCGGGGCTCATTGAACGAAGCGCACCGCATCAAAAGGTTTTAGGATTTTCGGCTTTAAAAGGTGATTTTTTACAACAAGAAATTCAGCAGTGGACCAAAAAACAGAACTGGTCTGTGACAGATGCATACTGCTGTGGTGGGTATGCAAAAACTTCACCCGAGTTATTGGCATTTATAGAAAGTTTTGAAGAGCAACATGCGGTACCACTTGAACCGATCTATACAGGAAAGATGATGTTTGGTCTGTTTGATCTTATAAAGAATAATTACTTTGCTGAGGGAACTCGCATTCTGGCAATCCATTCAGGTGGTTTACAGGCAGATATAAGAAATAAAACACATCAATAACTAATTAGTTTTTAGTGCACATTACTCCGCATAGCAGTAAATGTCTTTAGCATGACTAAGGCTCGGCATGATAGTATATGCCCCTTTTAAATTTTCACGATTAATCGAGAATCTCTTATGTCTAACAGTCATGTTGATGTCATTGTCTTAGGTGCAGGTGCTTCTGGACTCATGTTGGCTGCACATGCTGCTAAACGAGGGCGCTCGGTTTTAATTTTAGAAAAAGCCAATAAAATTGGTAAAAAGATTTTAATGTCGGGCGGTGGCAAGTGTAACTTTACCAACCTGTATGTAGAGCCTGACAACTATATTTCTCATAATCCACACTTCGTTATTTCTGCCCTATCACGCTATAGCAACTGGGACTTTATCGGTTTGGTATGTGATTATAAAATTGCTTATGAAGAACGAAAACACGGGCAATTATTCACGCTAAACGGCGCTAAAGAAATTCTAGAGATGCTAGTGAGTGAATGTAATAAAACCAATAATGTTGATATCCAAACTCAATGTGAAGCTGTACAGATTGACCCATTAGAAAAAGGCGGTTTTACTGTACACACAAACCAAGGCCGATTTAGCTGTGAGTCATTAGTGGTTGCTACAGGTGGTTTATCCATTCCAACTTTGGGTGGTTCTGGATTTGGCTATGAACTGGCACAAAAATTTGGACATCAAGTTTATCCAACTCGTGCAGGTTTAGTCCCATTTACTTTTTCAGATCATATTAAAGAAGTCACTACACGCCTAAGTGGTAATGCTTTAGATGTGACTCTAAGTAACTCGAAGAATAGCTTTACTGAAGCATTATTGTTTACGCATCGTGGTTTGAGTGGTCCAAGTTCTTTACAGCTTTCAAACTATTGGAATACTGGTGAAAGTTTTAAAATTGACTTTTTCCCGAGCCAAGATTTAGCAAATTATTTAAAAGACAAAAAGAAAGCCCAACCTAAAGTTTTATTGCGTACTCTTCTGAATGAATTTACGGCAAAAAGTATTGTACAAGAGTTACAACAACTTATATGGGCAGAGCAGAGCGAGACAGCGATTGGTAATATCAGTGATGCACAGCTAGGTCATATTGCCGAGCAACTACATGGTTTTACCGTCAAACCATCAGGCACAGAAGGCTATCGTACTGCCGAAGTTACTTTAGGCGGAGTTGATACAAGTGAAGTATCTTCCAAAACCATGGAAAGTAAAAAGCAGAAAGGACTGTTTTTTATTGGGGAAGTACTTGATGTGACTGGCCATTTAGGAGGTTATAACTTCCAATGGGCTTGGTCTTCTGCTTATGCAGCAGCACAATACGTTTAAATGATCAATAAGCTAATTTGAGGCTTTCGAATCATTTGATGATTTTTCAGAATTACGTGTATGAGTTGTTGTCTGTTTTGATGAATTAGATTTGTTAAATACAAATTTATAAGCACTTGCTAAAAAACCTACCGTAATTCCCGCAATGACAATCGGTGCTAAAAAACGACCTGGTTTCTTCATCGTATTTTCCTCACTTATTTGTTTTTATAACGTCTAAAAAGAACGACCACTCAATATAGAGTGGTCGAACTTATCACAAAAATCAAAGATTTTTTGTACGGTTTATCTGAAAATTAGTTTTACTTACTAAATTTCGTCATTTTCTCCAGTAGATCCAAACGGTTTATTTACTGGTGGTTCTGCTGGATTTACTTGTGCAGAATCAGCAGGTTTTGCATCAGATGAAACCGTTGATGGTGAGGTTGTAGTCGTTGGTGCAACTGTAGATGTTGACGAACTCGTAGTTGCAGATGAGCTACCAGTAGATGGACTGCTTGTGGTCGTAGTAGAAGGCGGTTGATACAGAGGATTTGGTTCATTAGCTTCTTTTTTAGCTTTATCTAACAAATCACTCAACAGTCTTTCTGCTGGTTGGCGACCACCCAAACCAAATGCAAGAGCGAAAGCAACTGCAACTGCGCCTAGAGTCAAACCAAATGCAAGGTTAACGATCGAATCTGCAATACCCATCGCTCTTAAACCAAGCGCAAGTACAAGACCAATAATTAACACACGAACTAAACTACCTAACCAACGCGAGCTATTATATTCGCCGCGTTGAACCACGTTCGCCACAACATTGGCAAGCCAGAAACCAATAACCAAGATCACAGCGCCCAATAGAATGTTTGCACCGAAATGGATAAACATTGCAATTAGACCACTAATTTGATCGAAACCAAGACGATCCGCAGCTTCAGAAACTGCAAATAGCATAGTAAAGAATACAATTAACCAGCCAACTGCGTTAGAAACTTTAGTTTGACCTAAAAAGCGTTGTACATCTAACTTTGCAGGAATTTCATCAACACCTGTACCTGCAATTAATTCTGCAACTAAGCGGCCAACAAAACGAGAAACAATATAAGCAACCAGTAGAATTAAACCAGCAGCAATAATGTTTGGAATCGCCTGCAAGATCTCATTGAGCATAGCTGTTGCTGGCTGAGAAATTGTCTCAATGCCTAAAGCTTCAAACGCTACAATCAATGTTGTAATAATGATGATTGCAAAAACAAATGAACCTAAGAATTTGCCTACATTAGAGCTTTTGAAAAGACCAATTTTTTCAGCTTGAGCCTGAAGACCTAAGCTATTTACTAAACCTTCAACAATACCGCGTACAATTTTTGCCAAGATATAACCAACAAAAACGATAACACCAGCAATAAAGATATTTGGTAAGAATGCTACAGCATCATTTACCATATTTTGAACTGGAATCAGTAAGCCTGTTAATCCTAATATTGAAAGAACAATCGGAAGGAAAAGTAACAATACAAGCCAGTAAAGAATTTCACCAATATTCTGGCTAATTCCACCTACACCCACTTCACTGCTTAACTTATCATCGAGTTGAGTTCGGGATAAAACATTGGTCACCCCCGCTCGCACCAGTCGAGCAACGATCCAACCAATAAAACCCACCACAACAGCAGCAATAATATTTGGAATATAGACGAGTACCTGATTCACCATATTGCTGAACGGGCCACTTACTCCACTAATGTTAAGTACATTGAGAGCTGCGACAACAGCTAAGATTAGAATAAACCAGAATACGACTTTTGAAATAAGACCTTCTATGTTTGGAGCACGCCCAGTTGCTGAAGATAATTTTGCATTGGTATTTACTTTTTGCAGAAGTTTTTTTACCCCTGCCGCAACTAATAAAGCGATTATCCAGCCAACCAGTAAGATGACGATTGCAGCTAAAATAGGATGAAACTGATCCCAGTAATACATCGCATCAAACTGAGCGCCGCGAGGCCCATCAAAAAATTCATTCATATTGTTATGTCCTCAATTGTTATGTTCTTTTCAGTGCTATCAATAGTGAAAACACTTTTCGTTGTTAAAAATGACGATGAATGCGGTCTATCTCACCTTATGTTTTGAATATTTTCTAATCAACACAGTTCTGCATAAATACAACAAATTGATGCAAAAGGTTGCAAAAAAAGCCTTCAGGTCACGTCCTAAAGGCTTTCTATAAAGATATACTGGTTAGCTTATTACCCTTTATAAATATTCAAATCTGAAGTGCTCTTAATGACATGTGGTGTGGCCTCATGTTGAAAAGCGGCTTCTTCTTTAGGTGTTTTGCTGTGATCAGCAACCATGTAGACGATCAGTGCAATAAGAAAAAGCCCAACAATAATTAAAATGTAAACTGGCAATCTTCTTTTTTTCGCAGTTTCTTCAGGACTCGTCACATGAGGTGGTTTTGAAAAATCATGCATCTTCTTTCCCCTCTTCTTTTATCATTAACTTTATAATCATCATAGCAATTTGGTTTGTTGCATTGTGTGAAAAAGCATTATGCTAAGGTGTCTGTGTTTGCAAAACTCTACTATTAAAATCATAAAAACAGTATAAAATTTAGGCAAAATTATTTAGCCATTTAAAAATAATAACGAGTTATACTCGAGCTTCTTTAATGTTCTATTTGTAATACAATATGTTTTAGCGCTTACTTTTTATAAAATAGGCTATAATAAGCCCCCTTGTTTTAAAGCTGCTCTATTTTATGATGTATCGTCAGCAAAACGTAACACTTGATCTCGACACTGACGTCACACATCAATGTTATATACATCAGACGAGAGACGAACATCTCATTGGTATTATTGAATTTAATAAACCAAGTTATGAACTCAAATGGGGTGATTTAGAGTATTTTCGTCGCCGTACTGAAGAATTTTCCGTCATGCCATTTCCTGACTGCATTAATGCCATGATTGTTGATATTCGTAATATCAATATTTTTCTGGACAATGATGTTCCGATTTTACCTTGGCGCTTACTAGAAGAAGACTGTCCTGTTCGCTTAGTCGTTCCACAAGATCGTTTGGAACATTATGCAGGTCTTTTTGAGCCAACTTGGCTTTCAACCGATGTAGATAGCGCAATTTCAGAAATTCGCGAATTTATGGATATGTTTGTCCACTAATAAACATATCCATAAAATTAATTATAAAGTTGTTTTCACCGCAATTTATTACCAGTAATTTTCTACCGCAATATTTCCCTCACCTCGACGATTCATCGTCAAACCACGGCGCTTTAAAGCCTCTTTAGTGTCATCTACCATTTGCGGATTTCCACAAAGCATGACGTGGCTTGTAGCAGGGTTCAGTTCTATACCAGCAAATTTTTCTAGTTCGCCGCTTTCAATCAGAATCGGTAAACGCTCATGTAGTGGTGCAGATGGATCACGCGTAATAATTGGAATAAATTTGAAGCCTTCGTGTCCTTCTCCAAAAGTTTCAGCAATCTCTTGAATACGATCAACATAAGCTAACTCAGCTGCGGTACGGACACTGTAGACCAAATTAATTTTTTGATATTTAGACCATGTATCGAAGTCTTGTAGCATCGATAAAAATGGAGCTAAACCTGTACCTGTTGCCAATAACCATAAATCATGTGGTAAAGGTTGTTGATAGCGAGCTAAAGTCAAATAACCATAAGGTATTTTTTCTAAATAAAGCTCGTCTCCTACCTTTAAATGTTGAAGATTTGACGTAAATGCACCGTCTGGTACCACAATCGAAAAAAACTCAAGCGTTTCATCAAATGGTGATGAAACTACCGAATAAGCACGAACAACAAGTTCCTCTCCAACTTTTAGCCCAATACGTGCGAATTGCCCAGCAGTAAATTTAAAATGTGCAGGGCGAGTCATGGTGAAACTAAAAAGAGTTGGAGTCCAGCGGTGTACAGATAAAACTTTTTCTACGCTAAATTTTTCAATTGACATGATTTCAACGTGGCATGAAATAGTGCGCTCATGTTAGCATGACAGCCGAAATAATGAATACTTTTAAACGTTAAGGCTTTTTAAACATGCGCATGACATTACGCCAGTTGGCTGTTTTTGTAGCAGTCGCTCAAGAAGGAACTGTCACCAAAGCCAGCGATGCGGTCAGACTGACGCAAAGTGCAGCAAGTATGGCTTTAGCTGATTTAGAGGATGGCCTTGGTGCTCCTCTCTTTGATCGTTTAGGTAAACGATTACAACTTAATGATTTAGGTCGTTTTCTATTGCCACAAGCCTTAGAGATATTAGGTCGCTGTGAAGCTTTTGAGCAAGCTGCAAAAGGTGAATTGCAAAGTATTGATTTACGTATTGGGGCCACTTTAACGATTAGTGATTACCTCATGCCAGATTTAATGGCAAACTTTTTACAGCATCATCCTAAAGCACATTTGCAATTACAAGTGGGCAATACACGCCAAATGATTGAAGCAGTCAATCAATTCCAACTTGATTTAGCTTTAATTGAGGGATCATGTCATTTACCTCAACTCCAATGTATTCATTGGCGTGATGATGAGCTTGCGGTTTGCTGTGCCCCAAATCACCCGTTAGCACGTTTAAATAGACCTCTAACAGCGCATGATTTTCTTCAAGTCGAATGGATTTTACGTGAAGAAGGCTCAGGGACTCGTGAAGTATTTGATAATGCGATATTGCAAGATCTGCCAGACGCGAATATTCGCTTAACCCTAGGTCACAATGAAGCAATTTTAAAAATCGTTGCTGGTGGTTTAGGTATGTCATGTATTTCTAAACTTGCCATTGAACCTTTAATTGAAAAGGGACAATTAGTAATTTTAGATACACCATTCTGGCAGCTTACGCGTCCGCTTTATATGCTGGTACACCGTCAAAAGTATCAAGGTCCAGGCCTCAAAGCATTCTTACAATTCTGTGAAGATCAGGTTTAAAACCTGATCTTTTCATTGATTAGCGTCGAAAATTTGATAGCAATTCGCTTGTGATCGCTTTATTGTGATCCGCAATTTTATTTTTCTTGGTTTTCGCAGGATTCGGGTCAACACGCTCAATTTTGATCGCTTTAAATTTGCCCTGATTATCTGCAGCAAGAAATCTCACTTTTTCATTTCTTTTCGGTTCGCCCTCTGATGCAGGGAAATCAGAAATATGAAAGAAAATATCACCTTCACTAGTTTCAATAAAACCAAACCCTTTATCAGCGTTATATTGTTTTACCCATCCAGTATAAAACTCTTGCTTCATGATCTTTCCCCTACTTTTCCAATCCAGTTGTTGCAATAAATAAAAAAGAGACTCACGATCCCGTTTTTAAAATTATACGGTTGAATGAAGTCTCTTTTTAATGCTATTTCAAAAAATTAATCTTTTTGTACACTACCAAAAATTTTATCGCCAGCATCACCCAAGCCAGGAACAATATAACCTTGTTCATTTAAGCCATTATCAATAGATGCCGTATAAATTTGTACATCCGGATGAGCTGCTTCAACTTTAGCAACACCTTCAGGAGCAGCAACCAACACCATAACACGGATATCTTTACAACCACTTGCCTTTAACACATCAATAGCAGCAACTAACGAATTACCAGTTGCTAGCATTGGGTCAATAATCATCGCAAGACGATTAGCCACATCTGGAACTAATTTTTTGTAATACGTGCGAACTTCTAATGTTTCTTCATTACGCTCAAGACCTAAAACACTCACTTTTGCGCTTGGAATTAGATTAAGTACGCCATCTAACATACCAATTCCGGCACGTAAAATCGGTACAATCGTTATTTTTTTACCAGCAATACGCTGAGTAGTAACAGTTCCAGCCCATCCATCAATTTCACAATCCACAACTGGCAAATCTTTTGTTGCTTCATACGTCAATAACATAGTCACTTCCTGAGCAAGCTCACGGAAGTTCTTAGTACTGATATCAGCACGACGTAACAAACCTAATTTATGACGAATAAGTGGGTGACGAATTTCTTGAATGGCCACAGATGTTACCTAAAAATATAAAAACGTATTTATTATAATCTTTTTTTAACGCTCAATAAAAAAAAGCCTCCAGATTTGGAGGCTTTTTTGTACACCAGAATTACTGTTGTGAAAGCATGAAATGTAATGGAGATAAAATTTCTGCTTTTAATGCCAAATTAATCATTGGATCTGGGTAAACACCCAAAATAATAACTAATGCAGCAGCAGCTAATACCATTAAACCACCCACTTTTTGTCCCCAATGAGCATCTGCATCAATACGAGGAGTTTCTGGTGGTGTCATATACATTACAACCATCACACGTAAGTAATAGTACAAACCGATACCACTACCCACAATAATCATTGCAGCTAAGAACCAGTGTTGAGTTGTTACAGCAGCCATTACCACCAAGAACTTACCAATGAAGCCTGCTGTTAATGGAATACCAGCCAAAGACAACATCATGACTGTTAAAGTTGCTGTAAGTACTGGACGGCGCCAGAACAAACCACGGTAGTCTGCAAGACTTTGTGCTTCATCTACGTTGTTATATGGGCTAGACATTAATGCTACCGCACCAAAGGCACCGATAGTAGTTAATACATAAGACACCACATATACAGTTACGCTACCCAAGCTCGCATAAGTCATGCTAATTAAAGCAATTAACAAATAACCAAAGTGAGCAATAGATGAATAACCAAGAATACGTTTCAAATTAACTTGACGAACAGCGAGTAAGTTACCAACTAAAATCGACAATACAGCAATGATCGTCAAAATAGTTACTAACGAGTTCACCATCATTGCGCCTGAAGCAAGCATGTAGCGCACGAACAAACCAATTGTTGCAACTTTAGCAGCAGTCGCTAAGAAAGTTGCCATTGGCGCTGGTGCACCTGCATATACATCTGGTGTCCATTTATGGAACGGCGCAAGCGATAATTTAAATGCAACAGCAAAGATAATAAGTGCTAAACCTAATAACACCATTGGCTGTTTGATTGCTTCAAATAATGCTTGTACAGAATCATAGAATGAAAGCGAACCTGTATATGCATAGATATATGCCATACCCATCAACAACATTGCAGAAGCTGTCGCTGAAAGTACAAGGTACTTAATACCCGCTTCAAGTGAGTTACTGCGTTGATAAGTATAAGCAAGTAAGCCATATACAGGAATCGACATTAACTCAAGGCTAATGAAGAACGATGCATAGTGAGAGCTTGCAACCATCAACATTGCACCTGCTACTGAAGCAAGTAACAAAAGATATAACTCTTCGCGGTTGTCTTTATAAGTTTCGATGTAAGCATGAGACAAAGTACAACATGCCAATGCCGCAATCAAAATCATAAATTGATAGAACATGGTAAATGGATCAACCATAAACATGCCCATCACATTTGCCGGTACAAACTTACCGCCAAATACTGCAAATAAAATATAAAGTGCAGCAAGGTTTAAACCGACAACAGAGGCTGTTGCGATTAAATTATGATTACGCTTAATTGAAATTAACAGCATGACGACGATTGTTGTCAAAGCAACAATCATCACCGGAGCTAAAGGCATAAGCGTAGAGAATGATACTGTGAAGTTCATGATTATTGGATCTCCACATGGTCAAGTTGAGTAGCTGTTTGCTGAACAGTTTCAACGACTTCTTGTACTGGCACATAACTATTGACCAACCACTGCATGCTTGAATGAGATACATCCAAGAATGTTTGTGGGTAGATACCAAGCCAAACGAGACCAATCGCACAAATCATCAAAATACCAACTTCACGAGCAGATAAGTCTTTCAATGGACTAGTGTAATGTTGCTTTTGTTCAGGATTTGGTTCACCAAATAAAGCACGGTGAATCAAGATCAAGCCATATAAACCTGCAAATACAAGGCTGATAGAAGCAAGAATCGTGAAGACAGGATATTTATTAAATGAACCCATCAAAATCAGGAATTCACCAATAAAGTTACCTAAACCCGGTACACCTACAAGAGCAGCAACGAAGAACATCAAGAAAAATGGCAAGTACTGAAGCTGGCCACGAAGACCACCCATTAAACGTAAATCACGTGTATGTAAACGTTCGTAGATTTGACCAGACATAATGAACAATGCAGCTGATGACAAACCATGTGCCAACATCATGATCATTAGACCTTGGAAGGTCAAAATATTACCTGCATAGATTGCAAGTAAGATAAAGCCCATGTGTGAAATCGACGTATACGCAAGTAAACGTTTCATGTCAGTTTGCTGGTAAGCACACCATGCGCCGTAGAAAATACCAATCAAACCAAAAATAATCGCAATGTCTGCAAACTGTGCAGAAGCTGTCGGGAAGAATGGAATAACAAAACGAAGCAAGCCGTACGCAGCTGTTTTAATCAAGATACCCGCTAAGTCTACAGAACCCGCTGTAGGTGCTTGAGCATGTGCATCTGGTAACCAACCGTGTAATGGGAATACTGGTAACTTCACCGCAAAACCGATGAAGAAACAGATCATGAAACCGTACGCTAAGCCTGCAGGTAAATGGTTAGCTACAGCTAATAAATAGTTGTAATCAAAACCGATCATGCCTGTCATCATGTAGCCATAAACTACAAGACCTAGGATACCGATTAACATCACTAGACCAGCAATCTGCGTGTAAAGGAAGAACTTAGTTGCAGCGTAAACACGTGAACGACCATTTGAACCTTTATGACCCCATAACGCAATCAAGAAGTAGATTGGTACAAGCATCATCTCCCAGAAGAAGAAGAACAAGAACAAGTCAATCGCTAAGAATACACCGATAACGCCACCTAAACTCCATAATAGGTTTAAGTGGAAGAAACCAACGTTCTTTTGAATCTCGCCCCATGAACAACCAACAGCAAGTACACCAAGTAACGCTGTTAATAACACCATGAGTAAAGATAGACCATCCACAGCTAAGTGAATGCCAATACCGAGTGATTGAATCCACGGTAAATAGAACTCAGCAGACCAAGTTGGGATTTTAGAACCCAACTCGTAGCTATAAGTTCCACTTTGCCAAAGTGCAAGACCTAAGCCCAAAGTAATGAGCATACCAATTAAGGCAATCCAGCGTGGCAAAGTTTTGTCGAGCTTATCGACTAACCAACAAATAAAACCGGCAATGAACGGAACAAGGATCAGCGCGGGTAAAATTAAATTGTTTTCCATTTTATTTCCCCACTACCTGAATAACGATCAAGATCATCAATAACACCACTACACCGAGTGACATGCTTGATGCGTATTCACGCAATGAACCTGTTTGACGTGAGCTTGTAAAACTGTTTCCGCCTTTCACGAGTGCAGGAAGAACTAACCACAAACCGTCAATCGGATCACGGCCAAAGATTTTGGCGAAGAATAAATAAGGTTTAACAAAAACGATGTCATACAATGCATCAAAACCAAAAGCGGTACGGCAAATATGTGCCAAACCTGAACCCAAACTTGTTTGAGCGAATGATTTCACTGCACCATAAGCAAATGTAAATAATGCTATACCAACAACTAGACCAACTAGTGCAATACCTACTGCTAAGTGCTCTGCCCCATGCATGCCTTCCACAAATTGTTCAGCGACATGGAATTCAGGAATTTTTGCAGTATTCAGAATACCTGCTACCGGTGCTTTTAATACCGCACCAACAAAAGTAGACAATACAGCTAAAATGCCCAATGGAGCCCAGTAAGTTGCACCTTTAATCTCATGGTAAGGGGTATTTTCTTGACCAAAGAATACAACCCAGATTAAACGGAATGTATAAATTGAAGTCAGGAATGCACCTGCTACACCCACCCAATATAAGGTGTGATATAAAGCAACTGATTGACCTTGTACCCAAACTTCACCAAGAATCGCATCTTTAGAGAAGAAGCCAATAGTCAAGAATGGAATCGCTGCTAATGCACCGCCACCAATCGCGAAACAAGCAAACAGGAATTTGTTACGTTTGAACAAACCACCCATTTTGAAAATGTTTTGCTCGTGGTGATAAGCCAGAATAACCGCACCAGAAGACAAGAATAATAATGCCTTAAAGAATGCGTGAGCCAACATATGGAACAAGCCAGCTTGATACGCTTCCGCACCTACAGCCATAAACATATAGCCAAGCTGACTCATTGTTGAGTAAGCCAAGATACGTTTGATGTCTGTTTGAACAAGTGCAGCAAAACCTGCAACTAACAAAGTTACCGCGCCAGTTACCGAAATGAATTGCATCACTTCAGGAGCAAGTTCAAATACGCTGAATAGACGGCAGCATAAGTACACCCCAGCCGTTACCATTGTTGCAGCGTGGATTAATGCAGAAACAGGTGTTGGCCCTGCCATTGCATCTGCTAACCATGTTTGCAATGGAATTTGAGCAGATTTACCAGCAGCACCCAAGAACAACATTAATGCAGTCCAGATCGTAAGAGACGAACTCTTCGTCATTACTTCTGCTGCGTGTTCAACGATGTACTGAGTATTCAACGTACCAAATTGTTGGTAAAGCAAGAATAAAGCAATAAGCAAGAATACGTCACCAACGCGGGTCACTGTAAACGCTTTGATCGCAGCCCAACCATTTGCAGGGTTTGCATAATAGAAACCGATTAGCAAGTAAGAGCAAAGACCTACGCCTTCCCAACCCAAGAATAACAACGCTAAGTTGTCACCTAATACAAGCACAAGCATGCTAGCAACGAACAGGTTGAAATAAGAGAAGAAACGCGCATAACCCTCTTCACCACGCATGTACCATGATGCAAAGATGTGGATTAAGAAACCAACACCCGTGATCATACCCATCATGAGTAAAGATAAGCCATCTAAATGTAAGCTAATGCCCGGAGCAAAACCGCCAACATTGAACCATGTCCACAAGTTTTGAACAAAAACTTGCTGACCACTCGTGGTAAATTCCATTCCAGCAATGAGTGCAAATAATGCAGATAAACCTACAGAACCTACACCAATAACTGCTGCAACATTTTCAGAGAGTTTGTCTCGTCCTGCCGCCAATAAAATAAAACCGATTAGCGGAAATAATACTGTTAAATATAAATAACTCATCCGCGCATCTCACTAGCAGCATCCACATCCAAATGATGGAAGCGATGATAGAACTGAAGGACAATCGCAAGACCGATACATGCCTCTGCTGCTGCAAGGGTCAAAATCAAGATGAACATCACTTGCCCATCTGGTTGTGCCCATACGCTACCCGCAAGAACAAATGCCAATGCTGCAGCATTCATCATGATTTCAAGGCTCATTAACATAAATAATAGGTTGCGTCGCACCATTACACCGTAAAAACCGAGTGCAAAAAGGATGGTTGCAACAATCAAACCATGTTCTAAAGGAATCTGGCCCATTATTCTTTTTCCTCTTCTGCACCTGGTTCACGTTTACCTAAGTGGTATGCTGCAACAAGGGCTGCTAGCAATAACATCGCGGCAACTTCAACCAATAATAAATAGTGAGTAAAGAGTGCTTGACCAACTACTTTTGGTCCAATCACTTGTGCCCCAAGCGGTGCTGAAATAGTGGTGTATTCACCACCAAGCATCCAAACTAAAAGCAAGCCGAGTAAGAAACTCATGAGTGCTGGATATGCCCAAGCATCTGAAGAAAGCCATTTACGTTCTTGTTCAACGGTGTGTTGACCTAAGTTAAGCATCATCACCACGAAGACAAACAGAACCATAATTGCTCCGGCATAAACAATGATTTCAAGAGCACCTGCAAAAGGCGCCCCCACGATCATGAAAATACCAGCAACAGCAAGCAATGAAACAATTAGACTAAGTAGAGCGTGTACAGGGTTCGTGTTAGTCACTACACGAACCGTAGAAACGATGGCCACGAGTGCCATCAAATAAAACGGCCACATCATGGTAATAGACTCCGCACATCGATTGGTGCACTTTCTTTTTGTGCTTGACCTTTCTCTTTACCGTTAATTGCCATACCCGTTACACGGTAGAAGTTGTAGTCTGGGTATTTGCCCGGACCTGAAATGAGTAAGTTTTCTTTCTCATAAACAAGGTCTTGACGTACATATTCGCCTAATTCGAAGTCTGGTGTGAGCTGAATCGCAGTTGTTGGGCATGCTTCTTCACACATACCGCAGAAAATACAACGTGAGAAGTTGATACGGAAAAACTCCGGATACCAACGACCATCTTCTGTTTCTGCTTTTTGTAGTGAAATACAGCCAACCGGACATGCAACCGCACATAGGTTACATGCTACGCAACGCTCTTCCCCATCAGGGTCACGCGTTAATACGATACGGCCACGAAAGCGTGGCGGCACAATCTGTTCAGCCGGAACTTCTGGATATAAAATCGTGTCACGTTTACGCGTTGCATGGCTGAACACCATGAGTAACGTACGTACAATTGATCCGAATCCAGCTAGAAATTTATACATTTTGTACTCCCTGCTGTCCTAGGCCTGATTCATCAGAATCACAGCACCAGTCACTAACAAGTTGACCAACGCCAATGGCAAACAAATTTTCCAACCAAAGTTCATGACTTGGTCATAACGCGGACGCATTAAAGAACCACGTGCCAATACAAACATCATTACAAAGAATGCTGTTTTAATCACAAACCAGAATACTGGTGGAACAAATGGAATTTCTAAATTGAATGGCGCTAACCAGCCACCAAAGAATAAAGTCACGATCAATGCAGAGATTAGTACTACGTTGACATATTCAGCAACGAAGAACATACCCCATTTCATACCGCCATATTCAACATGGTAACCTTCTGCCAATTCTTGTTCTGCTTCTGGTTGGTCAAATGGATGACGGTGAGTTACCGCAACACCAGCAACTACGAAAATCAAGAAACCTAAGAATTGCGGAATGACAAACCAAACATCACGTTGTGCTTCAACAATTTCACGAAGGTTAAATGAGCCTGCAATTGCAACCACACCCATTAATGAAATACCCAAGAACACTTCATAAGAAATAGTTTGAGCAGCTGAACGTAAACCACCAAGCAACGAGTATTTGTTATTTGAAGCCCAACCACCAAACAATACTGCGTAGACAGCAATACCAGCCATTGCCATGAAGAACAATAAACCGATACTCATGTCGGCAACACCCAGTGAAGGACTCACTGGGATTACCATGAACGAAAGAACCGCTGTTGCCATTGCAACAGCTGGTGCTAAACGGAATGTAAGTTTGTCAGCAAACTTTGGGGTCCAGTCTTCTTTGAACATGATCTTGAGCATGTCGGCAACGATCTGGAACATACCACCAGGACCAACACGGTTTGGACCATAACGGTCTTGCCACCAAGCAAGTAAACGACGCTCAATAAAAGACATCAACGCTGCAACTAAAACTACAACAAGCAAAATCACAACTGCTTGAACGACAGCATAGGCAATCGGCCAGTTCTCAGCCCAAAGTGGCGTTTGACGTATAATTTCTTGATTCATGAATTACACTCCTAATGCCACTGAAACAGGCTCAGCTAGCGACACCATTGGTGCTAAACCAACTGGGTAACCAATATAACCTGTAGGTAAATATTCAATTACTTGTACCGGCAAGCTTACAGTCGTTTCGCCTGCTTTTACTGTAATGCGTTGACCTTCTTGAAGGTTCAAACGAGTTGCATCTTGTTCGCCAACTGCAAACACAGCTTCAGGAATACGAGTTTCCATTGCAGGTGTTTTAATGGTGAATTCGCCAGAACCAAAAATATGGTGCATTGGAACTAAGCGGAAACTTTCAGGATTTGCAACTACTGGCACTGGAGCAACGTAGCTACGTGCAGGACGTTTTGCCAAGCGATCGAATAAACGAACACCAGAATCACCACCTTTTAAGTGACCACCGACTTCATCTTGGTATTTGTTCCAAGATTGTGGAGAGTTCCAACCCGGAGCCCATGCAAATGGTACTAATGATGATGCTTTTTGCGGACCAACATAACCTTCCATTGAGAATGTTAATGCTGAATCTGGATCAGTAGGCTGTTTAGGTTCATGAACCGATAACGGCGCACGCATTGCTGTACGACCTGAATAACGACGTGGTTCACGCGCGATTTTCAAGCCATGTACACGGTAACCCGCATCAGGTGCAACATCTTGGATAGCTTCGAGTACTGGTACATTTTTCACGATGCTTTCAATTACATCGTCAAGTAATGTCCAATCTACAGCCTTACCTTTAATGCCAGTTTCAATGGCATGTAACCAGCGCCATGATTCTTTAATTGCATATTCAGGCTTGTAGTAACTTGGATCGTAAACTTGATAGAAGCGCTGTGCACGACCTTCTTGGCTTACAACAGTACCGTCACCCTCTGCAAAGCTTGCTGCTGAAAGAACGATATCAGCCTGTTTCACAGTTTCAGTTTCACTGTGATCAAGCACGATTACTGTTTCAGCTTTATCTAATGCAGCTTTTACTTGTGCAGCTGGTAAGCGACGGAACAAGTCATTTTCAACAATAACCAGTGTGTCGTAGTCTTGAGCAAAAGCTTGTTCAAGGCTTAAACCACCGAACAATGCCAAGCCCATAGAGTTCACTTCAGGAACTACAAGACTTAAACCAGCTTTAGAACCTAGGTTCTGAGTTAACTGTGCAGCAGCTTCCATAATAGAAGCATCTTGCAAGCTTGTACCCGCAATAATTAATGGTTTGTTTGCTGCTTTTAGAGTGTCAGCAATGGTTTGAGCAAATGCTTTTGCATCTTCATCTAAACCACTTACAACTTCACCACTTACTGCCGCAGCAACTGCAAAACCTAAACGTGCGATGTCATTTGGAGAAGCAACCACTTCACCAGTTGCAACGTCAGCAAGACGAGTTTGAGTTGCAGCTAAAATGTAAACCGGAGATTTTGCTTCTTGACCAATACGTTGTACAGGCTCAGCCAACCAATCTGGTGTACGTGTTTTTGCAGCCATTTCGCGTGCTTTGTTTTTCGCAGCTTGGCGAACAGACAATGCCATGCGAGGTGCAGTTTGAGTCAGGTCTTCACCTAAGATCAGAACAGCATCATAGCTTTCAATTTCACGCATATTCGGGTTGTAAATACCCTCGGTTTGCATGATAGAGGCAGCAAGTTCAACAAGCTTTTGCTCTTTTTGTGCAATACCAGTTGAGTAGTTTGCCTGACCTACAAGCTCACGTAATGCGTAGTTTGATTCCAAGCTTGCGCGAGGAGAACCAATACCCAAAACTTTTTTGCCTTGAAGCTTAGCAATCGCTTGATCTAGAGCTTGGTCGACAGAAACAGTTGCAACAGTTTCACCATTACGGAACTGAGGCTGACGTGGACGGTCTGCACGGTTTACATAACCTGTGCCAAAACGACCTTTGTCACAAAGGAAGTACTGGTTAACCGAACCATTAAAACGGTTTTCTACACGACGGATTTCACCATAACGTTCACCCGGAGAAATGTTACAACCAGAAGAACAGCCTTGACACACGCTTGGTGCATACTGCATATCCCACTTACGGTTATAACGCTCTGAATGAGTCTTATCAGTAAATACACCTGTTGGACATACTTCAGTCAAGTTACCAGAGAATTCAGATTCTAAAGTACCTGATTCTGGACGACCAAAGTAAACACGAGATGCATTGGCATACACACCAAAGTCTGTACCGCCCGCATAATCTTTGTAATAACGAACACAACGGTAACAAGCAATACAACGGTTCATTTCATGTGCAATGAATGAGCCGAGTTCTTGGTTGTAATGCGTACGTTTTGTAAAACGGTAACGACGACGGTCATGACCCGTCATTACAGTCATATCTTGTAAGTGACAGTGACCACCCTCTTCACAGACTGGACAGTCGTGCGGGTGGTTGGTCATCAAAAATTCAACAATAGATGCACGGAAATCCGTTGCTTCTTTGTCTTCAATTGAGATATAGGTATTGTCAGATGCTGGTGTCATGCAAGACATGACTAAACGACCACGCGTATCTTCTGGATTCGCATATTGCGTAACAGCACATTGACGGCAAGAACCAACCGAACCTAAGGATGGATGCCAACAAAAATATGGGATGTCGATGCCCAGACTCAAACATGCTTGTAGCAAGTTTTCCGAGCCGTTGACTTCATACGATTTTCCATCGACATGAATTGTAGCCATAGTCGAATTCCTTAAGCTTGTTCTACGTTGCTGGTTTGCACGACAGGACGATTCGTCACTTTCGCTTCAAACTCACCACGGAAATGTTTGAGTGCGCCCATAAGCGGCTCCATCGCACCTGGTGCGTGGGCACAGAAAGTTTTACCAATCCATAATTTACGAGTTAGTTCTTGTAAATGGTCGATATCTTCTTTCTTACCTTCGCCTGCTTCAAGTGCTTTAAGCGCTTTAACAGCCCATGGCAAACCATCACGACATGGTGTACAGAAACCACATGATTCACGCGCAAAGAATTCTTCTAAGTTACGAGTGAGCGATACCATACATTGGGTTTCATCTACCACCATTAACAAACATGTTCCCAAACGAGAACCTGCTTTCATAATCGTGTCTGCATCCATTGGTAAATCAATGGTATCTGCTGGTAAAAAGTCAGTTGAAGCACCGCCCGGTAACCATGCTTTGAGCTTTAAGCCCTCACGCATACCACCTGCATGATCTTCAATCACTTCACGCGCAGTTGTACCAAATGGCAATTCCCAAAGACCAGGGAATTTAACTTTACCCGATGCACCATAAATTTTAGTGCCTGGATCTTTTGATTTCCCCGCTGACAAGCCGATATACCACTCTGGCCCACGAAGCATGATTGCTGGCAAGTTGTTATAAGTTTCAACGTTGTTCACAATCGTCGGACGGCCCCATGCTCCAGCAACTTGCGGGAACGGTGGCTTAGTACGTGGGTTAGCACGACGGCCTTCAAGCGAGTTAATCAATGCAGTTTCTTCACCACAGATATAACGCCCTGCACCCGTATGTACATGCAGATCAAAATTCCAGCCAGAACCTAAGATATTTTCGCCTAAATAACCTTTAGCACGAATCTGTTCTAACGCTTCATTTAGATATTGAGCAGCCTCAATGTATTCACCACGGATAAAGATATAACCTTGAGTTGCTTCTAAGGTATAACCCGCAATTAACATCCCTTCGATCAATTGATGTGGAAGTTTTTCCATCAACAAACGGTCTTTAAAGGTACCTGGTTCCATTTCGTCGGCATTACAGATCAAGTAACGTGGACCACCATCATTTGGTGCCATCAATGACCATTTAATACCCGCAGGGAAACCCGCACCACCACGACCTTTTACAGTTGCAGCTTTAATGACATCTAACACTTCAGCAGGTTTCATGCCTAAAGCTTTTTTAAAGCCAGCATAGCCTTCAAGTGCTTCGTAATCATCAGCACTACGTACCGCTTCTTGTTTGCTTAAACGCCAAGTGAGCGGATGAGTTTCCGGATTACCGTCGCCATAAATTGGTTTTGGTTCAGTATTCATACATACTTCTCCAATAACTGTTTAATTGATGTCACTTCGACTAAACCGTGAGTATCTTCATCAATCATTAAAGTTGGGCCTTTGTCGCAGTTGCCTAGGCAGCAAATTGGAAGCAATGTAAAACGACCATCTGGTGTCGTTTGACCATACTGAATTCCTAATTCACGCTGGAATGCTTCAGCAAGAGTTTCTGCACCCATTAAGAAGCAAGCAATTGAGTCGCAAAGTAAAATTACGTGACGACCTACCGGATGGCGATAGATACGGTTGTAAAATGTTGCAACGCCTTCCAAATCAGCAACACTCATCGACAACAACTGTGCGATGGCATTCATTTGAGCGTCATCTACCCAACCATTACGGCGCTGTACACACTTCAATGCATCCAAAGAGGCTGCACGAGGGTATGGATAGTGACCAATGTGATGTTCGATTTCGTGAATTTCTTCCGCAGTCAAAATCCCTTCGACATTCACACGTGGTTTTTTATCAGTCAAAATCATCATTATGTGTTACCTCTTAGCGATCCACGTCAGCCATAACCACGTCAATGGTCGCCAGATAAATGATTAAGTCAGATACTAAACTTCCGTTAATCACTGAAGGCATTTGCTGTAAGTGAGTAAACGTCGGTGTACGAATACGAGTACGATAACTCATGGTCGCTTTATCTGAAGTCAAGTAGTAAGTACTTGCACCTTTAACCACTTCAGTCATAAATGATGACTCGCCCGCTGGCATGACAGGACCCCATGAAACGCTCAAGAAGTGCGTAATCAAGGTTTCAATATCTTGTAATGTCTTATCTTTCGGTGGTGGAACAGCCAATGGATGATCCGCTTTATATGGACCAGAAGGCATGTTATCCAAGCACTGTTGAATAATTTTTAGCGACTCGGTAATTTCACGGAAGTGAACAAGCACACGTGCGTATGCATCGCCTTCATACTCAACTGGCACATCAAAATCGAAGTTTTCATAGCCGCTGTATGGACGATATTTACGTACGTCAAAATCGATACCTGTTGCACGTAAACCAGTACCAGTTACACCCCATGCGAGTGCAGATTTGGCATCGTATTGTGCAACATTACGCGTACGTCCAATAAACACAGAGTTTTTCAATGCCGCTGTGTAGTATTCGTTTAAGCGTTTAGGCATCCACTCTAGCAATTCTTTAACAAGCTTTTGCCAGTTGTTTGGAAGATCGTGTGCTGTACCACCAATACGGAACCATGCTGGATGCATACGGTAACCCGTGATTGCTTCAACAATGTCGTAAACTTTTTGACGGTCTGCGAACATATAGAATACTGGTGTCATACCACCGGCATCCTGAATTGCCGTACCACAGAATAACAAGTGGTTATTAATACGGAACAATTCGTTCAACATGACACGAATCACTTGCGCACGCTCAGGAACTTTAATACCTGCCATTTGCTCTACAGCCATTACATACGGCATGTTTTGAGCACAACCACCTAAGTAGTCAACACGGTCAGTATAAGGAATGAAAGAATGCCA
Source organism: Acinetobacter sp. 826659 (assembly GCF_000588515.1). NCBI lineage: Bacteria > Pseudomonadati > Pseudomonadota > Gammaproteobacteria > Moraxellales > Moraxellaceae > Acinetobacter > Acinetobacter sp. 826659. The sequence goes on along the minus strand of NZ_JFYD01000002.1, from coordinate 83,387 downwards.
TGTTTGACGTTCAGCCATCTTTTCCACGCCACGGTGGTGATAACCGATATCAGGTACACAGTCCTTCACTTCTTCGCCATCTAACTGCAATACAACACGGAACGCACCATGTGCAGATGGATGGTTAGGACCCAAGTTCAAGAACATGAAGTCTTCATCAGCGTTACCACGCTTAAGACCCCAGTCTTCAGGTACAAAACGTAAGTGCTCTTGTTCAAAGTCTTGTTTCGCTTTGTCTTGCATGTACGGCGTATATTCTGTCGCACGTGCTGAATATTCTTTACGAAGCGGATGACCTTCCCAATAGGTTGGCAACAAAATACGACGGAGCATTGGATGCCCTTCGAAATTGATACCGAACATATCGTAAGCTTCACGTTCATACCAGTTGGCATTTGGCCAGATATTTGTCGCTGTCGGAATGTTTAGATCATTTTCGTTCAAGGCAACCTTGATACGAATGTCACTATTACGCTCAAGCGATAATAAATGATAGAACACAGTGAAGTCAGATGCTGGTAAACCATCACGATGAACACGTAAACGTTCATCCATCGCAGATAAGTCAAACAGCATTACATACGGACGTTCCACTTTACGCAGGAACATAAGGACTTCTTGCACGCGTGCGCGCTCGACCCAGACTGTTGGAAACTCTTCAAAAGTCGCCTGCACGTAAAAGTTCTCACCAAATTTGGTTTTGAGCTCTTCTACGATTGCAAATGCTGGGCGTGAATCAACTGCTGTTGACTCTGGCATAGCAATGTCAGTTTCAGCCATTGGCTTGGCTTCCTATTTAATACAAATTCTGTCAATTTTCTCGATGAACATATCAGTTAGATATGTCAAAACACCGTCAAAAAATTATTTAATCTCATCCATAGAGCGTAAGTTTTTAACGGCAATACGCTCTGCATTCTTACGGTCACGTTCTGGCATCATCTTTGGCTTATATACTGGCTGAAGATCATCACCGATCACGGCAGAAAGCGGGCGTCGCTCTAATTGAATCTGGTCTTGTAAAAGCATTAAAGCTTGAATTAATGCTTCAGGACGAGGCGGACAACCTGGGACGTACACGTCAACAGGAATAATTTTGTCTACACCTTGTACTACTGAATAGATGTCGTACATACCTCCAGAGTTTGCACAAGCACCCATCGAGATGACCCATTTAGGCTCTAACATCTGTTCATACAGACGCTGAATAACTGGTGCCATTTTTACGAAACAGGTACCTGCAACAATCATCAAGTCAGCCTGACGAGGTGAAGCACGGATAACCTCTGCACCGAAACGTGACAAGTCATGCACACCTGTTAAGGTCGTTGCATATTCGACGTAACAACATGAGGTACCAAAGTTAAATGGCCACAAAGAGTTTTTACGTCCCCAGTTTACTGCTGTATGCAAGACATCCTCTAAACGAGTCATGAATACGTTTTTATTCACTTCCTCTTCAAGCGGATCCGTCACAATTTGACGTTCTTGCAATGGGTATTGATCAGCATCCGGATTCGCGCGGGTCAGAGTATATTTCATCCCGACTTACTCCTTTTCAGATGACAATGCAGGTGTAGTTTTTGACTTAACACGACCTGATGATTGAGCTGGAATCTGACCTGTAGGGTCAGTTACGAGCTCTTCAATAGAATTAAAGCGTGTAATTTCAGCAATGTTCATTGTTGGTGAACCGATTTTAACCGCCTCACCTGCTGATTTACGGCGATCTGCTGGTGACCAACTTAAAGCACCTACAGAGAAGGCATAAACAAGCGCAATCAATAGATCAACGACAAAGATCACTACAGTGGTATATCCCAACCACCCTACTTCACGCACAGAAGTAGACCATGCATAGAGGTAAAGCGCCTCTAAGTCGAAGACAACAAAGAAAATTGCAACTAAATAGAACTTTGCAGACAGGCGAATGCGAGCGCCACCAGCACTCACGACACCTGATTCAAACTGCTCTTGCTTAGCACGTCCCCACGATTTTCCCCCGAGGAGTAAGGGAACTGTGAGCATAAAGACGCAAAGAAATGTAACGCCGATCACGAAGGCGATAATCGCCCAGTCGTATGGAGTAATGGCACTCATGCGGGGATAACTCCTGGCAGGCCTATTATTTAACAAAGAATGTATGTATTGGCCTTCAAATACACCAAACACAAAATTAATCCCGCCAATTGTACCTGATTTCTAATTTCCCATGCTAGTTGAAGCGTCTTAGTCTTTCGGATGATTTTCTAGACAAAACTATTCATCTATGTGTTGTAAGGGGGGTTTCACCGCACATAATCGGTTTATTTAATTGTTTCTTTATTTATGATGATTTTTTTCATTTTTTAATTTTAGAATATTTACACAGTTGAAGCGCTTAATAACTTTTTATAACTTACTTTTTTATAATATTAGTTTGTTTTTTATTGTATTCAGCTTCTCCTCTGAATTATGATGAATGTTTAATCATGCATAATATTTTATTACTCTTGGATAAGAGTATTTATCATTAAGGGCAGCTGATGCCATACTCACTTCGTGAATTTTCATTTCTCTCCTTTTTAAGATTTTTTCTCCTATTTAGCTTCATTATTGCGACATGTTGTTTCATTGGCATTGCATCTCGCCCTTTAAGTTTTCTTGCATTCTTTTGGCCTGCCAATTCGGTTTTGCTCGGATTGCTTATTCGTTTTCCAACCACACGCCGACCAAGCGCATTTTTAGGTGCCTATATAGGATATGTGATTGCTGACTTATTTCAAGGCACTCCATTTGCTCTCACACTTGTTTTAACAACATCAAACTTTCTTTATGTTGTTACTACGTTTGCGCTCTATATGTTTTTTAATCAACATATTAAGGCGGCCTATCGCGGTTATTCCTACCTTTTTTTATTTGGATTATGCGGAATAGGTAGCGTAGTAGGTGCATTGTTTGCAGCAACTTTCGTGCCTATGTTTAATACCAAATTTATGATTGGTGGCTTGTTGGATGAGTTTGGTTACTGGTTCACTTCAGAACTGCAAAATGCCTTGCTTCTTTTACCTATCATATTGAACATTCCTCAATATAGTCAGGTTAAGCATTACTTTTCAAGAAATCGTGGCCTACAACCAACCGACCTTTTACCTTTTGGCGCTGTGCTTATTTCGATTGCTGCTAGCTATTATGACTCTGGCCCGGGTTCACTCCTCTACCCGATTGCTGCACTGATCTGGTGTGCTATTCGCTATAAACCTATTGTTGTTGCACTCATTACTAGCTTTACCAGTGCTTATATTATTTATCATGTCTCTGGACATTACCTTTTGCTCTATCCAAACGAATATTTCAGTAATACGATCTCAATCCGAATTGGGTTAATTATGATGACGATTGCCCCACTTACGGTTTCTAGTATTAGTGTTTTGCATTCAGAGTTAATTCAAAAGCTTCAACATGCCATTGCACATGATGAGCTAACTTCAAGTCTGACTCGACGCCAGTTTTTACAGTCGGTCAGATTACTTCAAGAAAAAGTACAAAAAGAAAATAAGACCTCAGCTTTTTTCATGCTTGATGTCGACCACTTTAAGCAAGTTAACGACAACTATGGTCATCAAATCGGTGATCGGGCGCTACAAACTTGTGTCACCACGATTCAAAATATTTTACATCCTCATGATTTGTTAGGTCGCTTTGGAGGTGAAGAGTTTGCCATTTTTATTGCAGATACCACCAAGGAAAGTGCATTTGAACTGGCTGAACAAATTCGAATTAAAATTAGTCAGCAACCGATTTATATTTATGGGAAATTACCAATTTTTATACAGGTGAGTATTGGGATAAGCTTATATTCCCCATCGTCCCATCGAGCTATTGAAAGTTTATTTAAAGAAGCAGATGACGCTTTATATCAAGCAAAACGCCAAGGACGTAATCGAGTGTTTATATCTTTATAATTTTTTCATTTCATCATCTAGTGTAATGAATTTTATACAATAACCTGTGTTTTGCCATGTATGCTAATAACAGATAATAAGGAGAAAAATGCATGACTCTAGAATATACGCATAAACCAAACTACTACTTGTTTGCACAATTACTGGTGCGACATATAGAAAGCTATATTCACAAACATCCAGATGCCAACAATGCAATTTTTGACTTGCGGGATGTCTATGAAATATTTAGACAGGATTTTGCGTCAACGACAACAAACCTAGAAGGTATTTTGCATATTGCAGATGAATATAAAATAGAAACACTTAATGGAGATCAACCTCTTATTCAAAAATACCAGATTGATGCAAAAAACAATTCGTTACTGATCGATTTTAATTCCGATGCGTTAACCAGCTTAAGAAGCGGAAAACCTATTTTGGAACCAGATGCGACTCAACTATAAATAGATCAATAAAAAAGCACCTTATGAAGGTGCTTTTTTATTGGCTTTTAAAGGAGGCTGTTTAAAGCGTTTTGCTGGCCATGTCATGATAAAGCGAGCACCACCCAAGGTTGGGCTTTCATCCACTTTAATTTCACCGCCAAACCAATAGGCAATACGGCTTACGATAGACAACCCTAAACCATAACCGCCCGACGCACGCGTACGGCTATCGTCTAGACGGGCAAAAGCTTCAAATACTCTTTTACGGTCTTGTTCAGGAATACCTGCGCCATCATCTTCAACACAAACAAAGGCCATGCCATCGCTGTGGATACCACCGGTAATCCGAACTTTATTATCGCAATAACGAACCGCATTACCCACCAAGTTTTGAACAACACGATGTAAGTAACGACGCTCAGCATCTACTTTTACATAAAGTGGAGGAGCAACAAGTTCAATTTCTTTTTGCGTTTTTAAAGCTTCGGTTTCGACCGCAACCTGATCTAACACATCAAATAAAGTAATTTCATCAAAATCTAGTGAAGGTGTACCCTGCTCTAGTTTTGCATAAGTCATGATTTCATCAATTAAGGTATTGAGTGCTTCAATATCTTTATCAATCATATCGACCTGATGCATACGATGATTGTAATCATCTTCTTCCGCCAACATCTCTGTACCAAAGCGAATACGGGCAACAGGCGTTCTAAGCTCATGAGATACCGCTCTCATTAACTCACGCTGAGCCTCGATTAAACGCTGAATATGGTCAGACATGTTGTTATAACTTGATGCCAAGTTTGCCATTTCGTCACTTCCTTCAATAGGAACACGCAATGACAAATCACCAGACTTCATGCGGTTTAATGCATAACGTACTTGGCGAATTTTACGCTCTAGCGGCAAGATCAACCCATAGACACCTAGACTCAGCAAAAATAAGCTAAATAAAGTAATCCCTGCTGAAAGCTGCAAAGGCATCCAGTTAAACATCGGCACTGGTCCAAGCACGAGAACCCGTGTAGGCTGATTCGGAATTGGAGAGACGATTGAAATGGTTGTACCGCGGACTGTCGCACTGTCTTTGTACAACATGACGCTTTGGTCTTGGCGTAAACGACCAATTTGTTCAGAGTCCAGATTAACGTCTTGAATATTGTAGATATTAATTGGGTAAGAGAAATGCTTTTGAATCTTGGCAAGATATTCTTGTTCTTGCCCCGGATAAAACATTAGATAATCCAGTACAAAAATAGGGAGAGCCTTCATTTGGCGCTCCGTAATTTTGTCGACTTTTATAGATAAAAAATGCTGAGGGTCGTCACGTAAGCCAATAATGATATACGCAATACTATTACTGGCATCGTAACGGACAACAGATTTTTGAGCTTCGATTCGTTTTTTCTCGGTACGAGATAACTCAACCTTACTTGCATCAGTATAATAAATTGGAAGTTCCAATAAATCTGACGCATCTGAAACCCAGTCTATTTTCTGTTGTTTCCCCGGTTGTCGAGCGACTCCCTCACTAATGACATAAGAGATACCATCAGTTAAAGATTCTCGGTATTCTTGTGCCCGTTGATAATTGATAATTTGTACAAGCAAATAACCAAAGACAGCAACCAAAACAACAAGAATTACCAGTCCCGCATATATTCGCAGGAATATACTGTGTTTAAACACTCGACCAACCTTATAGGAAGTTTATTCAGATCTTATAACCCATTGGTTTCTTTAACGAACAAGTAACCTTTACTACGTACTGTTTTAATACGTTTTGGATTTTCAGGATCATCACCAATTTTTGGACGAATACGTGAAATACGGACGTCGATTGAACGGTCCTGACCATCGTATTCGATACCACGTAAACGTTCGAAGATATCTTCACGCGATAAGATACGACCAGCATTTGATGCAAGCAACCATAATAGGTCATATTCTGCGCTAGTGAAGTCAACAAGTTCACCATTTAGCGTTACAGAACGACCGCCATTATCAATTACAAGGTCATCGAACTCGATACGTTGAGCAACTTCATCTTCTACAGTTTTATCTGTGCGACGTAATAGTGCACGGATACGCGCTAAAAGAACACGTGGTTGAACCGGTTTAGCAACATAGTCATCTGCGCCCATTTCCAAACCAAGCACCTGATCCATGTCTTCTGTACGTGCAGTCAACATCAGAATCGGTTGATGGTAATGTGGACGAACTTCACGGCAAACTGTTAAGCCATCGGCACCCGGCAACATGACATCCAAGACCACTAGATCTGGTTGTTCACTAATAATACGACGAATTGCACGGTTACCATCAGTTTCTACACCAACTTCCAAGCCGTTGCGAATTAAATATTCTTGAGTTAATCGCGCTAAGCGCTCGTCATCTTCAACGATCAGAATCTTTGGTAACTTTTCTTCTTGGCTCATATCATTGCCCCTATAAATCTCGTTTCATGCATCTTAAAAATCTTGCAGATACATTCGTTTATCATTTGCAATATACACACGTTTACATTGTAAACAAGTAGGCGTTCACCAAACTGATACATGACCATCGTATTTTGTTGCATTTTATTAGCCTTTGAATTTTCACGTGTTTTTAAGATTTATTTATTGTTATTAAATTTCATATTCTATTCATATTTCCAATGTATGAATATTAAACAAATTATTTCTCTGTTTAGTTTAAATTTATTTAAGTGTTTGTTTTTTGAGTTATCCACAAAGTTATCTATAAGTGTTTTTTAACAGCTTTGCTATGCTATCTCCCATCAAATCATACAGATAAAAAATTACTAAAAAGTCAAGATTGATCTGCTATGAAAAATCCCGTATCTTGTGTTGAAAATAAACTTTAACTACTAAGTCTTGTGTTTATCCCTCAAATATCGTGGCATGTTTTTTGCTCGGTTCAAACGGTCTATGAACATAACAAAAGTGACAATGGAGCTATGCTGGCATGAGCGTAATTACTTCGACTCCCGGTCAAATTCAGGTGATTAAGCGCACTGGAGATGTTGCTGCATTTGATGCAGAGAAAATTTCAGTTGCGATTGGTAAAGCTTTTCTTGCTGTGGAAGGTCAACAGAGTTCGGATTCTAGCCGTATTCATGACCGTATTACCCAGTTGACGGAAATGGTCTTAAATACTTTTACTCGCCGTTTACCATCGGGCGGTACGATCCATATTGAAGAAATTCAAGATCAAGTAGAACTTGCTTTAATGCGTACTGGGGAACAAAAGGTTGCCCGCGCTTATGTGATTTACCGTGAACAACGTGCTAGCGCTCGTCAGCAAACGAACTCAAACCACCACCCTACTTTACAAGTTACCGACAAAAACGGTCAGCTTCAGCCACTTGATTTAAGTGCATTGCAAGCAACTGTTTCTAAGGCAGCTGAAGGTTTGGAAGGTATTGACGTTCAAGCCATTGTCGATGAAACCGTTAAAAACTTATATAACGGCGTAAAAGAAAGTGATATTGCCACAACAATGATGATGGCAACACGTACCCGTATTGAACAAGAACCTAACTACACTTACGTGACTGCACGTTTGCTTTGTAACGAATTAGTGAGCACTGGTTTAACGTTCTTAGGCTTATCAACAGATACACCAGAAAACAATGCACTTGAAGCATTCTTGAAAAAAGGTGTTGAGCTTGATTTGCTTTCACCTGACTTGCTTGACTTCGACTTAGAAAAATTATCAGCAGCAATTCAGCCAGAACGTTCTAATCAGTTCACCTACTTAGGTTTACAGACTTTATTTGACCGTTACTTCATTCACTCAAACGGCGTTCGCTTCGAATTACCACAATTATTCTTCATGCGTGTGTCGATGGGTCTTGCACTCAATGAGCAAGATAAAGAAGAGCGTGCAATTGAGTTCTATAACTTATTGTCTAGCTTCGACTACATGGCTTCTACGCCTACCCTGTTTAACTCAGGTACATTACGTCCACAGCTTTCAAGTTGTTATTTAACAACAATTGGCGATGACCTTTATGACATTTATGGCGCGATGCGTGACAACGCAATGCTTTCTAAATGGGCTGGTGGTTTAGGTAATGACTGGACACCTGTACGTGCCTTGAACTCTTATATTAAAGGTACTAACGGTAAGTCTCAGGGTGTTGTTCCATTCTTGAAAGTTGCGAACGATACAGCTGTTGCAGTAAACCAAGGTGGTAAGCGCAAAGGTGCTGTGTGTGCATACCTAGAAACTTGGCACTTAGACATCGAAGAGTTCTTAGAGCTTCGTAAAAATACGGGAGATGACCGTCGCCGTACTCACGACATGAACACTGCGAACTGGGTTCCAGACTTGTTTATGCAACGTGTATTTGAAGATGGTGAATGGACATTATTTACTCCTTCTGAAACTCCAGACTTGCACGATTTGACTGGTGCTGAATTTGCTGAGCGTTATGCTTACTATGAGTCTGTAGCGAAAGAAACTAACATGCTACACAAGAAAGTACGTGCTAAAGACTTATGGCGCAAAATGCTTTCTATGTTGTTTGAAACTGGTCACCCGTGGATCACATTCAAAGATGTATGTAACTTACGTTCACCACAACAACACGTTGGTGTAGTTCACTCATCTAACTTATGTACTGAAATTACCTTGAACACAAATCAAGACGAAATTGCAGTATGTAACTTAGGTTCGATCAACCTTGTACAACACGTTCAAGGTGGTGTGTTAGACCGTGAGAAATTAGCTCGTACAATTAAAACAGCAGTACGTATGCTCGATAACGTGATCGACATTAACTACTACGCTGTACCACAAGCGAAAAACTCTAACTTGAAGCACCGCCCTGTGGGTATGGGTATCATGGGCTTCCAAGATGCTCTATACGAAATGGGTATTGCTTACGGTTCAGACGCTGCTGTTGATTTTGCAGATGAATCAATGGAAGTAATTAGCTACTACGCAATTGAAACTTCAAGCAACTTGGCTGTTGAACGTGGTGCTTACTCAACATTTAAAGGTTCATTGTGGGATCAAGGTATCCTTCCAATCGACTCTTTAGAAATTGTTGCGAAATCTCGTCCAGAGCGCATGTTCGAAGTTGACCGTACTCAACGTTTAGACTGGGACACTTTACGTGCCAAAGTTCAAAAAGACGGTATGCGTAACTCAAACGTGATGGCGATTGCTCCAACTGCAACCATCTCTAATATTTGTGGTGTTTCTCAGTCTATTGAGCCAACATTCCAAAACTTATATGTGAAATCTAACTTGTCTGGTGAGTTCACTGTTATTAACCCATACCTTGTTCGTGCATTAAAAGAACGCGGTCTTTGGGACACAGTAATGGTTAACGACCTTAAACACTTTGAAGGTTCAGTACAAAAAATTGCTCGTATTCCTGAAGAATTAAAAGCAATCTTTGCTACTGCGTTTGAAGTAGATACACGTTGGATCGTTGATGCTGCATCACGCCGTCAAAAATGGATTGATCAAGCTCAGTCGCTTAACCTTTACATCTCTGGTGCAAACGGTAAGAAACTTGACATCACTTACAAGATGGCATGGTTACGTGGTCTTAAGACGACTTATTACCTCCGAGCTTTAGGTGCAACTTCTGCTGAAAAATCTACAATTAACACAGGTGCTTTAAACGCAGTTAAACCTGCGACTGTTGAAGCAGCAGCTGTTGCTGCCCCTGTTGTAGAAGCGAAGAAACCAGAAGCAGCAGTTGAAGAAGAAGGCTTTACTCAAGCAGCTCCTGTACCAATGGCTTGTTCAATCGACAACCCTGATTGTGAAGCTTGCCAATAACATTCAATAAGGTTGCTCTTTTTCACTAAAGAGCAACCTTAAAAGAGGTAAAGATTATGCTTTCTCATCTCAGCCATAACTATATGCTTGGTGTTGGAGTTTTAATCTTTGCCTTTATTTTCTTTTATATGCCGATGGTTTACGCATTTATCACAATACGTAAGCAGCAGCGTAAACAAAATAAGTTGTAGTGAGTAGAGACCAAAGGCCCAAAATTTGGTCATGCATCAATAAAACTTAATTTTGTTTACACATTAAAAGCGTATAGTAGGGACATCTTCGTTTAAGAGATGTCAAATATAGATATATACAACGAAGAGAGAACAAAAATGTCTATCCTTAGTTGGGACGATTTTGAAGATGATTCGCAAAAACCGACTACACCTGAACACAAGTCTGCGCCCGTCCAATCGGAAAAAGCGTCAGATTCGCAGAATGTATCTACTGCGCAGCCATCATCGCCGAGCGTGGCAGCTCCACAATCCGCTGGAACCCATTCCGTGCGACCAACAGTTGCCTCCGATACAGTGGCTAGAGCCGCTCAAGCCTTAGAACATTTAGACGTTGCCCCTGGCCTTGAAGAGCTAGAAATGGGTGCTCAACGTGTTCAAGTTGACGACAAAGCCATGATTAACTGTCGTGCGGACTTGAACCAACTTGTACCATTCAAATATGAATGGGCTTGGCAGAAATATCTTGACGGGTGTGCAAACCACTGGATGCCTCAAGAAGTGAACATGAACCATGACATCGCGCTTTGGAAGTCTGAAAATGGCTTGACCGAAGACGAACGTACTATTGTTATGCGTTCTTTAGGTTTCTTCTCGACTGCGGACTCTTTGGTTGCAAACAACTTGGTATTGGCGATTTACCGTCACATTACTAACCCTGAATGCCGTCAGTACATCTTGCGTCAAGCGTTTGAAGAAGCGATTCACACTCACGCTTACCAATACTGTATCGAGTCTTTAGGCATGGACGAAGGCGAAGTCTTCAACATGTACCGTGAAGTTCCATCTGTTGCACGTAAAGCAGCTTGGGGCTTGAAATATACTCAATCTTTAACTGATCCTAATTTCCACACAGGCACACCTGAAAACGACCAGCGTTTACTTCGTAACTTGATCGCATTCTACTGTGTACTTGAAGGGATCTTCTTCTACTGTGGCTTTACTCAAATTTTGAGTATGGGTCGTCGTAACAAGATGAACGGTGTTGCTGAGCAATTCCAATACATCTTGCGTGATGAATCTATGCACTTGAACTTTGGTATCGACATGATTAACCAAATCAAGATTGAGAACCCTCACCTTTGGACTGCTGAGTTCCAACAAGAAGTGATTCAAATGATTGTTGAAGGTACGATGCTTGAAATCGAATATGCACGTGACACGATGCCACGCGGTGTATTGGGTATGAACGCAAGCATGATGGAAGAATATTTGAAATTCATCTGTAACCGCCGTTTATCTCAGTTAGGTTTACCAGAGCAATTTGCGGGTGTAACTAACCCATTTGCGTGGATGTCTGAGATGATGGACTTACGTAAAGAGAAGAACTTCTTCGAAACTCGCGTAACTGACTACCAAACTGGTGGTGCGTTAAGCTGGTAAGTTTAAGCATTCTTCCTCAAAGTAATTTGAGGCTATAAAAAATCCGACTATATGTCGGATTTTTTATATTTATTTAAGATAACTATTAGTATGAATTGCAGTAGATTAAATTATAAGAGACACATTATGAATATAAGATATTTAATAATTTCTAGCGTCATAAGTTTATCGACTTTAAGTACTATATGTTGCTCAAAACCACTTTCACAACTAAATAATACTCAAAGTGAATCAAGTGAAATATATGAGCAAGGCGGGAAATACTTCTTAGGTAAAGAAGTACCTAAGGATTATTCAAAAGCTTTTTCATATTTTAAAAAGGCAGCCGAAAAAGGACTGCCCATTGCACAAAATGATTTAGCAGGAATGTACCTTAAGGGAATCGGGACGCAAAAAAGTGAAGAAAAAGCTTACTATTGGTATCAGAAAGCTGCGAAAAATGACTTTCCGGAGGCCCAATACAATATGGGGCTCATGTATGATAATGGCTATTATGAAAGCAAAAACAGATCTAAAGCCTTAGAGTTTTACAAATTAGCTGCTCACCAAGGTTATGCTAAAGCTCAATATAATTTGGCAAATGCTTATCTTTCGGGAAATGGCGTACAAAAGATATTAATTTAGCTTTAGAGTTATATAAAAAAGCTGCGGATCAAAATCTTTCAGAAGCTCAATATAACTTAGCAAATATTTATTCAGATGGTAGCTTAGTTAAACAAGATAATAAAAAAGCTCTGGAGCTATACACACAAGTAGCTGAGAAAGGTATACCTGAGGCTCAGAATAATCTAGCTTATATGTATGCTAATGTTTACTCAGATTATGAAAATGCAAAGTTTTGGTTCAAAAAAGCTGCTGATAATGGATATGAACCCGCAAAAGAGGCTTTAGACCAGTTTCAGTAATCCACAATATATTACTTAGATCAAAAGGGTTGCTAATAGCAGCCCTTTTTCATATCTATCTCTCAACTCAAAATAAAGGTAAAACCATTTTTAAATAAAATTAGATTCCTTTCTTATACTTAATTAGTTTTAAAAGTAATATTAAAACAACTATCACTAACCAGATTAAAATTAAATATCTCATCAATAAGGTGGGGAACATAACCCAAATCCACCAAGAAGCAACTTCTTCTTTACTTGTTGAAAAATTAATTACTCTCCCCTTTTCATCTTCAAAACGAACACTACTAGCTACAATTTTATTACCATCAAGAAATATTGAAGGATAAGGAAAAAAACTTCCTTCTAATTTAAGCAATCTTCTAGGCTTATATAATTCACAAAATGAACCATTTTCATTTCTAAAATATGCACAATTAATAAGAAAATTTTCATTATCTCTTTCTACGACTAACGACCTTATACGTCTATTTTTAAAATGAAATTCAGGCTCATAAACAACAAAACTCTCTTTTCTAGGAGTAAAAACTATACTGGGGTTAAGAGCACAAAGCAGTACAATCACACAGAAACTTAAGGAAAGGACAAGAACAAAATTTTTATAAATATACGAATATAATGAAAAAAATGGATCAACTACTTCCCTAGAGATCCACATTTTAAGTTTATAAATCACAACTCCCCCCTATAAAACAACAATAAAGAACATTACAGATAAAAGAATCCCTGTTAAAAATGGTATAAACTTAGTTATATTCTTATTTTCCTTAAAAAACTTACCTACTATAAAAATAAGAAAACAAATTAAATATGAAACGTTATCATTTAAAGAAGATAAATTATCAAAATAGTTTATTCCTTTGCTTCGTTTAGCAAGTAGATAAAACATAAAAATAGAGTAACCCGCCAAACCTAAGAAAATTGAAGTAAATGCGCTTACCTCTGCTTTACTCATAATTTCATCTTTCATAAATTCCCCAATAAAAAATATAATTATTTAATAAAATAAAAAAAGCTATTTTATAGCAAAATTAATAATCTTTAATACAAACCTAAATAACCAAATACAGCTTTTTCAACTCGCTGCTGTAAACCATTTAAATCACTTTCCCCTGCTATGCCTGCCGCGTTAATCATTCCTTTGCTTAAAGCAATTACATCTCGTGCGGCTGTCTGTGCATTTGAAATGCCAAAACGTATAAACAGGTCAGAAATTATGGTCTCAAGTTCGTGTTGAAGCTCATTTTCCTCAGTGTCTTTTCCAATGAGTTCAGAAGCAAACTCTAGTGTTCGTGCTAACTGCGGACGGCTCAATTGATGTTGTACAGCAGCCTGTATGATCAGTTTTAGTTTTTGTTTTAGATTTGCGCCATCATGTTGCTGTATGGCTTCAACGATACGACTTGAAAGTTTAGTGCGCTCACGTCGAATTAACTCAACGATTAAAGCATCTTTAGATGGAAAGTATTGATATAGGCTACCAATGCTTACGCCAGCAAGCTCAGCCACAGCATTTGTGTTAAATCCAGCAAAGCCTAAAGACTCTAAAATGCGAGCAGCCGCCTCTAGAATTGCTTCAAAGGTAGCCACTGAGCGTGCTTGACGCGGGCGTTTACGTGGGTCTGGAAGTGTTTCTGACATGAGCCGAAATGCGAGTATTTAATGTGAGTAATTACTCATATACTGACTGAGTCATATTGATATGACAAGCAAATGCTGTCTTTTCAGTTGAGCTACAACTCGGCCCAGTCATGGAGTGGTTATGTCTAGAACCTATACTTTTTTTATTCATTTAAGAGCTTTACCCGCTTGGTTGGCTTTAACTCATGAAAAGCGGGCTGAGTTTAGTGCACAGAAGCTTGAGCCTATTTTTGAGAAGTACCCGACTGTAAAAATTCGCTGGTATGACGTTGAAGCGTTTAGTACTAAAGCCAGTGATATTGCTGTGTTTGAGACGATATCTCTGCAAGATTATTATTTTATGATTGATGCGATTAGAGACTCTGAATTTTGTACAGTACCCTACTTTGAGTTTGTAGAGATTATTCCAGCAATTGAAGATGGGTATGTGGAGTATGAAAGTTCTTTATAGAAGTCGTAAATGATGTTTAAGTTACTCGACCAGTAGTTAGTCTGGTCGTTAACTTAAATCTTCTAAATAAAAAAATCTGAAAGGTAGGTATCTGAATACAAAATAAATTAGTTTTATAATTTTAAGTATCGACTAAAATATCAATTATAGAAACAATAAATTTCTCAAAAATTTGTATAGTTTTTATTATTTAAATTTACCCACCTCTAATATATACTCATTCTCTTGTTTAGTTAAAATCGAATACACTCCATTTTCATGTAGCTTTATTTTTACCTGTTTATTCATCTCAGGAAAATTATCCAAGTATTTTGGTATATATTGATAATCAGTTTCATATGCTATTGTTCTCACATATTTAGGAGCCTTATAATAATAGAATGACATTAACTTATCATGCCCCAAAGAAAATAAAAAAATAGTAATCACAAAACCAATAAAATGAAGTATAGGAAAACCATCTGAAAGAATTTCTCTCTTAAATATAGATAATATAGAATAAGCAAAAATAAAAACTATATAAAATAACAATCCAATAGCTGTAGCGATATATAAAAAAGCAGGTAGATAGCAAAAAAATGTAAAAAAACTAACAGTATAACTATAATCAGATGATGGTAATTCTAAACCTTTACTAACTATTTTACTCGCATAAACGGCTGCTAACCACAGCACAGCCAAATGAAAGAAGAACCAAAAAAACTTAACGTATTTAAAATTAATATATTTTTTAAAAAAACTATAAACCCAAACAACAAAGCCAATTTCAAAAAGCCCCATAGAAATGTAAAAAATTTTAAAAAAAGTATCAACATCTTTTTTAATAAAAAAAATCCCTATAAAAAAAATAGCGACTGCTACTATATAAAGTCTAATTGAAATATCTTTCTTCTTAAAATAAATGAAAAAATCTTTAATCATATTAAAACCAATGATATAAGCCACAAATAAATATTAACACTATACTTCCTATTTCTTAAAATTTTAAAATAGGGAGTATAGTCTACTTTTTATGGAACAATAGGGTCATCTTCAGCCCGTAATACTATTTTTTCAATATCATTAATACCAACTTCCCAAGCATTTTTAATTACAAGTTCTTTTTTCTTAATTAAATATTTTTCAAACTCTGGATATGGGTAAAATTGCCCATTAAAAAATGCACCAAAACTTAAACTATATGAGCCATACTTTTTATATTCCTTTTCAAAATTACTCCAATTCCGATCTGTAGGCGGTGTCATCTCATGAATACGACTACACATAGTAATTAATTTATGTTGATCATTAGCCATAATATTTTCCGTAAGTAAAACCCTATAATTATAAGGTTCTTCTTTAGACACACCTCTTATTATGGAGAATCTCAGTCTTTCTAAGCTATCAACCTGACCTAAATTCTCATATAAGTCCATGAAGACATCCTCTCCCCCTTCTTTTTTAAAAATTAAAAGAATAACAGGAGGTTTATTTTCAAAAAACATGAAAGCTAAACCATGCCATGCTGCCTCATCCCATAATTCAGGTTTAATCAAAGTCGTTACAGCAATTTGATCATGACTTATAGATTCTAAATTTCCAAAATCAGGAGTTTTTTTATGATCTCCCATTTGAATTTTCTCAGTTTTATTTTGTAGCACTTTTGGGCTACCTTGATCCCAAGACAACTTTCTAATTAACTCAAATTTAGTTCCTTTATTACCATTAAGTATGTCTAAAACATTTTTATGTGAATCTCTTCCCATGACATTGTATGTCGCACCAAAACATGTACTAAATGCAATAGACCTTGTAATAGATAAATCAGTTATGAATGAGGCTTCTACAAATTTATCAATATCTAGAACATGATAAACTTTAATCAAACATTCAATAACAAACTGAACAAACCACTCAAAAACTATTTTTTGACTATTTTGATCTAAATGCTCCCATGTAAAATTAGAACAGAAAATATCTACATATATTCCTTTGGAGGATTTACTAAATTCATGCGATATGGTGCTATTTTCATCATCATCACCAATAATATTAATTTCTAATGAGCTAATTTTTGTAAAAACTTTATCAATTGGATTTGTAGAAAAGAAATTTTCGATTGTAGTCAAAATAGATTCAGACAGTTCAATATATGGAGAGCGATTTGGAAATTGAATTTTAAACTCACATCCCGACACTCTAGTAGTGTAGGTAATAGACTTTCCTAATGTAGGTAAAATTTGAGATGTAGGATGTCTAGTATCTGTATCTCGACACAAAAATAATGTTTTCACAAACTCATCTAAAGAGGTTTGCTGAAATTCTTCTTTTAACTTATCTTCATATCCTAAAATATATAGGAGAGCACTATTAGAAAAGAAAAGTTGCAATTTTTCTAAAAAATCAGGTAAATATTCGAGCTCAGCAAGTTGATCAAACCTACAATTTAATAATAAATGAGCTAAACACCCATCAAATCGTATTAACTCTTCCTCATCTATGTAATCATCTTTTATTGCATTTAAGCTAAGTAGTGCTAGTTCTGCCCAACGTAATGATTGAGGAATTCTACCTAACTCCAACTCTTTCCACGCAAGTTGCCAATAGACTCTTATAGCTGAGGGTAAAATTAATTTTTCTTTATGAAAATAATTTGCTAGAAGTGATGCTGAAAATAATAGACTTCCTCTACTTGCCCATCTAAGACCAACCCTTGAATATGCTTCAGATAATAATAGATTTGCATAAGTCATTTCGTCATACGTTTCTTTTTTATTTAGACCTGAAACAGACTTCCCTAATAACTTAATAGCTTGGTATGGCTTATTATCGTCTAAACGCTTCAATCCACGTTCAAGTTGTAGTTTTGCTGTCTTTATCTCACTATCACGCAAACCAGATTGCTCTGTAAAGTAATCTAAAAGTTCTTCATATTCTTCATATTTATCAAAAATAATATCCAATTCCTGAAATAAATTATAAAATTTTTCAAAAGGAAAACCTATTAGATTACTTCCCAATCGACACGTTTCAAGTGTCTTTTTTAATAACTCTATACAATATTTTTCATCTGGAAACTTAACAATTAGCTGTAATAAATCCAAGTGAATAGATGCCATTAATGAGTTACTTGGACGACTTAAATCTTTTGATAATCTATCCAATACATCAATGGTATTATTATAGATATGATCAATATCTACACTAGGATGTATATCTTTTAAATAGCTATACCTCCCATAGTAAATTGTCAACAAGTTTACTATTTTCTCCCAACTTTCTGAGTTAGTATTTTCTGCAAGATTTTCAAAAGTTAATTCTAAATTACTCTCAAATAATGAATAATCTTCAAACCACCAGTGTGCAGCCCAAGCATACTGATAACTTGCCTCTAATAATTGCTGAGATGTTCCAAATTTTTTAGCAACTCGAATAGCCCGATCAAATAAACTTTGGGTATCAATTATAGGTTTTTCTAATTCTTTGCTTAGAATAGCCACCTCTAGGAAATAATCTACCTGCTGAGTTGTAATTCTTGAAGCATCAATTTTTTCTGTAATTAGTTTATTCAATCTATCTAATTCTTTTTGTTTCTGATAATCATCAGCGCTTAATTCAATTTCTCTTTTATATAATGTAGGAATACTTAATGTATTGATTGCTAGAAACTCTAACTGATTCTTATAAATTTGGTCCAATATCCAACTTAAATCTAAAATACGTACATCAATTGAATATTGCTTGGTTAACTCATCCTCTAATTTACTTCTTTGATCTGCTTTAATTGATTGATTGGTTATACAAAAAACTTTTACATACCCCCTGCCCGTTTCAACAATTTTTTTTACATCTTTTTTACACTTGGTTTTCCAATCTTTTTGAGTACTTACAGCAAAAGCCCAACGCTCATTGTGAGATTGCTCATTAACTCCTTCAAGCCACAATAATTGATTCTGTGAAGAAACAGGAAAGGTCTGAGTATCTGTTTTTCCATCACCACCTGCAACAGGTCCTGTTTGCTCTAAGAGATTAGGACAAACAACTTTCTCACATAATTTTTTAGCGAATGTCTCAAATTCTAATTCTTGGCTACGTATATTAAGCGTAGATAAATAGTATTCTAATTGCACTCTATCTAGAGTTCCTACTTCAACGATAGTAGAACTAGAAAACTCCTCTGGTCTTCTATTTTTAAGAAAATCTTTAGCTGACAAATTATCCATTAGATATTTACACACTCATATTCTAAAAAATTAAAGTAGACTTAAGCTTTTATAAGCTAACTTATAAGAATTAATTTTTTGAATCTTCATTTATTCAAAATAAGGTATTAGATGGCAAAAATAAAAGCTATTTATAATATAAATTAAAAATAACATTATATGTATATAGGTATCATATTACAAAACTATAAAGCGACATAATATGTCGTCCTAATATTTATTGCTTCATTCAGAACTTAATATCTAATTATCAATTTTAATTTACTTTCATTTCCCCCTCCCCCAAAACCTCTCCAACACCACATCCCGTTCATCCACACGATTTGAACTCAACACTTGTAGCATCAAGCCATCAATTAAGTTTAAAACCATGTTGGCATCGGGTTTGGGTTTGTTGGTTTCCAGACTAAAGACCAAATCAAAAAGCTCTTTAAGTAGCCATTTTCGATATTCAACTGCCATGCGGTAAGCCCGTGGATAAAGCAGTTTTAATTCAAAAATGGCTTTAAACAAAAGATGGTAAAGGCTATTTACATCGGCATGTAAGCGGACAATTTCTTTGAGTTTATCGGCTGCGCTTGGGTAGCGGTGTGAATAGACAATTGCCAGTACTTCTTCTTTGAGTCGGCTTTTTTGAAAGATTAGACACATTTCAACAAGGCGTTCTTTTGAGTGAAAGTAGTTATAAAACGTGGCTTTTTGAATTTTGGATTTTTTGATAATCAGGTCTACGCCTGCATTATGGAATCCATGCGTGGTAAAGAGTTGGATGGCGGTTTGAACCACCTGTAATTTTTTGGAAGATCTTTCTAAAGTTGGCATCGTTTTACCGTTATAAATTCTTGTTGTTTCTAAATGAGATAAAAAGCCTGTACCCTTTTTGGGAGAAAAAAAGGCACAGCAAAGCCGTAAGACGGTGCTTGGCACATCTCAAGTTTTGTTTTGCTAAGTTTTAAGTAAAAATGACGAAGGCCTGAAAACCTTATGGCGTTCAAGCTGCTTTAAATTTTTAAGTTGTGTCGTTATAACTTTTGGCAGCCACTGCCAAGAAATAATGGATGTGCATAGCCAACTCCTGATTTTGGGAGTTCTGCCAAAGCATTCATTTGGAATTATGGTGGCAGAACGAAAGAGGGTTGACAGACTGGCTCAAGACCCAGCACACCCGAAGGTGTCCCCCTTCCGTCCTACCGCTACAAAAAGGGGGACGAGTGAGTCTACATCAAAAAAATGAATTTTTTCAATGTTCTTGAGCGCGGCCTGTCAAAGCCGGCTGGCAATGTGGCCAGCACGCAAAGCATAATCTGAGAGTTTAGAGGTGTCAATGTAGCTTTTATGACAAGTGTTTAAATTTCTTATTGTTTTTCATTAGATTAACTTAATTATTATTTTAGATATTATATTTAATTGTATTTATTTATTTTTTAAAAAGAGTCAGATACGGTAAGCTAAACCACATGAATTTTACTTTTTGATTTGGAATATTTTTTAGAACTTTACGAGAACATAAATGATAAGACTATCTTCAAAGTCCATTTTAATATTAACAACTGGGTGTTTGTTAAATGGCTGTAGCCAAGGCCCTCTTCCATTAGAAGTTACGCTACATCAAGATTATGTATGTGCCTTTACCAATAACCCTAAAAAAACAAATTATTCTTTTGATAAGAAATTTTTGATTTTTATGGGGAAAGTGGACTACCAAAACGGATTTAAAAGTTCTTATGAGAAAGAATATTTAAACGCCCCTCTGCCTATAGAAGAAAAGGATTGTGTAAAAATTCCTCTAAAGGAGTTTGAAAAGAATGTGGCTTATGACATTACTTTGGATATATACAAAACTTTCGATACACGTATTTGTGTAGTAGAACAGAACAATAAGCTAGAAATCCGAGAGCCTGAACTCGGTGAAATAACTTGTAAATAGGCTTGTTCCTAGGCCCTCATTTCGCTATTGCAGAAACAACTAAGCGCGTGGGTTTAGACAATCTCGGTCTGTCCCACTTGGTGATAAGCACGGTTAAAATAAACCAAACTTTGGTCATGTTGGCTTTGTTTAATTGCTACGATTGGACATATAAAAATTGTGTGTGTACCGACTTGTTGAATTTGCTCAATCTCACAATCGAAACTCACCAAAGCATCATCCAACACAGGTGAACCCGTTTCTAACTCAATCCATGCGCCATGTTTAAAGCGCTCTTCTGGTGTGAGTTTAGATGAAAATGCTTTTGAAATATGTTCGTGGTGCGCGCCTAAAACATTCACAGTTAAGATTTTGTTATCTAGGAAATGTGCATGTGAACTCGCAGATTGGTTCATACACACCAATAATGTCGGAGGTGTGTCAGTCACACTACAAACAGCAGAGGCAGTAAATCCAAAACGGCCAGACATGCCTGCCGTAGTCACAACACTAACTGCACTTGTGAGTAAAGACATTGCATTTCTAAAGTCTGTTGCTTGAACCATGACATTATTCCTAAATTGAACCGTACCTTGTCCTGTGTTTTTGCTATACCGCCCAACTCCATCAGGAAGGTACTATCGACATGCGATCTAATTAGAGCGACATGTAGTAAGTAAAATGAGGGTTACTTGTTTGATTATCAACTGCCATCAAAAAAGTAACCCTTTATACCACTTATTGGTAAATATTAAGCAGTAAGATCATAACCAGTCAGTTCTCGGCGAACGATTTCTGCACCTGCACTTAAAGCATTTAACTTGCCGCGTGCCACTTCACGAGAAAGAGGCGCCATGCCGCAGTTTGTGCAAGGGTAAAGCTTGTCAGCATCTACAAACTGAAGCGCTTTACGTAGTGTGTTAGCCACTTCTTCTGGTGTTTCAATCTGGTTAGATGCAACATCAATTGCACCGACCATTACTTTTTTACCGCGAATGAGTTCGAGTAAATCGATAGGCACATGTGAGTTGTGACATTCTAACGAGATGATATCAATGTTAGACGTTTGAAGTTTCGGGAAAGCTTCTTCGTACTGGCGCCATTCTGAACCAAGTGTCTTTTTCCAATCAGTGTTGGCTTTAATGCCGTAACCGTAGCAAATGTGGACCGCAGTTTCACATTTTAGACCTTCAATTGCACGCTCTAAAGTCGCGATGCCCCAGTCATTTACTTCATCAAAGAATACGTTAAATGCAGGTTCGTCAAACTGAATAATGTCTACACCAGCAGCTTCTAACTCACGCGCTTCTTGGTTTAAGATTTTTGCAAATTCCCAAGCAAGTTTTTCACGGCTCTTGTAGTGACCATCGTAAAGCGTATCAATCATGGTCATTGGGCCAGGTAATGCCCATTTAATTGGTTGATTGGTTTGCTGACGTAAAAACTTCGCATCTTCAACAAACACAGGCTTTTGACGAGACACCGCACCTACCACAGATGGTACGCTTGCATCGTAACGGTCACGAATACGAACTGTTTCGCGCTTCTCAAAATCTACGCCATTTAAGTGTTCAATAAACGTGGTTACAAAGTGTTGGCGGGTTTGTTCGCCATCGCTCACAATATCGATGCCAGCAAGTTGTTGTTCGTGCAACGCTAAACGTAACGCATCTTTTTTACCTTCGGCTAAGCCTTCGTTTTCAAGTTTCCAAGGTGACCAAAGCTTTTCAGGTTCTGCAAGCCAAGACGGTTTTGGTAAGCTGCCAGCAGTTGAAGTTGGTAATAATTTTTTCATGATCAATGACCCGTATGTTGATTAATTAGGAGCGTAATTAGCAGACCACTGCTCAAGAATCGCTTGGAATGGTTTGATAAATTGCTCTTCAACAAACTTCCCCTGCTCAATAGCCAAACGGCTACGTTCTTCACGGTCATACACAATTCGAGTAAGTGAATAATCTTCGTGTTTCAAGCTTGGTTGATAAGATTTTCCAGCCACTGAATTTGCGTTGTAAATTTCAGGACGGTAAATCTTTTGGAATGTTTCCATCGTACTAATCGTACTAATCAACTCAAGGTTGGTGTAATCACTCAACAAATCGCCTGTAAAATAGAACGCTAACGGCGCAACGCTATTTGGCGGCATGAAGTAGCGAACTTTTAAGCCCATTTTTTGGAAATATTCATCAGTGAGTGAATAGTCTTCTTGCTTGTACTCAACACCTAAAACTGGATGTTCGTTTTCAGTACGGTGGTACTCTTTAGTCGTCGAAACGCTTAAGCAAATCACAGGCGCCTTTTTAAAGTTGGCTTTGTAAGTTTCAGAGTTAATAAAGCTCTTAAACAAGTTACCGTGCAATTCACCAAACTTTTCTGGCGTGCTAAAAGTCGACTTATTTTTGTTGTGGTCTAACAACAGCACACTAAAGTCATAGTCACGTACATAAGACGAGAAGTTGTTGCCTACAATACCTTCGATGCGTTCATTGGTTTTCTTATCAACAATATTGGTTTTCAATATTTCGATTAAAGGAAGCCCGCTGGTACGGTTTTCGGCATCAATGTTCATTTCAACTGAAATGATTTCGAGTTCAACGCCATAGCGGTCGCCTTTAGGGTTGTCCCAATGAGCTAAGGCATTGAAACGATTGTCGATCATCTGCAATGTATTGCGCAAATTCTCTTCGCGGCTCATCCCTCTTGCCAAGTTAGCAAAGTTGGTTGTAATACGTGTATTGTCTGCTGGACGATAGTTCTCATCGAAACAAATACTCTTAATCGTAAATGTAAACTCTTTACTCATTGTGATCAGTACCCTAATTTCTGAGATAAAACCTAAATAAAAACTTTTTGCTCTTTTTAAACTTTCCAGACTTGTCAGATTTGTGCCTTATGGTCTTATCAAAGTGAATTACTGGAGCGCTTCAGAGCATGAATAGATTTATACCGCAATCACAACATGAATAAAAATGATTTAGTCTCATTACAAACTGAGTGAAATTCATGTTTAGGGTTTAATAAATAAGTATGAAGTTAAATTTTTTTCATCTTCGGGAATTTTAGACAGCAGAAATTCAATATACGGCGCTCAAGCAGTGCTTTAATCATTTTAAATATTTATTATTAGTTTCAAATATTTAACAAGGAAAATTCAAGTTAAAAAGAATCAACCTAAAGTAATGTGTGCTGACTTTCATTCATCTCTGCTTTTAGCCATTCTAAAAATATGGTTTTGCGTGAATCTTCCTCAAAAGCACTATGAGAAAGTAAAAAATAGGCTGAATTATCTTGCACAACAGGTGAAATTTTTTTCAGTAAGTTCCACTCAAGCTCTTTTTCAATCATATAAATTGAGATGACCGTTGCGCCAAGTCCCGCTAAACAGCCTTCTAAACATAGATAAAAATGTTCGAGTTCAACTTTAGCGTAGCTTTTTAAACTCTGCTTTAACTCAACAATGCGGCTCATGTTTTTGAAAAAATTTGGTCTAGAAGTCGAAATGAGTACGTCGTTGGTTTCCGATGGCTTGGTTGCTTGAACTAGAGCGATATATTCATCGGCAATCTTTTCGCTATAGATATGCTCTCCCCAATCAAAGTCATTTCGGCGAATTGCGATATCAATATTATCTTTTTCAAAATCGACCACGCCGCCTGCTGTGAGTAACACAACTTCAAAATCATGACCGAGCTTTTTAAATTTTGATAACCGCGGTATGAGCCATTTCATTGAAAGCGTCGGTTCACACGACAAAACCAGTTGCTTGTTATGAGTTTTAGGTTGGCTTAGCTGTATTAAACATTCATCGAGTTGACCAAAAACCTGATGGCAACAACTCAGTAAAATTTCACCCTGCTCCGTCATCACAAGTGTTTTGTTTTTTCGGTCAAACAAAGTCGTATTTAAAGCTTCTTCTAAATTATAAATCTGTTTACTAACCGCACTTTGCGTCACAAATAATTTCTTTGCAGCTAAAGTCACACTGCCATACTTCGCCACAAAATAGAAAAATTTTAGTGAATTCAGCGATATTCTTTCGATCATTCCAAAAACTCATAAATGTGTAGTCGTTTTTATCGATTTTTATTTTTAGGTTTCTGTTCAAAATAAAAATCATCTTTATTAAACCCCATTTTAGATGATGAAAAACATATTGAATATCGATATCTATCTTCGCAAACCTAAATCCCCAACATCTCTTACAAAAAGAAGAGCAATTTTAAGTAGCGTTTTCACCCTCTTACACATATTCCAAAAAGTACAGATGAATTCCCTCTTTTTCAGCGAGGGTACAAGATAATGGCAGAGTTCATTGCGGTTATTCTCATTACGATTTTGGCGGTGGTTAGTCCCGGCGCTGACTTCGCGATCGTTACGAAAAATAGTTACTTGTACGGCAGAAAAATAGGTGTGTTTACTTCACTTGGAATATCGCTTGGCGTGTTGGTGCATGTGACCTATACCCTAGTCGCAGTTGCCTTCGTGATGACATATACGCCACAAATTTTGAATATTGTTAAGTATATTGGCGCGCTTTATTTGATTTATATTGGCTATAAAACCTTTACTCAAAAACCTGTTTTAGACACTGCTGCTTTAACCACTATAGGTACTTTTCAAGCCATAAAATACGGCTTTTTTACTAATGCCCTCAACCCTAAAACCACGCTATTTGTGATTAGTACCTATACGCAAATTGTGAGTTTAACCACGCCTAAAACCATTCTTTTGGCTTATGGCTTTTTTATGTCTTTTGCCCATTTTGTATGGTTTTCACTGGTAGCTGTGCTGTTTTCATCCATGCTGTTGAGACAGAAAATGTTAGCCAAGCAAGTACAGATTAATAAGGTGATTGGTTCAATCTTATGTGTCTTAGGTGTGATTCTGCTTTTTACTAAGTTTCAGTAGAGGCACTTGATTGCTAAAGCGATAATAAATACAGAGCATCGCTTTAGCTTATTTTGTTCAATAGATTAAGACATTACATGACTTAACCCTATAAGCGCTCATCTAAAATTCATATTTCGCCATCATCTCTATACGCTTATCTTTTCCTACTTGCTGGCTGACAGTGTTACGCTCACCATAAACATATTCAACCCCAAAAGTTAGTGGTTTATTGGGTTTAAACATCAGATTCGCCCAACTCTGTTGTAACTTTTTATTGGCATCTTTTGTTATTAGGTCTTTATCTTCATAGATCAATGCACCATGACCCATTGTGCCCCTTAGCTTTTCATTAAATTGATAAGTAAGGCCCAATTGAAATGCATCAAAATCAATTAATTCGACATCATCTCCGTTTTGGATATGACGGACATTATCTGAAGTTGCCAGTAATAACTTATTGTCTCCAGAAACATGCGAATAGTTGCTATTAAATAATAAGGATGGCGTGATTTTATAGCGAAGACCTAATGCGGCACCCCATCCCGTTTTAGTTTCATCATTTTCATTGCGTAGACGGACTTCCTGAACTAAACCACGTGCGGTCATTACACCTTTGTCTGTAGCAAATTCATATTTCAATTTACTTGCCAGTAAAGGCAGACGGTTCTCGTCATTGCCTTTTTCTAAGCTTAAGAAATAAGAGGTTGATGCATTAATTGGCCCAGAATAACGCACCATTGGATTACGATTAGTACCTCCACCTAATGCGGTATTTGAATCTAGCATTTCTGGTGCTGTTTCAGTTGAAAGAAAAGTAGACGTCGTTTGACCAATCAACCATCTATCATAGTTTAAATACACATATCGCAGACGGGCATTGTCTTTATTTGTCCCACCACGAAAATCTATTTCAATTTTCCCTTTTAACGTCTTTTCCCCTACAGGAGTATTAAAATCTAAACCAATACGAGAGGCATTGACGGTCGAATCCAAGCGATCTTCAGTCGATTTTTTATCAGGATCACCATCTAGTAACACACCATTAATGCGGTTAAACATACCTTTCGCACCTTCAAACTGATAGGCAGTATCAGCACGAACAAAGCCATACAAATTAACATTGGCACCTGATTTTGTTTGCCATTTGAATATAGCTTGAGTATTTTTTTCACGCGGCGTGATAACACTTGCCGTAGGTACGTGTGGGACCTGTACGCTATTTGCAGGTATTGCTTGCTGAGCCTGAAGCATTTGTCGGAGTTCATTCACTTCTGCACGTAACTGTTCAAGTTCACTGCTCTGATTGGCATGGGTAAATGTAGTAATCGTCGTCAAGCTAACGATTAGTACTGTCTTAGGTGAGTTAAATTTCATTTTGCATTCCTTTGTTTTATTTCAAAAAAGCGTGCTGTTCATCCATTTACAAAAATTGTAGATATAGTCCCCCCCCTTAAATCGCTTTTCAGCTCTTTAAAAATGTCTTACTTACTTTTTAGATTTAAAAAACAATTGCAGACTGTATTGATAAAAAAAGCGTGTAGTGAGAATGACGAAAATTAATCTTGAGAGTTGAAAGGAAACGACGATGGGTACTGCGAGTCCGAGAGCTTTAGCCATCAGTGACATTTCTGCGATGCCTCCGGGTGAAAGCCCTAAAATCAAGATTTGTTTTTCTGTATGACTTAAATTAACCAGTAATAAAGCAACGCTGATCGATAACGCTAAAGCCAGTAGATTGAATATCAGTGTGATTCCAATAAATTTTTTATTTTTCCTTAAAAAGCTAAATGGAAATTTGCTACCTAATGACCAGCCAATACAGACTTGACCAAAGGCAGTAAACCATTCAGGCAATTTCATCTGAAGTATTCCACAAAATGACAATAACCCAATAATGGCGAGTGGCCCCAAAATCCAAGCATTCAAAAGATTAAAAAATTGAAAAACCTTACCCACAAACAGAGCCAGACAAAACAGCAATACAACCTGAAAAAAGCTAAATTGATCCGACACTGGTATCTTTAAACCAGTCCATTCGACATGAAAATAAAGCTCCATAAAAATTGGAACCAGCACAACCAAAATCACAATTCTCAAACTATGGGCAGCAACGACTTTATCGACTTGAGCTTGATATCGTTCTGCAATATTCACCATTTCACTGGCGCTACCAATCGCAGAAGAAAACCATGCAGTTGCCCAATCCAAGGCATTAACTCGATATTGCAATCCAGCCAGCAACGTACCCAACACAAGTGACCATGCCAAACCTATGAGGATAAAGCCCCAATATGCTGCCACTGCCTGTACCAAAGCTGGTGAAAAGTATAGGCCTAAAGCCATACCAATAATGACCTGCCCTATGCGTCGCCACTGGGGGTCACAGGCAAGTGGATGACCAACACTACCAAACAATAAGGCCGTCAATAAAGGTCCAAGCAACCAAGGCAAGGGAATATGCAAATATTTGGCAATTAAAGCTCCGACCAGAGCAATTGCTAATCCTTTGAGATTTGAGCTTATTTTTTCCATAATTCAGAGCAATAATAGCCAACCAATGCTGACTATTATTGCTGTCCTATTAAGCTTGTTGCTTTTTGATAAACAAGTATTTACGAACGATTGGCAAGATCAATAATAATCCTGACATGATCCAAAGTCCTATACTAATGTTACTGCTCCATAAGACATTAAGTTCCCCTTGAGAAATTGAAAGTGCACGGCGCAGATTCGATTCCATTAATTCGCCAAGTACAAAACCAAGAATCAGTGGAGCTAAGGGAAAATCAAATTTTCTGAGAATATATCCACATACACCTAAGCCCATACACAACAGCAAGTCAAAGATATTGCTATGAATAGCATACACACCAACAAAACTCACACTTGCGATGATCGGGATCAGAATGTAATTAGGAATACTCAGCATGCGGGCAAAGAAGCCGACCAATGGCAAGTTCAATACCAACAGAATGATATTACCCACCATAAGCGATGCAATCAGCGACCACACCAATACAGGTTGCTGAACAAATAACTGCGGACCTGGTGCGATGTTGTACATAAGCAATGCACCCATCATGACCGCAGTTGTCCCCGAGCCCGGCACACCTAGTGTCAACATGGGTACAAATGAACCACAAGCGGCTGCGTTATTCGCACTTTCTGGTGCAGCAAGCCCACGTAAATCACCTTTACCAAACTTGCTACTATCCTTTGCCATTTTACGTTCAGTGGTATAGGCCATCGCACTTGCAACGGTTGCACCTGCTCCTGGAAGAATACCCAAGAAGAAACCAATCACTGAACTACGGATAATAGCAACCAACGAGAAAAAGAACTCTTTAAGATTAAAAAGAGAACGCTTTCCTTGTTTTAAAGCAACTTGACCAATTGTCGTACGTTCGAGCATTAATAGGATTTCGCTTACACTAAATAAGCCAATAACCAAAGTTGTGAATGCAATTCCGTCACTTAAACCCACACTGTTAAAGGTAAAGCGATATACACCTGTAATTGCATCCATCCCTACAGTTGAAAGTGCTAGGCCCATGAGTGCCATAATTAAAGTTTTAAAAGGCTGCGTACTAACCAGACCAGTTAAACAAACAATTGCAAAGACCATCAGAGCAAAATATTCAGCGGGACCAAACGCAATTGCCCATTTCGCCAATATAGGAGCAAACAGCACAATCCCAATAAAGGCAACCGTACTTCCAACAAAGGAACTGACCGATGACAAAGACAATGCAATTCCTGCCTTACCTTGCTGTGCCAATGGATAACCATCTAACGTGGTCATAATGGCTCCAGCATCTCCGGGTACGTTTAACAAAATCGCTGAAATACGTCCGCCATATTCACAGCCCAAATAAACTGCTGCCAATAAAATCAAGGCACTATCTACGGGTAAACCCAAAGCGTAAGCAAACGGCAATAAAATTGCCACACCATTAATTGGACCTAAACCCGGTAATAAGCCAACAATCGTTCCAATAAATGCGCCAATCAAAGCAATTAAAAGATTCTGCGGCTGCAAGGCAACCTCAAACCCCATCATTAAAAAACTTAATACATCCATAGCGGGTCATCCTTAACCAAAAAATCCAAGTGGTAATGGCACATCCAAGAAACGGTCAAACATATAGTAGGTACTCATGCTCAGTACCAAACCTGTCACCAAAACTGGTATGGTTTTGCCATGGAAAAGTTTGCCCACTGCAATGGTCATCAACATGGTTGCAACAATAAAGCCGAGCCATTCAAAAACTAATGCATACAACGTTAAAGCCACCGCACATAACGTTAACTTAACGACTAATTTTTTTGTCCATCCCAATTCCACAGGTTCAAACATAATGGCTGGTCGAATAGTGAGATACGCTGCACTCGCTGTAATTAAGCCCATTAATAAAATAGGAAAAGCTTTAGGGCCCACTGGATCGTAGGAAATTGGGGCTTCAAAATTGCTCGCATAAATCAACAAAAATAACCCACAAACCGTAATAATGGCGGTAAGAATCCGTTCAGATTTCATCATCTATCCTCAGAAAAAAACTGAGCTGAAAAATAGCTTCTCAACCCAGCCGATTTGTTATTGTGATAATTTATATTCTTGCGATAACTGCCGCATTTCCGCGGTCTGTTTATAAACATAAGCTTTGAGTTCTTCACCTGTCAGCTGAAATGGGAGTAGATCCTGATTTTCACGGACTGCGTTAAATTTCTGGTTAGCCATCATTTTATCGAAGGCATTTTTCCACCAACCATAAGCTTCATCACTGACCTTTGGCCCCATATAGAAACCACGGATCACCGGCCACTCAATGTCATAGCCTTGCTCTTTTGCAGTAGGTAATTTTGAGAACTTTCCGTCTAAACGCTTGTTAGCAAAAACTGCCAATACCCGAATATCACCAGACTCTAGGTATGAACTGACTTCACTAATATTGCCGACCCCAACTTGAATATGCTGCCCAAGTAATGAAGTCAGCACTTCCCCACCGCCTTCAAGTGCAACAAATCTTAAATCGGCAGGACTAATACCTGCTTTTTTTGCCAACATTGCTGTTTGCATCCAGTCTTGACCGCCCACACTTCCGGCACCACCAAAGCTAAGTGCTTTTGGGTTTTCTCTGAGTGCTTTCATCAAGTCATCAAGGTTTTTCAATGGTGAGTCTTTATGTACCGAAACCAGACCATAATCGACGGCGACGCCAGACAACCATTTCACATCTTTTTCAGTGAAGTGTCCGAATTTTCCTTGTGCTAAGTTCAAAAGTGAACCAGTGGAAAATGCAACCACGGCATTATTATTCGCAGGGTCACTGTTTACGATTTTGTTATAGGCTACGGCACCTACCCCACCCGGCATATAGGTTACGCGTATTGGATCTTTGAGCTGGTCTGTTTGTTTAAAGCCAGATTGAATCAATTTACAGGTCATATCAAACCCGCCACCCGGCTTAGCTGGGGCTATACATTCCGGACGTTTTGGCTGCCCCGCCTCTTTAGAAGCATTTCCTGAACCACACCCAGCCATTGTCACACTGACGCATGTTAATGCGAGTAAAGTTAAATTTTTCATGTTACATACATCCTTATAACGTTTGCTCTATTCATATTTTGATTTTTACCAATCTCCATAATCGACCTCCTTGGCACGATCATGCATATCGGTTTTTAGTTTTGGTCTTATGTTTGAAATGCGCTTTTCACAGCGAACTTCTGTAATGCAGCGTTACTATAAAAATTACGAATCAATCGACTGAAAGAAATAGCTAAGGAGAGGGAAAGTTAGGACAATCACCAGATCTATAATGAGAATTAAAACCTTTGCAAAAATATCCTGAAATGCTACGGTTAAATAATACTGATGAATAACAATAAGATAGTAAAAAATAATCCATTGTGTTGTCTTTTGCATATCCATGCTATGGGTAACGTTTAATGTTCAAATCAATAACCCTGTTTACCCAATCTTCCCTTGTGATCAAATGAGCGAAATACTCATATATTTTTCCAATAGTTATTTAATCAGTTACTCTTCTTCATCATTTGAAAATCCATCATATTTTCTAATGCATCATGCATTTAATGTGCTCCTTTTTTCATTTGAAAAGATTAAAGCACAGATCAAGAAAACATCGTGATACCAATAAATTAAAGGGGGCATTAGTAAAATTAAATAGGTTGAAATTCTAAGAATAGGGAATGTAAAAGACTAAAAATTTAAGGGTAAATGTATCGTAATAATAAATAAAAGTTAGAGAATAAATTTTAATATTAAAGTTGAAAAAGATCGTTTTATTGTTTTTAGAATATCAAATTGAAGATCTTTTTTATGGATTGCTGTTAATATTAAAGCGCATGATAGATTTCCCAATCCTTCATATCTGTACAAATTAAATCAAGGATGATGAGCGAACACATTTATTATGGAAATCAAACAAATAAAGTATTTTTTGACTGTGGTTGAAGCAGGTAGTATTGGTAAAGCTGCCCAAAAACTTGATGTGGGTGCTTCAGCAATTAGCCAGCAAATTAGTAAATTAGAACAAGAGCTAAGCATTCGCCTATTACAGCGTAATGCCTTTGGTGTAACCCCTACTCCAGCAGGTCTCGCCTTTTTAAAACATTCTCAACTTATTTTACGTCAAGTGAACTTCGCAGTAGATGCTGCTCATTCTGCACGACTGTCTGGACATGTCAGCCTTGGCTTTCCACCGACGATTACTGCTTTGATTGGTATTCCTTTAATGAAACTAATGTCTGAACGTTACCCAGACATTCGTTTAGAGATTGTGGAAACGCTATCAGGCAATCTAATTCAATCTATTAACTCGCGTCAGCTCGATATCGCCATTATTTTTACCAATGAAATTGATAAACAGTGGTCGATTCAACCCTTAGTACGCGAGCAAATGTATTTAATGGCACGTAAAGAAGTGCTAGAAGAATATGGTCTTGCCGATTGCATCAAAAGTGGTGTGATTCAGTCTCAACAAATTGGAGACCTTCCTTTAGTCCTACCACGTCAGCGCCATAGCTTAAGAAAGTTGCTTGAGCACAAGATTGGTCAGCTTAACGTCGTCTATGAAATTGATGGCCTACACTTACTTATGGACAGTCTAATTCACCTCGACCTTGCCAGTGTCCGCCCAGGTAGCGCTTGTCTACAAGAGTACAAACATAAGCTTCAATTACTCAAGTTAGTAGACCCTGAAGTTGAACGAATCAATTACTTGGTAAGCCTTGCCGAAGAAGAATTATCACCTGCCGCACTTGCCGCAAAGTCAGCCATTAAGGCTTGCGTGAAAGATTTGATTCAAAACCAGATTTGGCCATGTTCTGAAATTATTTTATAAAGAGTCATTAATTTTATTAAATACCTAATTAATTTTGCCCTCTCACTCCCTCCTGCTTTTTGAGATTACATTTTCGTCCGAATGATAAGTGGTTTTCTGCTTATCAAAATACAGATGTGTAGTTTGAACTGGAAACAAGGCATCACATTTTCTGCAAAGGACCTCGCTAAATCTCATCTCTAACCCATTTGCTCTTTAGATTTATTGATTGAATCAATTTAGGTCCAGCCTCGAAAATCGTGAATGTTTCCATTTTGTCAGGCCAAGGAGGTCTCCAATGGATGTCGTGAATAACCGTAGGGCTACTTTTAAAAAAATATTAAATGTAACGAGTGGCAACTTTTTAGAGCAGTACGACTTTTTTCTTTTTGGTTTCTATGCCACTTATATCGCGGCAAAATTTTTCCACTCTGAAAATGAATATGTCTCTTTAATGATGACATTTACCGTATTTGCTGCGGGTTTTCTTATGCGTCCTCTCGGCGCTATTTTCTTGGGCGCTTATGTGGACAGAGTTGGTCGACGTAAGGGTCTTATTGTTACTTTAAGTCTTATGGCCATCGGAACCATCTTAATTACCTTTGTACCA
Source organism: Acinetobacter sp. 826659 (assembly GCF_000588515.1). Taxonomy (NCBI): domain Bacteria; kingdom Pseudomonadati; phylum Pseudomonadota; class Gammaproteobacteria; order Moraxellales; family Moraxellaceae; genus Acinetobacter; species Acinetobacter sp. 826659. The sequence goes on along the minus strand of NZ_JFYD01000002.1, from coordinate 49,646 downwards.
GGTTATGAAACCATAGGTATTATTGCACCGATTTTGGTGGTGATTGGACGTCTATTACAAGGCTTCTCGGCAGGTGTTGAATCTGGCGGTGTTTCTATTTATCTAGCAGAGATTGCAACGGATAAAAATCGAGGATTTATCACAAGCTGGCAGTCTGGCAGCCAACAAGTTGCTGTTGTGTTTGCCGCATTACTTGGCTACTGGCTCAACACCATCTTAACTACGGCTCAAGTAGGTGAATGGGGCTGGCGTATTCCGTTCTTAATCGGTTGTTTGATTATTCCTTTAATCTTCTTGTTCCGTCGTACTTTAGAGGAAACTGAAGACTTTAAATCGCAAAAGACCCATCCTTCAACAAAAGAAATTTTTAGCACACTGGCGAGCAACTGGCGCATCGTACTTGCAGGCATGATGATGAGTGCAATGACGACCACCACTTTCTACTTTATTACGGTTTACACCACAGTGTATGCAAAACGTACTTTAGAAATGTCAGTAACAGACAGCCTTTTAGCAACAGTGTTTGTTGGTTTGTCTAATTTCTTCTGGTTACCAATGGGTGGTTTGCTTTCAGACAAAATTGGTCGCCGTCCAGTACTAGTCGGTATTACCACACTTGCTCTCTTTACAAGTTATCCGGTTTTAAGTTGGTTAGTGAGCAACATTAGTTTCTCAAACCTTCTAATTACGCTTGCTTACTTCTCGTTCTTCTTTGGTATGTACAACGGAACCATGGTCGCAACGCTTGCAGAAGTGATGCCGAAACGTGTACGTACAGTTGGTTTCTCTTTAGCGTTCAGCCTTGCAGCCGCTATTTTTGGTGGTATGACACCAATGGCTTGTACCTTCCTTGTCGAAAACACAGGCAACCCAAGCACCCCTGCTTTCTGGCTCATGCTTGCTGCGGTTTGTAGCTTAATCTCAAGCTTGTATCTATGCCGCGGTTCTAAACAGAAAAATACTGATGCGATTGCTGAACCTGCAAAAATTAGCGCTTAAAACAACAACTATTTAACCTGAAATTTTAATGAACAGTACGGCAGATCTTACGTCTCCGTACTGTGTTCTCCTGTCATTAAAGCGAGATATTATGAAAAAGTCCCCTATCTTCATGACCATTTGCCTAGCTAGTGCTGGCTTAGGCTCAACTCTTGCTAACGCAGACACTATAGAAGTAATTAGCTCAGGTGGTTTTTATTCATCTATGGAAAAACTCATTCCATTATTTGAAAAACAAACAGGCCATACCGTGCATCTCTCATCTGGTTCATCAATGGGTGCATCACCGACTGCAATTCCAAACCGTCTTGACCGTGGTGAACGTTTTGATGTGGTGGTCTTGGCTGCTCCTGAACTCAACAAGCTCGCAGAAAAGGGTTATGTAGACCCAAATTCACAAAGTGCATTAGTGAATTCAAGCATTGGCATGGCTGTGCCTAAAGGTGCACCAAAACCAGATATCAGTTCTGCAGAAAAATTTGAAAAAGTTTTATTAAATGCCAAGCACATCGGCTATTCAGCAAGTGCGAGCGGTACGCATCTTGAAAAAGATGTTTTCCCAAGCTTCCCGCCTGTCGAGTACAAAGTAATTTCAAGTAAGGCAGAAAAAGTAGTGGGTGACCGCGTTGCAAAACGTATCGCCGAAGGCCAGTTTGATATTGGTTTCCAGCAAATTAGTGAAATCAAACCTTTTACAGGCAAATATGGTCAAGTTGAATTAGTCGGCCCAATCCCTGCACCGTATCAAAAAGTAACGGTATTTGCGGCAGGCATTGGTAAAAACTCGGAACATGCAAAAGTCGCAAAAGAGTTAATTAAATTTGTGAAATCGCCACAAGCAACACAAATTATTGAAGAACAGGGTCTTGAGCAGGTTAAAGAATAAAAGCTCTAAAAGGCAACATCTTGAGGTGATGTTGCCTTTACTCTATTGCCAGTTTACTCAAAGCAATAGAGTAAAAACTATAGCGACAAACCAGTGTAGAATTAATCCATAAGGGTTAATGTAGTATTTGCCGTGGAACTGAAACAATTAAAGTATTTTATTGCAGTGATCGAGTCAGGAAGCTTGGGTAAAGCTGCAAAAAATCTCGATATTGGAACTTCTGCATTAAGCCAGCAAATCTCAAAATTAGAAAGCGAGCTTTCTATTCGCCTTTTACAACGTACCGCTTTGGGTACGGTTCCCACCCCTGCGGGCTTAGCTTTTTTTCAACAAGTGCAACTGGCACTTAGACACCTAGACCATGCCGTAGACTCTGCGCATTCTTCACGTTTAAGTGGCCACGTCACCGTCGGTTTTTCGCCGAGTGTTGCAGCAGTTATTGGCACGCACTTTTTAAAACTCATGAGAAATCGTTACACCGACATTAAAGTCCGTTTAATCGAGGGCTTATCGGGTGACTTAAAAGCTTTAGTTAATGCAAGGCAACTCGATGTTGCCATCGTCTTTAGTGATGATGTTGACCCACAGTGGGCCATACAGCCTTTAGTCAAAGAACAGATGTTTTTAATCTCGCCTAAAGAAGTGCTGAGTCAGTACGGACTTGAAAGCTGTATCGACACTCAGACCATTAATCATTCACAGCTTAAAGAACTCCCTCTGATTTTACCAAGTCAACGACATGGACTGCGCTTGTTGCTCGAACAGAAAATTCATCAGCTTAAAGTGGCATATGAAATTGATGGGCTGCATTTGTTAATGGAAAGCATTAACCAACTCGAAATGGCAACCATCCAACCTGCGGGTGCATCATTAAACTCAAGGCAAGACCTCTGTTTACTGCGTGTTGTAGAACCTGCCATTGAACGCATTAACTATTTAATTAGCCTTTCTGAAGAAGAACTCTCGCCTGCCACCTTAGCCACGAAGGTAGTGATTCGTGCCTGTGTAGCAAACTTGATTAATGAAAAACGCTGGCCCGGTGCGGAACTCATAAACACTTAAGCTATTAGTGTTTATTTTTACTAAACACCCATTCAAGCCTAGCTTCTCACTTCATCTTTCCTTTTAAAGCTACATTAGCCCTAGCTGAGAAAGGGAGAAATCCATGCATGATGTGATTGTAATTGGTGGTGGGAATGCCGCACTGTGTGCCGCGCTCACGGCAAAAGAAAGTGGCGCTTCTGTGCTGGTCATAGAAGCAGCGCCTAAAGAGTGGCGTGGTGGTAACTCACAACACACTCGTAACCTTCGCTGCATGCATGATGCTCCTCAAGACGTATTGGTCGATACCTACCCCGAAGAAGAATATTGGCAAGACCTACTTAAAGTGACTGCGGGCAAAACCAATGAGCACTTAGCTCGTCTCGTCATTCGTAGCACGGCGACCTGCCGTGACTGGATGCGTAAACATGGTGTGAATTTTCAGCCACCACTATCGGGTGCTTTGCATGTTGCACGTACCAACGCATTTTTTATGGGTGGCGGTAAAGCCCTCATTAATGCGTATTACCGAAGTGCCCAAGAACTTGGTATTGAGATTTTATACAACACAAAAATTAAAGACCTAAAGTTAAACCAAGGACATTTTGAAGCTGCAATTGCGGAAGATGGCCGTGTGTTTAAAGCGAAAAGCTGTGTATTGGCTGCAGGTGGTTTTGAGTCAAATCTGGAATGGTTAAGAGAAGCATGGGGACAAAATGAAAACGGTGAATGGCCTGCCGATAATTTCATTATTCGTGGTACCCGCTTTAATCAAGGCAACTTGCTTAAATTTATGATAGATCAAGGCGCCGATATTATTGGTGATCCATCACAATCGCACTGTGTCGCCGTAGATGCACGCGCACCCTTATATGACGGTGGTATTTGTACTCGTATTGACTGCGTTTCCTTGGGAATTGTGGTCAATAACAAAGCTGAACGTTTTTATGATGAAGGCGAAGACTTCTGGCCAAAACGTTATGCGATTTGGGGCCGCCTTGTTGCTAAACAACCCCAGCAAATTGCTTATTCGATTATTGATTCAAAAGCCATTGGTCGTTTTATGCCCCCTGTATTTGCTGGTGTAAAAGCAAATAGCATTCAAGAGTTAGCCGAAAAAATCGGGCTAGATGCCAAAACCTTATGCCATACCGTAGAAGAATTTAATCAAGCCTGTGTGCAAGGCACCTTTAACCATACTGTTTTAGATGACTGCACCACCGAAAATATTGTTCCCAACAAAACTCATTGGGCCGTTCCTCTCGACCAGCCACCCTTCTATGCCTATGCCCTTAAACCCGGCATTACCTTTACCTATTTAGGTTTAAAAGTCGAAGATGATGCTGCTGTACGTTTTAACAATAAGCCAAGCCGCAACCTGTTTGTCGCAGGTGAAATGATGGCAGGTAACGTACTTGGTCAGGGTTATACCGCGGGCGTTGGTATGTCGATCGGAACGACATTTGGGCGAATTGCCGGAAAAAATGCCGCCCGCTATGCACTTTCACAAGGAGTTGAACATGAATGCTAATAGCAAAGCCCTAATTCCAGTTGTTCAGCTCTCAGACCACGAGCAAGAAGTCCAAAGAGTCCTACAGATTTGTAATGCTTGTCGCTACTGTGAGTCATTTTGCGCTGTTTTTGCGGCGATGACCAAACGTCTTGAGTTTAACCAAGCCGATATTCATTACCTTGCAAACCTGTGCCATAACTGTGGTGCGTGTTTACACGCTTGCCAATATGCCCCACCGCATGAGTTTGGCGTAAACATTCCTAAAGCGATGGCGCAAGTACGTTTAGAAACTTACCAAGAATTTGCGACCCCTCAGCCTTTAGGTCGACTTTATAAGTCTGTAGGTATTCCTTTTGTCTCGGTGTTAACCCTTATTTTCTTTTTTTGCATGTTAGCCGTAGTGTGGTGGAAAGGCACTGACTTATTTGCAGGTTACCAAGGTAATTTCTATGCGATTTTCCCGCATAACTTTTTAGCTCTATTATTTGGAGCGACCTTTACAGTTGCGGTTGTTTTGCTCGGCATTGGAATTAGCAAATTCTGGCGACAAACCTCTAAAGTCATTCATGGCAAAGTTGAGAAACCCGATCTGGTTCAAGCCACTCAAAATGTATTAACGCTTAAATATTTAGATGGCGGTCATGGTAAAGGCTGTAATGAGCAAGATGACCGTTACACACAAATCCGCCGAGTGTTCCATCATCTGACGTTTTATGGCTTTATGCTCTGCTTTGCAGCTACGGGTGTAGCGACTTTATATCACTATTTTCTTGACCTACACGCACCTTATCCTTACCTAAGCTTACCTGTGATTTTAGGCACTTTGGGTGGAATTGGCTTAGTTGTTGGACCATCTGGCCTGCTCTATTTAAATCTTAAACGTCATCCGTTGCATGGTGACCGTGAGCAAAAACCTGTAGATCGAGGCTTTATTTTCCTTCTACTTATCGTTAGCGCTTCAGGGTTAGCACTCATGGCATTTCGCAATACCCCTTACATGGCACTTTTACTGATTTTCCATTTAGCCACAGTCATGACATTCTTTATTACCATGCCATTTGGAAAGTTCGCACATGGTTTTTACCGCAGTGCTTCTTTACTCAAATTTGCCATCGAAGAACGTATTTCTAAGAAGTCATAATTTCATTCAAAAGTATTCACTATCTTGGCATAGTGAATACTTTTATTATTTTTAAGCTCAAAACATTTCATACCGTCCCTACTTTTTACTATTTAAAATTCCTAAGCCATACATCGGCCATTTCGTACTCGCTTTAATATTATTAATGAGCATCGCCACTAAAACTAAAGACACTGCACCGACCAAAACAGGGAAAATTAAGAAACTCCACTCGTAATGTATGCTGCTTGCGGTAAGCAAAATAACTAAAGGATTGGCCCCAGCAGGTGGATGAACGCATTTAAAAACCTGCATGAGCGCAATTGCACAGCCCACTGAAAAAGCAATTGTAAAAATGGAAACACCGACAAATTTTAGAAAAAACAAACCCACAAAAGCCGAGATAAGATGCCCAAATATAATATTTCTGGGCTGTGCCAAAGGTGACTGCGACACGGTATAGAGCAATACACAGGTTGCACCAAACGGGGCCATGATAAAGATATTGTGTGTGAGCTTACTCAACCACAACAGTATAAAAATACTGAGCGTCCCCCCAACAAGGCTTCTTAAGACATCAACTTTAGTGGGCGACGGAGCCAGTTTTTCTTTGCCATAAAAGATCGAGAACATGGTTTTATTCCTTCAACAGACATTGCTTTTTAAAAAGCATATAGATAAAATTCCAAATAGTACAGATCTGTACTATTTTATTTTTTGGAAAAGACATATGTCAAAATCTGCCTTAAAAATATTAGATACAGCCGAGAAGTTATTTAATGAAAATAGTTTTGTCGGGGTTGGCGTTGACCTGATTCGCGATGAATCTGGCTGCTCTAAAACCACCATGTACACGTACTATAAAAATAAAAATCAACTGGTTAAGTCTGTGCTCGTTGCACGTGATGAGCGATTCAAGCAAAGCCTTTTGGGCTATGTGGGAGATGCAACAGGGTTAGAGGCCATCAATAAGATTCTGGATTGGCATACCAACTGGTTTAGACAAGATTTTTTTAAGGGCTGTTTATTTGTAAGAGCTGTCGCTGAATCTAACCAAGATGATCAAGACATTATTTCTATTTCTAAAGCCCATAAACAATGGATTAAAGTATTGATTGCACAAAACTGCAATATACCCAATGGTGAAGCTTTATCTGAGCTGATCTATACGGTGATTGAAGGGCTAATTAGCCGCTTTTTAGTCGATGGTTTCGATGAAACACTTGCGACAAACATGAAAAACTCTATTAATCAATTATTTAATATTCATCAACATTAGCATGAGAACTTAAAATGGAAGTGGACCATATTTTTATTTGTGTACAATCAGGCGCTCCCGAAGCTGAAACTTTAAAAAAATTCGGTCTAACAGAAGGTTCATCCAATAAGCATCCCGGTCAAGGTACCGAAAACAGACGATTTTTCTTTAAAAATAGCTTTATCGAATTAATCTTTTTAAATAACCCCGAAGAAGCCTCAAGCGATCTCACCAAACCAACTCTGCTTTTTGAACGACTCAGTGCTCAAGATAATATCGCATCCCCTTTTGGAATTTGCTTTAGACCTAAAAATAAAGATGATAACGGCGCAAAATTTCCTAATTGGGTTTACAAGCCAAGCTATTTACCAGCCAGCTTAGAAGTAAATGTTGCCAAAGACTCTGTTGTATCTGAGCCAATGTGGTTCTTCCTTTCATTTGCTTCACGACCAGACCTTGCTGTAAAAGACAAACAACAACCACTTGTGCATAGCAAAGATTTATCAGAAATCACCGCGATTAAGGTTTCTATTCCAAACCTTGAAAAGCATCCTACTTCGCTACTGTTCAATACACTTGATGATTTTGAAGTGACTGATGGATCGGAACACTTAATGGAAATTAGTTTTGATCATGAACCTCAAGGAATGATTCATGATTTCCGACCAGAGCTGCCGCTTATTTTTAAATATTAAGAGTCTTATTTTCTAATGAGAAACTGTGATTTATTGCGAATCACAGTTTTCATTTAAATTGAATCACATTAAAAGCGGCAATAGCTTAAGCAATTTTCCCATCAATAATGCCTTTCTCTTTTAACGTAGCCAGCTCCTCTGCTGTTTTAAATCTCGATAAGATTCGAGCAGTATGTTCACCCAACTCTGGCGGTGCATGATGATATTCAACTGGAGTATCAGACAGCTTAATTGGTGAGCCAATGGTTTGGAAGTTTTCATTTAAACGATGAGGAATATTCACCACCAAGTTGCGATGTACGATTTGTGGTTCAGCCAAAGCATCTTCAATAGAGTTGATAACACCTACGGGTACTTTTAACGCATGAATCATATCAACCCATTCTTTAGCAGTCTTTTGCAAAAAGTGCTCGGACAATAAAGGAATCAGTTCATCTCGATATTTGACGCGGTCCTGATTACGCACAAAATTTTCATTTTCGAGTAACTCTGGATAACCAATCGCAATACACAAATCTTTAAACTGTTTGTCATTACCACAAGCAATAATAAATTCTTTATCTTTAGCCTTAAAAGTTTGATACGGCACAATACTTGGATGTTGATTGCCCATGCGTTGTGGTGCTTTACCCGAAGCTAAATAGTTCATTCCCTGATTTGCCAGTGCCGCGACCTGTACATCAAGTAAGGACATATCAATATACTGACCGCGGCCAGTGTGTGAGCGTGCAATCAATGCGGCCTGAATGGCAATGGTGGAATACAATCCCGTTTGAATATCGACAACAGCCACTCCAACCTTTTGTGCACCACCCCCAGCCACATCATCAGGCTCACCAGTAATGCTCATTAAGCCTGACATACCCTGAATAATAAAATCATAGCCGGGCTCTTCTGCACGTGGACCATCTTGCCCAAAACCGGTAATCGAGCAATAAACAATATTTGGGTTCAACTCATTTAAGGAAGCATAATCCAAACCATATTTAGCCAAAGATCCTGTCTTATAATTTTCAATTACCACGTCGGCAGTCTTGGCAATTTCATAAATTAAGGCCTGACCTTCTGGTGTGGTAATGTCTACCGCAACCGAATATTTATTGCGGTTGGTACACTGAAAATAGCCAGATTCACGAGTCATGTTCCCGTCGTGATCGGGCATCCATGGTGGGCCCCACATACGGGTGTCATCACCGACTCGAGGACGTTCAATTTTAATCACTTCCGCGCCAAGGTCTGCCAAGATTTGCCCACACCAAGGCCCTGCAAGTACACGACTTAAATCTAAAACCCGAATTCCTTGTAATGCACCCATAACGATACCCTTATCTTTTTAGAAGGTGCTTAACGCACCTCCCTGTCATTGTTTATGATTGTTTTTGCGGATCGTACTGACGATCTTTAATAAATAAGCCCGGCAATACACCCGCAACAAAATACGCAGCGCCCATCACAATAAAGGCCATGGTAAACGTACCACCCGACGCCAAGAAACCAATGGTGGCTGGTGCAATAGCTGCCCCGACACGACCAATGTTATAAGCCCCGCCAATAGCCGTTCCGCGCACATCGGTTGAAAAACTTTCAGCCATATAAGTCGCGTTCACACCGTATGGAATGCCATATAAGAAGCCAAAAGTGATTAATAAATACAAAATATTGTCAGGGGTATTGAAGAAAATAATGATTGGCAAGAACACAGCGCTGGCAATTGTTCCAAACACAAAAACAGCACGGCGGTTAAATTTGTCAGCAAGATAACCCGCTAAAATTTTTCCTAGAATCATTGCAGTATATGAACCCACCATATAACTGGTTAAGTTTTTAAAGTTCATATGTACTTCTGTTTCTAAATAACTTGGCATCCAGTTGTTAATGCCGTAATAACCAAACTGTAAGAAAAATGCTGTGGTCATCCACAACAAAAACATTTTACGGTGCTTAAGGTTATTAAAGATTTGTTTGTAGATACTGCTACTTTTCGGCTTTTCAGCCACAACTCTTTCTTTAGGTTGTCTGTTGCCTTGTAAGCTTTCAATTTTGGTGAGTTGCCAAGATTTTGGCTCTGGCACAAATCGTTGTAGGAAAATATTTACGAAAGCAGGCACCACGGTCAGGAAGAATAAAACGCGCCAGCCATGATCTGGAATAATTGCGCCAGCTAATAACGTCGCAGCAATATAACCTACGGTTTGACCTGTCTGTAATGTACCCAAGACCGTTGTACGGTAAGTAGTTGGTACATATTCAGCCATTAAGGTATTACAAGCCATATAGAGTGCTCCAATACCCAAAGCACCAATAAAACGTAAGACCATAAATTGCTCGAAGCTTTGCGTAAAGCCCAATAAACAGGTCGCTACCGAAAAGAAAGTCACCGAGTTGGCAATAGTTCGTACACGACCAAACTTGTCACATGCCCAACCACCCAAAATACCGCCAATACCCATCCCAGCCAAAGAAGCACTACCTAATGCACCCGCTTGAAAGGTACTTAAACCAAACTCTGCCTTTAAACTGGTCAAGCTATAAGACAGCAGCATAATATCGATGCCATCGACCACCATCGCAAAATAGGCAAATAACAACGCCCATTTCCATGTATTTGGTCCAATCTTTTCATATGTTCCAAGGTTACTTGGAAATGTATTTCTTAATTCTTTCGATATTACTTGAACGTCATTGTTCATCTTTAGTTCCTCATTTTCCCAAATGAGTCATCGATAGCTTACTTATGTTTTCTGTATGACTTAATCTTCTATACTTTTCATCATCTTACATTTACTTTTAAGTACACAGAGGTACATCTTCACATGAGTATCCTTACGATGAATCTTGTCATTTTCCATAAATTTTTGCGTAAAAATCCCTACAGGTGCTCCCGAAAGAACACCCTCTATTTTTGAAAATAAATGAGTTAGTTACTAAATGCGGCTATGCCTGTTTGTGCACGACCTAAAATCAAGGCATGAACGTCATGTGTGCCTTCATAGGTATTCACAACTTCAAGATTGACCAAATGACGTGCTACGCCAAACTCGTCGCTAATCCCATTTCCACCCATCATGTCACGCGCCATACGAGCAATATCAAGTGCCTTTCCACAGTTATTACGCTTAATTAAAGATGTACCTTCAACTGATGCAATACCTTCATCTTTCATACGGCCAAAACGTAACGCTACTTGCAAACCCAAAGCAATTTCAGTTTGCATATCTGCCAGTTTCTTTTGAATCAACTGATTTGCAGCCAATGGACGACCAAATTGTTTACGGTCCATGGTGTATTGATGGGCTGTATGCCAACAGAACTCGGCAGCACCCATCGCACCCCATGCAATACCATAGCGGGCGCTATTTAGACAGGTAAATGGGCCTTTTAAACCTCGAACTTCAGGGAACGCATTTTCTTCAGGTACAAAAACGTTATCCATTACGATTTCACCTGTAATCGAGGCACGTAAACCGACCTTGCCATGAATTGCTGGTGCAGATAGGCCTTCCCAGCCCTTTTCTAAAATAAAGCCGCGAATATCACCAACATTGCCTTCAGCAGAAACTTCTTTTGCCCAGACTACAAATACATCGGCAATTGGGCTATTGGTAATCCACATTTTTGCGCCACTTAAACGATAACCACCGTCAACTTTTTTAGCACGGGTAATCATACTGCCCGGGTCTGAACCATGGTCGGGTTCAGTCAAACCAAAACAGCCAATGTATTCACCCGTAGCTAGTTTAGGTAAGTACTTTTGCTTTTGCTCTTCGGTACCAAATTCATGAATCGGAACCATGACCAATGAACTTTGCACACTCGCCATAGAGCGGTAGCCCGAGTCAACATATTCAATTTCACGCGCAACCAAACCATAACTCACATAGTTCAAACCCGCGCCGCCATATTGCTCAGGAATAGTTGGACCCAGTAAACCAAGCTCTCCCATTTCACGAAAAATAGATGGATCTGTTGTTTCATGACGGAATTGTTCAAGCACACGGGGTTGCAGGCGTTCTTGGCAATAGGCATGAGCAGCATCACGAATCATGCGCTCATCTTCGGTAAGCTGTTGCTCAATTAAAAATGGGTCTTGCCAGTTAAATTGAACTTTTGCTTTTTTTGTTGTCACCATGTGATTCATCGCATCCTCTGCTTGATTTGATCTTCTTTATTTAACTCGATGTTATGCGTGAAAAATGCAGTAATCAAACGATAAATGTTCATGCAGATATGCAACTTACGCATATTTAAAACAAGACGTATTAAATTTAACTATTTAATTCATTGTATTTCATTAAAAATGGCTTATTTTTATACTAAACTTTGATAACTGCATGTAGGTCATATGCTGTTTTGAAATATGATGACAAATAAAAGGATTTATTTATGCGAAGAAGTATCCCGTCCATTCAGGGTCTAATTTGCTTTGAAAGTGCAGCAAAACATCTAAGTTATACCTATGCTGCGCAAGAGTTATGTATTACCCAAAGCGCGGTCTCTCGCCAAATTCAACAGTTAGAAGATTTCTTGGGTGTTGAACTCTTTATACGTACTCGGCATGGCGTTGAACTGACCATTGCAGGACAACAATATTTTAAAAGCATTAAACCCTACTTGTTAGGGCTAGAGAAATGTACGGCCGATGTGATTTCTCATAAAGGTTTAGGTGGAACATTAAAGTTAGGTGTAGTTCCTACCTTTGCAACGCGCTGGCTGTTACCCAAACTTCATCTTTTAAATCAAAAACACCCTGAAATTACGGTTCACTTAGAAACCAGTACCAAGCCCTTTTTATTTAATGACAATATTTTTGACGCTGCTATTTTTGCAGGTACTCAGCAGCAAATTGACCACTGGCCCGGCATACAAGCACATTATTTAATGGATGAAGAAATTGTACCTGTTTGCTCACCAAGACTGATCGAGAAGTATTTTCCAGATGCGGTTATGATCAATGAAAATACCTATGATCTAAGCTCAGAAGATTTACTGAAAATTCCTCTACTGCAACAAACCACTCGGCCTAGCATTTGGCAAGAATGGTTTCTGACTCATCAGATGCAACACCCGAAGCCTTTTGATGGACAACGCCATGAGTTATTTTCAATGCTTGCTGTTGCTGCTAGCCATGACATGGGAATGGCTCTAATTCCACAAATGTTGATTGAGTCTGAACTACAAAAAAAGGAACTGGTGATTGTTTCCAATAAAAAATTAAAAGGCAGCCGAAAGTACTACCTCATTCACTCAAGCCAAGACATCTCACCGACTATTCAAAAATTTGTTGAGTGGATTTACCAAGAACTAGAACAACTAAAGACCAATACGAATTAGCTCAATAGCCTTTATTTATGCCCAATAACGCGAACTATACTCATAAAAAAAGATTGTGATTGATAAGTTCACAACCTTTTAGTTAAGCATAAATGACTTTGAAATTAATGACTCATTAATTGAATATCTGAACCGCTACGTTTCGGGTCAATCAAGATTTTGGCATGCTGTTCAGGATCACGTAACGCTTCAAATGCATTAGTTACACCTTCTAGGCCAACAACACCCGTAATCAGTGGTGAACAGTTCACTTTCCCTTCTGCAATCATGTGCAGTGCATCTCTAAACTCAAGCGGTGTATAGCCCAACACGAACTGAATTTCTAACTCTTTATTAATTGCAAGTGCGGGTTCGATTTTGTCACTTTGCATGCAGACGCCCACCCCAACAATTCGGGAAAATAAAGGTGCACCTTCAATAATTTGCTGCAAAACACCCGGTACGCCCACACATTCAAAAATAACAGGACGTTTTGGCAGAGCACCTAACTTATCAATCATGCGCCATCCATGCCACCACGGTAAGCGAGTCGCTTGCAACTTATCAAACAGCCCCATGCCCATGTTAATTGCATCAGAAACATTGCCAAGCAAACCAAACTCTTTCCAGTTGGCAAATGGCGATGTCTCTTTAGGATCTACCACAATATCGGCACCGCATTGCTCGGCAAGCTTACGGCGGTTTGGTGAAAAGTCGCTGGCAACCACGGTTTTAACCCCCGCAGCTTTAAGCATTAATATGACACCTAGCCCGACAGGGCCACAGCCAATCACAATCGCAGGTTCACCAGTTTTCACACGGCTACGGCGAACAGCATGTAATGCAACCGCCATAGGTTCAGTCATTGCAGCACTATCCGCATCTAGACCGTTGGGTACTTCAAACATCAAGCTTGATTGAGCCAATACTTGCTCGGCATAACCACCAGATGCATTTGGAGAAAGCCCTGTAGACAAGTAACCATGCTGATCTACATTTAAAAGCGGCATTGCACAAACAAGTGTATCTGCTTTAAATTTATGACGTGTTTTTGGACCATAGTCTAAAACCTTGCCACAGAACTCATGTCCTAGTACAAACGGATCTGTAGACTTCGCTAAACCATTAAACCCTACACGTGCAGCCAAATCATGCATGTGGTCGCAGTGATGCTGCATATGCAAATCAGAGCCACAGATCCCACATCGCACCACTTCCAATAAAACCTGTCCTTTAGCAGGGGTTAATTTTGGTTGGTCCACCACTTGTAGTTTTGCTTGATGACAAAGTACCGACTTCATTTGAGTGCTTCCTATTTCTTCTTTTTCATTTACTTGCCAGAAATAGATTTCTACAGATAAATTAATCGCTTTATCAGTTTGGTCTTTAGCAAGCCTTTATTCATATTTACAAGTAAAAGCCAAAATACCAATGACCATTCTTCAGCCAATCCACTCTTGAAGAGTCAACAAAAAACAGGCTCAGCGAAATTAAAAACAATAAAAATCTTGGTGCTCGTATCTTACACAGACTGTGTTGTCTTCTTAGGCCAGAACAATGTCATCAAAATTAAAACTTATACAAATATAGTAAGTTCAAAAAACTCAACTCAACGCTTTTCACAAAAACATAGCAAATCCAAACTTTTATCAGCAGTCTTAAACAGGCATGATGAACTGATACGAACAGATAAGAAGAAGTCTATGATTACAAAAACGCTCCCGCTTACAGATATACACCGTCATCTTGATGGCAACATCCGCATTCAAACCATTTTAGAGTTGGGGCAAAAATACAATTTGGATTTACCTGCCTATGACATTGAATCTTTACGGCCACACGTACAAGTAATGGATAACCAACCTGACTTATTAAGTTTTTTATCTAAGCTAGATTGGGGCGTAAAAGTATTAGCAAGTTTAGATGCCTGTAAGCGTATTGCATTTGAAAACATGCAAGATGCAGCACAACAAGGGCTAGACTATGTAGAGCTACGTTTTTCACCGGGTTATATGGGAATGACACATCAACTCCCCCTCGAAGGTGTGGTTGAAGCTGTGATTGCTGGTGTAAAAGAAGGCAGTCAAGCTTACGGGGTAAAAGCGAATTTAATCGGCATTATGAGTCGTACTTTTGGTCAAGAAGCCTGCGAAAAAGAATTAAATGCCCTACTTGCCCATAAAAATGATATTAAAGCGTTGGATCTCGCTGGAGATGAGCTTGGTTTTCCGGGCAATTTATTTATTGATCACTTTAAAAAAGCACATGATGCAGGTTGGCACATTACCGTACATGCAGGCGAAGCTGCTGGTCCCGAAAGTATTTGGCAAGCCATTGAAGAATTAGGTGCTGAACGAATTGGACATGGTGTTAAAGCAGTTCAAGATTTAAAACTTTTAGATTATTTAGCTAAACACCAGATTGGTATTGAATCTTGCCTCACCTCAAATATTCAAACCAACACAGTGCCTTCTTTAGCAGAACATCCATTAAAGACTTTTTTAGAACATGGTGTACTTGCCACCATTAATACAGATGACCCTGCTGTAGAAGGCATTGAAATACAGCATGAATATTTAACTGCCGCCCCATTAGCAGGTTTAAGCCCTGAGCAGATTTATACAGCTCAAGAAAATGGTCTTAAAATCGCATTTTTATCAGAACAAGAAAAAGATGAGTTAAGGCAGAAATATCAATAACAGAGAACAGAGAACAGAGAACAGAGAACAGAGAACAGAGAACAGAGAACAGAGAACAGAGAACAGAGAACAGAGAACAGAGAACAGAGAACAGAGAACAGAGAACAGAGAACAGAGAACAGAGAACAGAGAACAGAGAACAGAGAACAGAGAACAGAGAACAGAGAATATATAAATAAGTTCAAATATTCGAGTGTGTATGAATTAAAATTTAAATATATAAAAACAAAAAAATTCCTTCTATCGATAAGACAAGAAGAAATTCTTTTCAATATTTGGGATATTTTATAAAGCTTGAACGCTTTTAAATATGGTCGGAGCAGTAGGATTCGAACCTACGACCCCCTGGTCCCAAACCAGGTGCACTACCAGGCTGTGCTATGCTCCGAAATTGGGGTGAATGACGGGATTCGAACCCGCGACAACTGGAATCACAATCCAGGGCTCTACCAACTGAGCTACATCCACCATCAAATAAGTTCTATGTACCAAGCTACCAAATGGCGCGCCTGACAGGATTCGAACCTGTGACCATCCGCTTAGAAGGCGGATGCTCTATCCAACTGAGCTACAGGCGCTTAACCGATGATGCTTATCATGCGATACTTCGCCGATCTTAAAATATTATTTTAAGTGGTCGGAGCAGTAGGATTCGAACCTACGACCCCCTGGTCCCAAACCAGGTGCACTACCAGGCTGTGCTATGCTCCGATCTATCTCAGCTTTTGCTGTATCGCACATCGTGCGGTACGGTGTGCATTCTAGGCGCGACGCCCTCAGACGTCAACACCTATTCTCAAAAAAAGTTAAAAATCCTTATCAAATGTATATTTAACAAGCATTTTGAGGTTTTTTAACGTTTTAACGATGCACTAAAGGCTAACATTCGATCTAAAGGCATTTTGGCACGTTCAGCAAGCGCTGGATCGACGTGTATTTCCTGATCACCTTTTTGTAAAACTTCTAAAATTCCGTCAAGTTCATTCATTGCCATCCACGGACAGTGAGCACATGAACGACAAGTTGCCCCCTCACCCGCTGTTGGCGCTTCAACTAAAATCTTATTGGGTACAGCTTGCTGCATTTTGTAGAAAATACCGCGGTCTGTTGCCACAATGAGTCTTTCGTTTGGCAAAGTCTGCGCAGCTTTAATGAGTTGAGACGTACTACCTACCGCGTCTGCAATTTCTACAACTGACTCTGGTGACTCAGGATGTACCAATACAGCAGCGTCTGGATACAGTGCTTTCATGTTGGCAATACCACGCGCACGGAATTCTTCATGCACAATACATGCGCCATCCCAAAGCAACATATCTGCACCAGTTTTCTTCTGAATATAGCGACCTAAGTGCTGATCTGGTGCCCAAATAATTTTTTCACCTAAGCTGTCTAGATGCTCAACAATTTCAACCGCACAGCTTGATGTCACGACCCAATCTGCACGTGCTTTAACAGCAGCCGATGTATTAGCATAAACAACTACGGTATGGTCAGGGTGCTGATCACAAAATGCCGTGAACTCATCAACTGGGCAACCCAAGTCGAGTGAACAGGTTGCTTCAAGTGTCGGCATTAAAATTGTTTTTTCAGGAGACAGGATTTTTGCTGTTTCTCCCATAAACTTAACCCCAGCCACAACCAGTGTAGAGGCTGCATGATCTCGTCCAAAACGGGCCATTTCTAAAGAGTCAGAAACGCATCCACCTGTTTTTTCGGCAAGTTCTTGTACTTCAGGGTCGCAATAGTAATGAGCAACAAGGACAGCATCACGTTTTTTGAGCTCTGCTTCGATCTGCGCAAACTTTTGTTGTTTTGCTTCTTCACTTAAGCGATTGTCTTTTGGCTCACCTAAACGGTCTAAATGCGCTTGTACAATGTTTTTTGCATCGTTGGCAATTAAAGTCGCATCACTCATAAAACGTCTTCTCTATCCTTCATGCTGGCATACCTGCTCGCATATAACGTTACTGCTTAAATGATTTACGGATTGAATCATTTAATATCAAAAGATGGGGCTAATAAAAAAGCCTCTTTGTCGAGGCTTGATTATAACTGATATTTAAGAACGGTAATCAGCATTAATTTTGACATAGTCGTAAGATAAGTCACAGGTATATACCGTGTCTTTGGCCTGACCACGTCCTAAATCAACACGAATGGTAATTTCGGTTTGTGCCATAACGCGCGCACCCGCTTCCTCGGTATAATCCTCAGCTGCGCCACCGTCTTTACAGATTTGCACGTCGTCTAACCACACTTGAATTTTAGATACGTCTAAGTCTTTAACGCCTGCATAGCCAATGGCAGCTAAAATACGTCCCCAGTTCGGGTCCGATGCAAAGAGTGCAGTTTTGACAAGTGGTGAATGAGCAATGCTATAAGCAATATCACAACATTCTTGAGTATTTGCGCCGCCTTCTACAGCAACAGTAATAAATTTCGTCGCCCCTTCACCATCACGAACAATTAACTGTGCTAAACGATTCATTACACGAGCAAGAACTTCTAACACTTTAGCGTAGCGTGCATCACTGTCCGATGTGATTTCAGCGCCACCCGCCTGACCTGTTGCTACGAAAATACAAGAGTCATTGGTCGAAGTATCACCATCAATCGTAATACGGTTAAATGAGTGCTCAACCGTAGTCTTTAATAGCTTTTGGACTAAATCACGGCTAATAGGCACATCTGTTGCCACAAAACTTAACATGGTTGCCATGTTCGGGCGGATCATTCCAGCGCCTTTACTAATACCTGTCATGGTATAAGTAATGCCATCAAGTTCAAATTGTTCAGATGCACCTTTAGGTACTGTGTCTGTGGTCATAATGCCAGATGCAGCATCATTCCAAGCCGCGTCTTGTACACTATTTAATGCAGGCTGAAGACCAGCAAGTAAGCGCTCCATCGGAAGCTGCTCACCAATCACACCTGTAGAAAACGGAAGGACTTCAAAACTGTTTACCCCAGCAATCTCCGCCAATTTTGCACAAGTATCTTGAGCATTTTTCAAACCCGTAGGTCCAGTTCCTGCATTGGCATTACCCGTGTTAATTACTAAATAGCGAGGATTACCTTCGGCAAGATGGGCTTTAGAAACATGAACAGGCGCTGCACAGAATGCATTTTGAGTAAATACACCAGCAACATTTGAACCTTCTGCAAACTCAAAAATGACTAAATCTCGTCGGTTTTGGTAACGTACATATGCTTCTGTTGAGCCAATTTTTACACCTTTTACCACATGCATTTGTGGCATTGTTACGTCACCGACAGCCATTTTTAGAACATCCAAAGTTTGTTGAATAAGATCAATATTTCAAAAAAAGCGATGCCATGAAGCACTTTCTTCATGAAATATCATAGTGGACAGCTTAGTAGAAAAGTCTAAAAAAATCGAGCGCAAAAACGGCTCATTGTTGCTCTAGTTTTAATAAAATATCTTTCTTATCAAGACCACCAGCAAAACCAACTAAAGCACCGCCCGCACCAATGACACGATGACAAGGTGCAATAATTGAAATCGGGTTTTTGCCATTTGCCGCGCCAACTGCTCTCACCGCTTTTTCATTGCCAATTTGAACAGCAATATCTTTATAACTTCTTGTTTCCCCATAAGGGATGGTCAGTAAAGCAGACCAGACCTGCTTTTGAAATACGGTTCCTTCGAAATCGAGTGGCAATGTAAACTCACGGCGTTTACCTTCAAAATATTCTTTTAATTGTTGTTCGGTCTTTAGTAAAACTGGATGCTCAAGTTGTTCGACTAGCTCGGCCAGTCGAACACGTTTTGGATTTTCATTGTCCCAGAGTATTGCCACCAAAGCATTTTCATTCGCAACCAGCTTTAATTGCCCAACAGGCGAATTGATATACTTATAAGACAGCAACATAGTTTTATTCTCTTAAGACGGCGATGAAATTTTCATTAAAACCAAACCTGACACAATCAATACGGCGGCGATCATTCGCATAGCGCCAACAGGCTCATGAAGAAAGAAAATACCGACTAGAAATGACCCAATTGCGCCAATTCCTGTCCAAACCGTATAGGCAGTGCCAAGGGGTAAAGTCTTCATTGAAATTGAAAGTAGAATTACGCTCAAAATCATAAAAACTACGGTAATAATACTAGGGGTTAAACGTGTAAAACCTTCAGACATTTTCATAGAATATGCCCAAATGATTTCAAATACACCTGCTAAAATTAAAATAGCCCAAGCCATAACATTCACTAATTTTTATAGCGTCAGGTCGTCCCGACATGATTACCCAATATGGGGGAGGTCGTTCCTCCTTTATGTGAGGACTCAGTTTACTTTAAAATAAAAAATGAAGGCAAACCCTATCTAAAGCTTGCCTGTCTTAGAAAATACTATTCGTTTTTTAACTGTAAAATTTTTCGTGCGCCATTTAAGACAAACAAAACAATAATTAATCCAATCATTAAATCAGGATAACGAGAACCTGTAATGGCAACCAATATCCCCGCGACAATGACACCCAAGTTTACGATGACATCGTTTGCAGAAAAGATATAACTCGCCTTCATATGTGCCCCGCTCTCTTTATGGTCTCTCATTAAATAAAGGCAACTAATATTGGCTGCCAGAGCCAATCCACCAATTAAAATCATGAGAATTGAAACAGGTTCACTGCCATAAATAAAACGGCGCAGTACATCAACTAACACAATCATGGCTAAACCAAACTGCAACCATCCTGAAAGATGCGCAGCCTTTAATTGTGCATTTAGATTTTTACCAACCACAAATAAAGCAATGCCATAAATTGCAGCATCGGCAAACATATCGAGTGAATCAGCGATTAACCCTGTCGATGAAGCAATAATGCCTGCCATTAACTCAATAACAAACATGACCCCATTAATCAGTAACAACCATTGTAAAACTTGTTTTTGTGCTGCATTCGTTGAAGTACTTGGTCGAACCTTTTTAGGTTTTTCAACAGGTTCATAATGTGGCTGTGTTTGTTGTAACTCGGCTCCTAATCCTAAACGCTGTAAACTTTGAGTAATCCTTTCAGCTTGAAGACTGTGATAAATCGCTAAATGGCGTGCAGGCAAATCAAAATGAAGTTCTTGAATATCGTCAGTGTAAGAGGCTAAAGCCATCCGCACCATTTGCTCTTCGGCTGCACAATCCATGCGGGGAATATGATAATAACTTACCCATTGACTCTTTTTAGTCACAGGTTCACTAGGTGTGAAACACTCCTGAGACGACATGCTTGAGCATTCGCAGTTAGAGCTATTTTTACTTAAATGTATTTGATTCTCTTGTTTTTCTAAAGCCATCTTTGCACCATAACTGACACAAAAAACAATGCCATTAGTATAAACCAATGGCATATGTTTAAGCTTACTTTTTGTTCGGCAATTAGAATTTTAGTGTTAACCCAGCTCCATAATACCAACCATGTTCGGAGTCGGTTCCAGTTTGCCAAGCAGTTTGTTTTAAACCTTTTTCATAGCCGTAACCAACATCAACAAATGGCATGACCTTTTTGTTGATTTCATAACGGGTTTGAAAACCAGCTTGTAAACTTGATAAACCTGTTTTACTTGCATAGCGAGATTCATCTTGCAAAACGACATCTGCTTTTAAATAAGGTTTACCAATTAACTTTTGGGTAAAGAGTAAGTCCCTTTCTGTTTCTAGACTTAACTTCCATAGCTGGTCTTCACCTGCATAAAGATATGCATCGGTTTCAAAAAAGTAAGGTGCCATGCCATGTAAACCCACGACACCTGCCCAACGATCTTGCTTTTCATCTTCCCGTTGCAAACGTTCGTAATTTACACCGGCCTGTACATCCCAATAGTCAGCTACATTTCGACTATAAAGTACTGAACTGCCGTAATTAGCATCTTCTGACTCTGCTTTATCCACATGGGCTTTAATGAACAATTTATTTTCATCCGTTCCCACCCAAGTTTCTAATTCAGAAGAAAAACTACCTTCTCCTTCTTCATTTTGAGTCCAGCTAGTATCAATTTTTGTTGCTTGATAAACCTGTCCGCCATGTTCACGTAAATGATCATGAGTTAAAGGCTCTTGAGCAAAAGTAAATACTGATATGCTCGAGAAAGCACCGCAATATAACATTTGAGAAAATAACTTAGTGATGCGCATGACTAGCTCCTTTCTCATTTTCAAATTGAACAGGTGATTGAGCTTGAGCAGGTTGTTGTCCATCATTCACTTGAGCCACAATCAACTTATTCATCATTCCAGCACTCATGTGATAAAGCAGATGGCAATGAATCGCCCATTCGCCTAAGGCATCAGCTGTCAATAACGCAGTAACGGTTTTTCCTGGTGGAACAATGAGAGTATGTTTATTTGGTAAGTTTTCAGCTTGTTGGCCATTTTCTAATTGCATAAACATCCCATGTAAATGCATTGGGTGGGCCATCATGCTGTCATTCACAAACTTCAAGCGAATACGTTCGCCATACTTAACTTGTAATGGCTCAGCTTCGCTAAATTTTTTGCCATTAATGGTCCAGATATAACGCTCCATGTTGCCACCTAAACGAATAACTAATTCACGTTCTGGTGCACGCGTGTCTGGCTGAGGTGTTAAAGATTGCAAATCACTATATTGCAGTGCTTTCATCCCCGCTGGTGTCGAAGCATTTGCCCAGCCATAAACGGGTTCATCCTTTTTAGGCTTATTCTCAGATTGCGCAGGCATCTCATGATTCATATTCATCATAGCGTGGTCATGCTCGCTAGCTGACATTGCCTGCATATCATGCTTCATTTCAGGCATCGCTGACATGTCATGATCCATGTTCATCATTGTAGAATTATGATTAGCATGGCTCGCCTTTTTTTTCATTTCAGGCATAGCCGACATGTCATGTTGCGTGTTCATTTGATGGCCAACATGTTCATCACTTGCCCCATTGCCATGACTCATGCCCATATCATCCATAGTTAACAAAGCACGTGGACGTGGCTGCGGTATTTGAATTGGCCCTACAGCCTGCGCATTTTCATTATGCAAAGTCCCAATGGCAAAACCACTGCGGTCAATAGACTCTGCTTCAATCTGATAATTTGATTGCGTAGGTTCTACAATGACATCGTAGGTTTCGGCTGTACCAATACGGAACTCGTCAATTGCAACTGGCTTAACTGGCTGCCCGTCTGCACTCACAACAGTCATTTTCAAATTTGGAATTCTGACATCAAAAAATGACATCGCTGATGCATTAATAAATCGTAATCGAACCTTATCACCAGCTTTAAAGTTAGCTGTCCAGTTTTGCTGCGGTGTTTTGCCGTTGACTAAGAAGGTATAGCCCGTCACATCAGACATATCGGTTTTTAACATCCGCATTTGATTCCACATCGAACGATCTTGCCAAGTTGCTTTTAAGCCTTGTGTTTTAACTTGCTTCAAAACATCAGATACAGTTTCACGGCGGTTTTGATAATATTCAGCAGATTTCTTCAAATTCTTCATAATGCTATCGCTAGAAGAATTATGAAAATCTGAAAGCATCACCACATAATCACGATCCGATTTTTCATGTGCAGCTACGGGTATTTTCCCTTTCGGGTAAATCACAAGTGGCCCATATAAACCATCTTGCTCTTGGCCTTTGCTATGGGCGTGATACCAATAAGTGCCGTTTTGTTTCACCTTAAAGCGGTAAACAAAATCTCCGTTTGGCGCAATTCCTTTGAAATTATTAAAACCAGGTACGCCATCCATTAACCCTGGTAGTAACAATCCATGCCAATGCAAAGACGTATCTTGATTCTTTAATTGATTATGAACATGAATAACAGCGTCATCCCCCTCCTCAAACTCAAGGAGTGGTGCTGTAAACTTGCCATTTACGGTAATTCGTTTTAAAGGTTGGCCCGTAACATTGACCTGTTGTTCATTAATATTAAGGTGATATTCCTTAATTGCTGCGAGTGACCATGGTGAAACCAATAGCCCAAATACAGCGACTAAGCTGCTAATTGTTTTATGAGACATTGCTGTGATCCTTTTTAATTAAAAAAATAAGTAAATAAGGATCAAGCTTTAGGAGGACGTAAAATCTCTTGCCAGTATCCGGCTAAATGTTGAGCCTGATAAATACTGCTAAATTGATATGAAATAGGAATAAGTGGGGATTCAACGTCAGGTACAGCTTGCTGCAGAGCCAAATTTACCATTTGGCAATGGACTGGGTTACAGTCCTGACAATGCTCACCATGCGAATGAAGAGACTGAGTCATCTTTTGATGACATACGGTCTGATTATTTGCTTGAGTATGCATATTGTTATGCGAAAATTTTTCGCTATGACACGGCATAGTATGAAGATCATGTTGCATAGGCGTCTGTGCAATAGACAAACCACTCCACCCAATGACGAAAGCCATTAGGAACACAAACCAAGCATACTTGCGTAAGTGTTGTAGAGCCATTGTGATTTATCGCCTAGAGCCGATGAGTGATCTTAATGCCATTAGCATAACGAAGTTTTAAAAGAGATACAATTTTCTATCTTAACTGCTTGTTATAGAGCAATTAAGCAAATGGGGGTTGATGCTGAAGTACTAAATCAATCACCTCTAATGCACCTTCTTGCTCATTACTTACAGTGGCATAAGGCGCCACTGCTTTTAATGCTTCTACTGCATTTTCAACTGCAAACCCATAACCCACAGCTTTAATCATCTGCATATCATTGTTGTTATCACCAATCGCAACCACTTGATTAGGTTCAACCTGCCATTTTTGTAGTAATAAGTTCAAACCGTGTGCTTTATGCTGGTCGGGAAGAATCAAATCGATAAAATTAAAACCACTTGAAACAGGTACCAAAACTTTATCTGCTACAAAACTTTTCTTCTGAAAATGCTCAAAAATCGCAAAGCTTTCGTTTTCCTGAGCGGTAAAAGTAATTTTGCACACTAAGTCATCTAGTGCATAAAAGTCATCTACAACTGTCAGTTTTTCAAAATATCGGGCAACCTTGGCATAGTCCTCTGCGTTCATGCTGCTATGCACATAAGCACTCTGTTTCCCGCAGATCACCATGGTTGAGGTATATGAAGGATCAATCGCTTTTAGAATCTCAATATATTGTTGCTGACTTAAATGAGCAAAAGCTAATTCTTGCCCTGCATCTACAACATGCGCGCCATTTTCTGCAATAAAAGCAATTTCATGACTAATTTCTGGAAAATAGGTAATAAGCTTTGCAAGTTGATTACCACTGGCTACCACAAAATGAATATTATTTTGTTTTAGTTGTTCGTATTGTTTTAAAAAACGTGCTTTGTTGTACTGCTTTTTGGAATTAAGAAAAGTCCCATCCATATCTACCGCTAAAATTTTTACTGTCATTAATTATCGAGGTCTCTTACTAAAAACTTATTAAACCAAATTTAGCTTTATTTTTCATGACACTTTTACAGTTTTATACGTATCTATGCACAAAAAGTTTTACACAGAGCTACATCGTTTTTTGCACAGGTTATTTTTTAGCAAAGCTTAATAAAAAACCAGCTAATAAATTATTCAACACGCATAAAAAAAGAACGCCAAAACGTTCTTTTTTCATAGTTTTTGTCTATAGAATAAACGGTTGATCTAATTTTGTTTATTTTACCAACATCTTATCCATACGGTTATCAACACAGTTATCCATACAGTTATAAACAAAGTTATCCACAAGTTTATTTTAGATTAACTCTATCTTTTTAAGCATCAACACTGCCTACTTTCGCAAGCTCTGCACGCATTTGGTCAATCACAACTTTATAATCGGGTTGACCAAAAATTGCTGAACCCGCAACAAACATATCTGCACCAGCTTCTGCAATTTCACGGATATTTGCAGGGCCAACACCACCATCAACTTCTAAACGAATATCACGACCACTTGCATCAATAATTTTACGAGCTTCACGTAATTTTTCTAAAGTCATTGGAATGAACTTTTGTCCACCAAAACCAGGGTTTACACTCATTAATAAAATTTGGTCAACTTTATCAAGTACATAATCTAGATAATGCAATGGCGTGGCTGGGTTAAAAACTAACCCTGCTTTAGCACCACCAGACTTAATAAGCTGTAATGAACGGTCAATGTGGTGAGATGCTTCTGGGTGGAATGTAATAATATCTGCGCCTGCTTCCAAAAAGTCTCCAATAATACGATCAACTGGAGATACCATTAGATGCACATCAACCGGAGCTGTAATCCCATAGTTTTTTAAAGCCTTACATACACCTGCACCAAAAGTTAAATTTGGAACATAGTGATTATCCATAACGTCAAAATGCACTACATCTGCACCTGCGGCTAACACTTTGTCTACATCTTCGCCTAAACGAGCAAAATCGGCAGATAAAATAGAAGGAGCAATCAAATAAGGCTTGGACATAGGTGGATGACCTGGCTAGAAGTTTAAGGAGAGGCTAAAAATTATAACAAAAAAGAACCTACTTAGCCCGCCCTTCCTTGCTTAAATGACAACATTTCAAACTTGAAACGTAACGTTGCAACAATAGAATGCTAATGGCGAAACGAATTTGTTAAGGTACATTAAACCAATGTGAGGATTGATAATGAAAAGCACAACTCATCTATTAACAAACGATGGAAAACGCATTGCAAAACGTCTTGTTAATCATTGGAAGCACAAATTTGAAGTACAAGAAACTGAACAAGATTTTAAAATCTTAATGCCTACCGCAACAATTACGCTTGCACCAGAAACAGAGCAGTTAAACGTTGCTATTGATAGTCAGCTAGATGACCACAACCACTTAGAAAGAGTGGTGCTTGATCATCTAAACCGTATGGCTCAACAAGAATTTCAAGTTGAATGGCAACACTAAACTAATTAGCCAGATACTTTTTCTAACTGGATTGCATGAAACTGTAAGTGCTCATCCATAAAGGTTTGAATAAAGTAATAACCATGATCATAGCCAGCATGTTGTCTTAAAGTTAAAGGCTGTCCTGCTTTTAAACATGCTTGCTTAAATTTTTCAGGGTGAAGTTGTTCATAAAATTGATCATCTAATCCCTGATCAACCAAAATTTCGTCAAATACTGCACCATTTTTTGAGACTAAAGCTGTGGCATCATGAGCCAACCAGCTATTGCGATCTGCACCTAAATAATGACTAAAGGCTTTGTCTCCCCATGCACACTCTGTTGGTGCACAAATCGGAGCAAAAGCAGATACCGACTTAAACTTTTCAGGATATTTAAACGCTAAAGTTAATGCACCGTGGCCACCCATTGAGTGCCCAAAGATACCAACTTGTTGAGCGTTTACAGAAAAGCTTTTTAAAATGAGTGGATATAACTCATCAATTAAATAGCTTTCCATTTGATAATGCTCAGACCAAGGCGCTTGCGTAGCATTAATATAAAAGCCCGCACCTTGCCCGATATCCCAATGATCCCCTGCTGCAACTTGTTCTCCACGAGGAGAAGTGTCTGGGGTAATCAATATTAGGCTCAGCTGTGCTGCCATATGCTGTGCATGTGCTTTTATGGCAAAGGTTTCTTCAGTACACGTTAACCCAGCTAAGTAAAACAAAGTTGAGCAAGCTTTACCTTCTAAAGCTGCTGGTGGTAAATAAACACCAAACTTCGCTGGTCCTTTTAAATAAGAAGATTCAAATTGGTATATACGCTGCTCGCCCTCAAAGCAGCGGTTTTTTTGCAGGAGTTGCATCGTTTTTAGCCTCTGTTTTTGTTTGAGCAATATCTACACTACCTGTATTTTGCTGAGGAAATAGATACTTTTCCAATTGAGGTAGCATAAGTTCCATATTTTTACCAATCATCCACTGAGGCTCTGAAGGTTCAACACCTTGAGCCACTTCCCATTTGGTTACTGTTTGCTTAGCTGTGCTAAATGAGTCTTTCATCGACGATTGCTCTCGCATAGCCAAATCAAAGAAAGCTCGTCCAAAATAGGTATAGTCAGCTTCGTTATTACATCCAAAAGAAGTTTTATCAGCAGCAGATGCGGTAATGATTAAGGTATCAGGAGACTGTAAAGCAGGAATAAAGCTTCCTGAATAACAGGCTGAGATCACAATTACACGCCAGCGTATACCGGATTTGTCCAGTGTTTCTCGCAACCATTTCGGGTCCACTTGCCCTAAATCTAATGGCGCATTTTCAATTTCAAAGTGATTTTGTTCACCGTGTGAAGTCATATATAGAAATAAGACATCACTATCACGGTTCATTTGCTGCCCCATACGGCGTAGAGCTAACTCGATACTGGTTTTAGAAGCAATTGGAATCTCTGTACGGGTATCTGGATTATTGACCAGCATCATTGAGCGACCAATCGTTCCGAAACGTGTATCAAACTGTTCTTTAATACGGACCACTTCCGATTTAAAAACATCTTGATAACTATCGCCAGCAACACCTAAAAAGTACCAATGGCTTTTGGCGAGCTCACCATATTGAACTTGCTCTAGAGAATCATTTAACAGTTTATTTTGCGCATAAAAAGCATCTTCAGCAAATGTAGGAGCCGTATCTTCTACTTTCCAAATCGGTTGATCTTTTACAGAAAGTTGCCAAACCACCATCGTTGCAATGGTCGCAACCATGACCAGTGCACGTTCCCACCATGGCCACTTAAGCTCACGTGAGAAAACCCAAATTACTGCTAAACTTTGCCAAACAAATAAAGCTACAAATAAGCTCGGTAAAATTCCGTTATAAATAGCATCGGGAATAAAGTTGAGATAACCGTTAGACCCCAAATACTGAATTAAACATTGAATTAATAAGATATTTGTATCTAGAACCAGCCAAAGTAAAGCAGGAACTAGCATTAAGCGAGGTTGGTTGGTTCGCTGTGATAAGAAAATACCAACAATTAAGGCAATGAATGGCCAAAGCGCATAACCAATTAAACCTTGTGAATTAAAATCACCGATTTGACCAGCGACAAGCCAGCTATAAAGAGAGTTGGTACATCCTCCTAAAATTCCCCAAACAATAAGCTGAAGAATAGATGGATGTACAATCTGTAAAGAACGTCTTGACCCCAAAAACAGCCACATTCCGGCAATTTGGTTGCTTTTAAAATCATGCCAAAAGTTAATGGAGGGTTTAAGATCAATCATAAAAGGTTTTCAAAAATTTCGTTTTTGACAGGCATCTTAAGTGTATGCCTGCTAAGAATTTTAGCAATCATGCTTTTGAACTATATCACATATATTTGTGCATTATTCAAGCAATAAAACCTAACCTTACATAAGCCTACTGAAAATACGCATCAAAACGACAAGCATCCCCTTGCCATTGATGAGCTGGCTCTTGATTTGCCAAGAAAATAGCATGGCGTGGCCGCTTAACTACTACACGTTTAGCAACTCTCTGTGCCAAAACTAGCAAATTATCCCCCAAATCCATCTCACCGTCTTCAGGTAAAAGAAGATGTAAAAGCTGCATTTGTTTTTTGACTTGAGCTTGTTTTTTAATTGCTTGTTGGTTCTGGTCGCGCTGAGGGAACATCGGGTCAAGATAGACTACATCAACCGTTTTTGCTTCTTGATGTAATTGCTGTAAATAGCTTCCAGAGTCAGCAAAGATCAGTTGAATACGATCCATAAATTGACTTAAAAATGGATCATGCTGTGCCTGAGCTTTTGAATCTTCAAGTAAAGTAAATAAAATCGGATGGCGCTCAACGAGCTGGATTTGGGCACCTAGATAAGCCATCAGTAAGCTGTCATGGCCTAAACCCGCTGTTGCATCAACCAGTACCGGCTTTTCACCTAACTGACAAGCACGGGCAATCATTTCCGATTTAAGACTTGCACGTTTTAAACGTGGAATTTCAGCTTTCCAGTCGGGTTGCATTTTCATGCCATTAGCAGATAACCAAAGTCCGTTTTCATCTACACAAAGGGCAATTTCAGGATTGAAGCGTAAAAATCGCGCATTCAGCTTTTCAATTGGCTGTAAATCGACAGTCACACCTCTAGAACAAAGCACAGCTTGGTAGTGCTGTGCTTGTTCTTGAAAATCTTCTTCAAAATATATATGCATGAGTACTGCCTTTATTTTGCTTTACCCTGATCCGCTATTTTTTTCCACGCATCATCACGTAAATAAACTGGCAAAGCATGTTCGGCATCCACCCATTGCTTTTGTGCAGCATAGACACGTGCAATAGAAGCAATATCCTGTGCAGTTGCGGTGATTGTTTGATGCTCTGCATCAGCTTGAAGTAGCTTGGCGCCCGAACCAATTAAGCAATGTTTTGCATAAGCTGCTGCTGGCTCATAGCTCATTAATTTTTCTTCATCAATACACTGCATAATTCCTTGTTCATCTAGAACAAAACTTGCAATGTAAACTTCATTCATACGTGCATCGAGCACCGCAGTCACCTGCTCCAAACCTTCAAGTCGGTATGCCGCTTGTGCTAAAGCTTGCAATGTAGAAACTGGAACCACAGGTAAATCTTGTGACCAAGCTAAAGCTTGGGCAACAGCAGCATTAATGCGAACACCACTAAAAGAACCAGGTCCACGGCTAAAGGCAATCGCATCTAAACCAGCAACTTCAAGACCTGTTTGTTGTAGCCCCTGCTCAATCATGGGCAAAATAGTCTGTGTTTGTGCTTTTGCCCGCGTATCGAGTTGAAAAAACAGTTCTTGGGTTTCATCGACTAATGAAATAGAACACTGCTCGTTTGCAGTTTCCAACGCCAGCAATTTCATGCACAACCTTAGTATTAAATCAGATTAAAAACGAGGGTTATGATACCCCACTCGGCTCTGATAGGCGAGTTGTTCTCTTGCTAAATAAAAATGCCAAGCTTGTGCTTGGCATAGAAAATAACTTATTAAAAGATTTTAAAAGTGAAACTCTTTTAAATCTGCATAGCTCTTAAAGTGTTCAGCATAATGTAATGCGCTCAAACGTATTTTCGCTGCCCCATCTTCATCTAAAGTTTTGATAATTTTGCCTGGTGAACCCATCACCACAGAGTTATCTGGAATCACCTTCCCTTCAGGAATTAAAGCATTAGCACCGATAATACAATTTTTACCAATCACAGCCCGATTTAAAATTACGGCGTTCATACCAATCAAACTATTATCACCAATCGTACAACCATGCAGCATGACTTTATGACCGACTGTGACATATTCACCAATGTTCAACTCAAGGCCCGCATCGGTATGTAGTACAGAATTTTCCTGAATATTAGAGAAATCACCAATTCGAACTACACAGTTATCGGCACGAACTACCGCTCCAAACCAAATACTGACCTGACGGCCTAATTCCACTTGCCCAATCAGCGTTGCTGTTGGAGCAACCCAACCATCCCATGGCTCATGTAAGGCTTTTGGGTGCTGTCCTTGATAGCTATACATCATAATTTATCAATCCTGATCTTTATTTTTTATGAGAAAACTTTGGCATTCCAAAGGTTGGTGAGTTGAGTAAAAATGGCCAATCTTTTTGATAACCTAGTCCATATTTAAACAGAGCAACTAACATACGAGCAGTTAACCCCCAAATAATTTCATTATCAATCTGTAAGCTTGGGAAATATAAAGACTGATGAGCATATCGAACTTCATAGGGTGTCGGACGCGTCTCGATCAGTTGCTGTAACGGAACAAAGAAAATTCGATCAATTTCGGTAGGCTGAGGTATTAAAGTCACCTCTGGAGGAATAAGTCCAACGATCGGCTTTACAGACAAACCGCTTCTTGCACGCTGCATCGGCAAATCACCTAACAACTGTACATCAAACGGATTTAAAGCTGTCTCTTCTTGAGCTTCTCTCAACGCTACAACAATATTACTGGTATCACTAGGATCACGCTTTCCCCCAGGAAAAGAGACTTCCCCCGCATGGTTGTTCATATGTATTGAACGGCGTGTAAGCAGTACCTTAGGATCATTCTCATTCGTAATGGCAATGAGTACTGCAGCTTGTGCTTCTTGTATGCGGGTGGAAAAGCGCAATCTTTGCTGTAACTTTTGTGTTAGCAAGTGCTCTTCCATACCATTCACCTATTATTTTGTCTCTCTTTGCATCATATCTGAAAATCAAAGTTAGGGAATAGAGTTGATGCGTAAGTCTAAAAATTCAGTTATGCTGAGGCATCTCTATACTCGATGATAATTATGAGTTTCTGTGTAGCGTGTGGGCATAAAACCGAACAAAAAATTCCTTTAGGTGATCATAAAGTACGCCGTGTTTGTACTCATTGTGGAAATATTCATTATGAAAACCCCAAAGTAATCTGCGGTGCCTTAGCGTTATGGGAAGACAAAGTATTACTCTGTCGTCGTGCGATTGAACCTCGTTATGGTTTATGGACTTTGCCTGCTGGCTATATGGAATTGTTCGAAACCATGGAGCAAGGTGCAGCACGCGAAACTCGAGAAGAAGCAGAAGCCGAGATAGAAATAGAACAACTGTATTGTATGTACAATATTCCGCGTATTGGTCAAATTTATGTACTGTTCAAAGCACAGCTGAAAGATGGAATTTTTGGTGCAGGTGAAGAAAGTATCGAAAGTCGTCTGTTTGAAGAACATGAAATTCCATGGGCAGAACTAGCCTTCCCTAGTGTTGAACACACTTTAAGACATTATTTTGAAGATCGTAAGAAACAAGTTTTTCCAACACATCTTGAAACTTTGGGTACTCGTTTAGACCATACAGGTTAATCAGTTAGATAATAAAAAAGACCGCTTTCGCGGTCTTTTTTTATTCTGTTTAATATTTTATGACTTAGTTTTAATTGCCTTACAAGCTGGAATAGACTGATCAGCAAGTTTAATAGTTACTGTTCCTGCAATACGTTTTGCTAATGCTTTCTCGTCCTCAGTTGGGGTTAATTTTGTAACGTTATTATATCTATTTTGTGCAAATGCATGCTCATTAAACCAACTTGCTAACTCTTTTGCACCATTATTTAAATTAATACTATTATCGTCCACTTTATTTGCTAATA
This sequence comes from Acinetobacter sp. 826659, assembly GCF_000588515.1. Classification (NCBI taxonomy): domain Bacteria; kingdom Pseudomonadati; phylum Pseudomonadota; class Gammaproteobacteria; order Moraxellales; family Moraxellaceae; genus Acinetobacter; species Acinetobacter sp. 826659. The sequence goes on along the minus strand of NZ_JFYD01000002.1, from coordinate 17,100 downwards.
GATTAAAGAGATTTAATTTCGCTGTACCAGCAGATGGTAACGTAAATGTCACACCTACCATAGCACCATTAATATTTGCAAATTTTGGATTTGATAAAATCATACGAATAAAAATAGATTGGTCATTTTGTGTAGGCAGATCTAATGTAGCAGCAGTCGTACCAATACGATATTGTCGAATACCATTGCTATCAATTAAAGTCGCATCAGATACAGTAGCACATTGTCCCGACATGTCAGTGGGAGTAGCATTCGGCTTTATATCTGTTCTAATATCGCCATTTTCATCGATCACAATACCTAAACTTACAGGTTGTATCCCTGATGTTGCAAAGTTGAATGTTAAAGTCGCATTTAATGGAAAAATATAATTCTCGCCAGCTTTAACATTTCTCGCAGTTTTAAAAACGCTTTTTTCTAAATAGCTAATAGGATATTCTTTAACTATGTCTAATACGCCATTATAAGTTTCACCACCAACACTTTGACGCCATAATCCGTAATGTTTTGGGTTTCCTGTACTTAATTGTGTTAAACCTTTATAAAAAGTTTCTGTTCCAGCTACAGCATAATTATTAATAAACTTCCCTTGGTAGATCTGTAAATCTTCATTTATGTCATCGGATATACTTAAACTAAGCGGAGTATTAGGTTGTATCTCTCGACTAATCGGATCAATCCAATTTTTTTGTGCATTAGCGGTCATTTTAATAGGTTTTTCTTTTTCTAAAAGTGCAGCAGCGTATTTCACATTGCTGCCTTTCCATTGCAACCCATATCCCAAACTATAACCTTGTCGATCAGATATTAAATACATTGAATTAGCTGCTCGACGTAAAGTAGTTGACTCACTTTCACAGTCTTTTATAGTACTGTTACATCCTCTAAAAGCTCTAAGTATAGCAAGGTCAAATCCTTCTAATACTCCCGCATTACTTAAATTTGTCGTCTGTACTACTAGTCTATATGCGTCATCATCAGAAATTTGGCTTACATCTAACCAAGGCTTAAGAATACTTACATAAGCCCCACTTTGAAAATCTGCTGCTGTTATACTCTGAGAGAGCTTCGTAAGCTGAGCTTTTTTCTCATCTGTAACATTTGTTGGTTGTATATCTCCAATTAGATTATCGTTATTTTCCACACCAATACTTTGAAAGATTTTAATTAAAGCCATTGCCACTTTAATAGTTTCATCATTTTTATCTAATGCTACTGGTGTTTTTCCTGTAATTCCTGTAGCTAAGTCTAATAGTCTTAAATATACTGGCCTAGACATCTGTGTGGTCCCGTTATTACCAACCACTGTATATTTTCCAATCGTGTCTAACTTCACATTTCCCAAGAAAATTTGCTTACTATCTTTGCCTTGAAGATAAAAACGAGCTGTATCACCCGTTTTACAAGAACCAATTACTGCATTTTGCGAAAGTTTAGTTGCAAAATGTTGACCTGGAGCACTACTACAATCAAAATTTATACCTTCAATTGGGTAATCTAATGCAAACTCTAGGCAAGTAAAATCTCTATTATCTGTGTTACTTACAGATGGCTTACAACTACCAGAAGTCAAAGGACCACCACTATTGCCTGCATTCGGGTTTTCATTAATATTTGAACTACCACCTCCACAGCCATTTAATATAATAACCAGTGTAGTTAGAGCGAAAGGCCATAAAATTTTTTTATTCATTAGCTATCCTACTTATTTTTAACGTAATACCGAAATTTGAACTTGTCCCTGATTTGTTAAATCTTTTTCCTCTACATCAACAGCAGAGGATAATGGTGTCATCATTATATATTTTGCTGAAGGGGGAATTTTTAAAACCCCTTGAATCGACGAGTGTTGTAATATAGTAGAAGGATATGATTTACTCTTAAATCCACTAACTCCTTCTAAAATACAACCTTTATCATTTAAAAACACGACTAAAGGCCAGTAATACACAGGTTTCTCGTTACTAGCAGCAAATGAAGTAAATTTTAAATGCTGAATCGAAGGATTTAATTGGACTACCTCATATTCAAATTTTTCTTTTAATGGCTTACGAGGCCACAAATTTACTTCTTTATTTATACTGAGTGTTTTAATTGACTTAGTGTAACCTTCAATAAAACACTTATCTCGCTCAAAAGCTGACTCTAAATCTTGTGGAGATAAACGCATATATGTTGGAGATAATACAACCGCAGATTGATCATCTTGAGTATGTCTATTAAAAAGCTGATCTAGAGTCGAACGACTTACCCCTTTTTTCCTCTCTACTGATTCAGTTCGTCCTAGTCCATCTGGCATAATATAAAATCGCTTTTTACCTTCGATATTAAACTCTTGATCTTCAAGATATTCATTATTTACGTATTCCACACCATCAATAGTTGTAAACTTAGCCTTATCTTTTAAAGACTCTAACGAGGATGGGGCTTGGGAAGAACTTCTTACTGGTGGTGGAACAAGCTTTTTTTTCCATTCATCATTAGGAACTGATTGGAATTTTTCTTTTTCAATAGATTTAGGTTTCGTCACAGGTACATTTAATTCGCTAACACTTATAGCACTTTCCTTAGTATCTTTAGGTGCAGTTGGTGCAGTTGGTGCAGTTGGTGCAGTTGGTGCAGTTGGTGCAGTATTTAATTTTTTTTGCTCTTTTTGTTCTACATTTTTCGGTAAAACTATTTTTTTATTTTCTTCAGAAAATTTTTGAGTAGAAATAACCATAGTCTTATTCGGTAAAATTTGTGTTGGAGTTTCAATTTTAGAAATAGACTGTTTTTTTTGGTTAATTTCCTTACTAGGTACAATCATAGGCCTTCCATCTGGACCAATAATTGTATAGAAACCATCGGCATAAACCACTGAAAAACTTGCTATCCCAACACATAAGGCAGAGATAACAAGTTTAGGTCGAAACATCCTTTTATTCTTTTTTACCATTTTGTTCTGTAACTCAAACCAAGTACTGTAACTTTGGTATTTGTTTTAATATCTAAACCCGCATAAGGGTTTAACAAAATATTATTCACTCCTGTCAAATTACCTAAACTACTTGTATTGGCAGGGATATTATCGCGACTACGGAGAAAACCGACTGAAAGGTCTAAATCCGTATCTGTATCAAACCGATAGCCAACCCCTAAACCAAATAACTGCGCATTATTAATTGGAATCATAATATTACGCTTATCATTTGGGATAGCACTTGCCCGAGGTTCATAACCTGCACGTAATTTCAATCGGTCTGTAGCAGAATACTCTAAACCAACCCCCCAACTCCAGGGTGAGGTAAATTTTAATGGTAATGCTAAAGAACTATCGGCGACATCATTAGATAATAGTTTAGCTACTTTAAGTAATGAAATCTGGCGATCAAACTCAAATTTAAATTTATCCCATGCTGAATAATCTGTCCATCCAACATCAAAGTTAATCTGCAAGTCTGGTAATATCTTGTATTTAATACCTGCTTGAAAATGTGCCGGATATTCCAAATCCATAGCAAGTAAACCTGATTCTACGTCAGGAATATAACCTGGTAGACCTAAAATAGCAGAGGCTAATTGCCCTGTTAAAGAGGAGTTCATACCTGCTAATAATTGTTGAGGAGCTTTAGCATTATTGATTAAGTATTTTCCCTTTAAACGCATTTTAGCTGCACTTTGATAAACCATACCAAAACCAAAATCATCGGTCGGTTCCCAGAGTAATCCTAAGTTGTAACTAGGACTTAAAGATTGTTCTAATGAAACATCTAAAGCCCCCATTTTATTAAATGGATTTAGACCTTCTTGGGTATCACAAATACCTAATAATATTAATTTAGTAAAAATATCATCATTATCCTTAAAAGGTCTACAAACAACTTCATCTACCATACGCAATACACCAACCATTTCATTAGGGAAACGTAGGTCAGTATTTAATGCAATCGCATTATAAGACATGCCAATCGATGCACCAATTGACAAATGATCATTGACTTGGAAACCAAAAGATGGAGATAAATAGGTAATGCGCTCTACAGCAACTTGTTGTCCCATATAGTTACTAGGGTTGCCATTTTCTGACCCGAAACCAGCTACTAGGGGTGCGTAAATTGCTGTCGCATAAGTCACTTTTGAACCTGGTGGTTTGTAAGCAATCCCTGCGGTAGGAGCAACTAATGGATACCCTTCGCCTAAATCAACAATTTTTTTAAGAATTGGTACGTATATGCTGGCATATTCAACATCACCGCGAACAGGTCCTTTAAAATCTGTACATATACCAGCTGAAACTTCAGGCCCATCATTACATACTAGCGGATCATCTGAATAACCAAAAACGTTATATCCAGGTGGAGCAGAATACTCTCTCTGAATATCAAAGTTTGCTAAAATTCCTTGTACATCTGTCTGCAAGCCGTCAATTTTAGCTAAAGCTGCTGGGTTAAAGTGAACTGCACTAATCCCTGGGGGATCTGCTGTCACAGCATTTCCCATAGAGAGTGAACGAATATCAACTGCTAGGTTTTGTCCTAATTGAGCATTGGCAAAGCTAGAGAAACCAGAGAGCACAATTGCCGCTGTTAAAGGACATAGTTTAGGGTATTTCACCTGCCTATCTCCTTATTTTTGCTTTTTGCCAAAACCTAAAATATCTAACGGGAAAGATAAACCAAGAGAAATATCCGGTGCATCTTCGGTTAAACCAATACCTACTGTCCCATTAACAATTGTTTCAGGAGATACACGTACTCCTAAAGCAAAAGATAACATTGCGCTACTTTGGTCTGGTGACTGATACGATTCGTCTCCATTATTAAATTCAAACTCAGCATCCATGTTAAAGCTTTGTTGATATGACATGGTTAATGACACATCATAATTAAACGAATAAGCGAAACCGAATGAAAATCCTCCGCTAATTCCAGGGTCAAAGCTAGTTAAAATACGTTGTCCATTTTCATCATTACCCCCACCTCTGGCTTGATTTAAACCTGTTTCTTTAAAACCATAATTGGCAGAAACTGAAGCAAAAAGAACGACGGGATCAATATATTTTCGAGTACTCGCTCCCACCCCAACAGAGTAATAACCTTTACCAGTAGAAAGTTCATCCAAGCCTATTTCATATGGACTATCACCCGTTTTTGTTGAGAGACTACCAAAAAGAACTAATGGTAAACGTCCTTGCTTTAAAGGGAATGGCTCCCAACGGGCTCCTAAAGAAATATCACCCAATCCAGCTGTTGTCTTATCTTTAATAATTTCAGATTTTGCGACAAAAGGAAGAGTTGCTGAGAAAGTTAAGTTATCTAATAAACCATACTGAACAGTAAAACTATTTGTTAACGTATGGTTTGCATCCTCTTCAATTCTTAATCTATTTAAACGTGTAGAACTACTATCTAGCGCTGCATCAATTCGTGTATCACGATAATAAGTATAATCAAGGTCATAATAAGAAGAGATGACTCCTTTTTTAATTAACGAATATTGGCGTTCATTTGAAGTAAATACTTCTTGCAAATTCGTCTCTTGAGTTGCATCACCCTCTTTTTTCTGCAGTGCAGTTGCAGCTTGATTAGCTCCTGTATTTGCTGAATTAACAGGAGCAGGTTCAGTAGTTACAACGTCTGTGGCTTGAGTTGTACTCGCTTCTTGAACTGAATCTGTTGCCGATGTTACTACTGATTCTGTACCCGCGTCAGAAACAACTGCGGTGTTTTTTGCTTCAGCTTCAGTTTGTGCGACTTGGTCATTTGCATAAACTTTCCCTGTAATGGCACTTATACTTAAGGCCAACACACTCATCTTTATCCATTGATTTTTCATATTTCTTCCCACCCAATGTATTTATTTTACTGAATTCAAATTAACTATTTACGTTTATAATAAAGACGCATATAGGTTTCTATTGGTTGATTATAAGTTGATGAGTTTTCATCAATATCTAAAACACGTCTCATCGTAGAAGCTTTATTTGCTAAACGATCATAATTAAATGTTGGATACTGCACATCCACAAAAGCATAGCGGTTAACAGTCGCATCTTCTACGTGGCGCATATCAGCTTCTTTTAAGGCTAATAGATCTTTGCGCTGGGATTCAGGAACCGAAATGACAAACAACGTATTATTATCCCAAACATCTTTAAAACGATTTTCATCAAAGCTGATATTTCCTAATGCAGGATCAGCTACATACACTCGTCCATCTTTATAAGCTTTATATACGACAAAATGTTTAAAACCAGCATAAGAAATAGGAACAATTGCTGGCTGACCAAGTTTAATTAAGTCAGAGAACTCCCCACGATAGCCCCCACTATCTAAACCAATAGCGGTTACGAAACGCTTCATATCAAGTAGTGAAAAGCTACGGCGTTCAATAATTCGTTGATACTCACCATACTGAAGTAAACCACTCATTGTTTGTTGTTCAGTTAAGCTTGTACCTACATAACCATTCAACAAAGTTGTAAGTGCAGCTGAACCACAACTATAGTCATATGCTTGACGAACGATACCGCGAAATTGATCTTCTACGGCAGGGTTGATTGTGACTGGTTCAATATGATTTCGATGAAATGATAAATTACGTGAATCGGCAGTCTCTGTATAATAAACAGTTCCCGGCGGCTTTTTTTCTATTTCGAAGGCTTCTGTCGCAAAGTAATACATCAATGCTGAGCCTAAAACTATCTCTAACATAAGCACTTGGTCTAAATGGTGGCCTAACCGGCCTTATTCATTTTATTCTTAGAGCAATAGCTCTACATCCCTGTGTGTTGAAGATACCTTTTTTTTCTGTAAAAAACAGCTTTTTTTTAATCTTTTTGATGAATGTATAGTTCTACTTTAATTAAACTGTTAAATAAATCTCATTTTTAAGTATTAGTATCTTTAATATATTGAATATATATAATAATTTTATTAATTTTTATAAAAATATTATTAAAAAAGCGCGTATTAAACGCGCTTTTTTTATTGATATTTTAAAATTAGTGGCCTGAAATTGTAATTGTAGAAGTACCTACATTTAAACCTTGAATTTCTAAGTCACCAATTGATGCATTATTAGCCGCGCCTAAATGCACGCCTTGTGCATAGACATTCATGCCTTGAGCACTATTATTTTGGATTTTTAAGCCAGTTGGTACTACAGAAATATCTGCATTCACGTCTAAATCACCAGTAGTATTACCAGCACCACGTACCATCACTTTGTCTAGGACAATTTTACCGCCGCCAGCAGCATCATTAATACCAAAGTTAGATAGTGTTAAACCACCTTTTAAGCTTGAATTTACTTTGATCATTGCACCTTGTGGAGTAGCGCCTAATTGAACATTCGCTGAAATCTGACCTAAAGATAAATCTAAACCAGAGATAATTTCAGTCGGAGCTGTTTCTGTAATACCACGTACAGCAGTAGTTTCATTCAAAGTACCCGAAGTACCAACACCAATTGAACCAACATGAATATCAACAGCACCTACTGTTGCGGCTACGTTTAAGAAAGCACCATTTGAGCCCGAAGCACCATTTGTATCAATTGCTAAATCTAAAAGATTACCTGTACCTGATTGCTTAAGAGTAACGCCACTAATTGCAAGTGCACCTGCAGTACCTGAAGCGCCAGTAATACCTGTTGATGAAGCCAAACCATCATTATCGTGTAGATATAATTTATCGATAGAAACACCGGTAGAACTTAAAGCGATGCCGATGTTAATACCATCTTGACCAGTAGCAGCACTAAGCGCAGCATCGTCCATTGACTGCATTGCCATTGCATTTGCGCTGATAGCTAAAGAAGAAACTAAAGCAAGTTTAGTAAACATTTTCATTGAGCACTCTCCCAAGAGCATTTATTTTTTGACTTAACCACTCTCATTGTCTCAAATTGCATTTTTCTTTATATGGCAACCGAAACTTCCAATCCTTGAGTAGTTTTGCTTAGCAATTACTAAATTACATCTACGTTAATTTTTGTTCAACTAGTGTTGTGCATTTTTTGCCAACTACCCGATAAACGGTACACTCAAGTTTTTCTACACAAACCTTGCTAAAAACAATAAATTCTAAGTCGAAAATTTCGTTCATTTTATCAGCAAAAAGTTTAGTACTTAAAAGACTTTCTCCTGATGAAGTACAACTTATAGTAAACTAACTACTCTCTCATTAAACACTCTTTTATTTAAAAATGTCTCAGTTAAAGAAAAAAATCTCTTTATATAGTAAAAATGCTGCCGATATTTTAAAAAAATTAGATGGTTTAACTGGGCTTATTTATTTAAATGACAATAACAACCCAACTATTGGATTTCTTCCACAAGATTATATTATTATTCAAAATGAAAATTATTTAGAGTTTGAGCGCCAAAATTTCAACGAATATAAAAATAGATCAAAATCAAATCAACTTTTAAATTTCATTCAATTTAAAGAAAACAATTTAAGTAAAGATATTAAATCAACAACAAGTTTTATAGGTGGTTATATTGGCTTTATCAGCTATGATTTCAGTGCACATCAATTTATTAATGGGCAAAATCATATACAACCGTCTCTATTCCTAGGCCAATATCGATCTTTTTTAAAATATATAGATAATGACTGGTACTTTTTTAGTGATGAAGAAAATGCAATTGATCTATTCTCATATATTGAAAATAAAATAGAGAATTATGGCTCCAACAACTCTAAAAATACATTTGAATTAAAAACTACTATTCAACCAAGATGGTCTAAAAAACAATATTTCGATGCTTTCTATAAAATACAAGAGTACATTAAAGCTGGCGACTGCTATCAAATTAATTTAACCCAAGAGTTTAAAGCTAAATTTTCAGGATCCTTATTAAATAAAGCTGAAGATCTATGGCAACTTACAAATGCTCCATATGCAGGTTATTTAAAATTAGATGATTTTGAATTATTAAGTTGCTCTCCCGAGCTTTTCATCGAATTCAATCAAAATAAACAAATCAAAACTAGACCTATTAAAGGCACAATGCCTCGCTATGAGAATGCAGAAAAAGATTTTATTTCTAAACAAACCTTAAAAAACTCTCAAAAAGACCAAGCAGAAAATGTGATGATTGTCGATTTATTACGTAATGATTTGAGCATTTATGCCAATACAGGATCTGTAAAAACAACAAAATTATTCGAAATTGAAAGTTTTAATCAAGTACATCACATGGTAAGCGAGATCGTTGCGACCCTTAAAGATGATATCAATCCTATGCAAATGTTGCTTTCAGCCTTACCAGGAGGTTCAATCACAGGAGCTCCCAAAATTCGGGCAATGCAGATCATTGAAGAGTTAGAGGAATCAGCAAGAGGTGCATATTGCGGCACATTGGGCTATTTCAATTTTGATGGAACAGGACGCTGGAATATTCTCATCCGTAGTTTTCAACAATATCAGAATCAGCTTTCTTTATGGGCAGGTGGTGGTATTACAATTGCATCAAATGCAGAAGCAGAATATCAAGAAAGTCTTGATAAAGTCTCTGCTATGCTGAACTTGATGAACAGCACAGCAGAGTAAAATTTAGAGAATATCTTCTTTTAATGTCTGTACTAAACGCTCATTTTGCTCATCAGTTCCTACAGTAATTCGCAAGAATTGATTAATACGAGGCTTATTAAAATAGCGCACAATAATGCCCTGCTCACGTAATTGCTGTGCAAGCTGACCTGCATCATGCGACGGAGGTGAAGCAAAAATAAAGTTTGCTTTAGAAGGTAAAACTTTAAAGCCCAAAGCAGTTAATTCATCTACTAGCTTTTCACGACTAGAAATAACTTTTTGACATTGTTCTTCAAAATAAGTTTGATCTTCAAAAGAGGCTACCGCTGCTGCAATTGCAAAGCGATCAATAGGATATGAGTTAAAACTATTTTTGACAGCTTCAAGTGCAGCAATTAAATGAGACTGAGCAATCGCGAAGCCAACGCGTAAACCTGCAAGAGAGCGAGATTTTGAAGTTGTTTGACACACAACCAGATTCTCATAGCGATTTACTAAACTCACTGCTGATTCTGCACCGAAATCAACATAAGCCTCATCAATGACAACCACCCGATCTGGATTCGCTTTTAAAATTTGTTCGATTTCTGGTAAACCTAGTGCAATACTTGTTGGAGCATTAGGGTTTGTAATAATAACCCCACCATTTGGTTGCACATAATCTTTAACTTCTATCTCAAAATTATCATTGAGTGGGATTTCTTTAGTCTTTGTACCAAAAAACTGACTATAAACTGGATAAAAGCTATAAGTGATATCTGGATAAAGAATTGGTTCATCTTGAAGAAAAAATGCTTTAAAAATATGAGCAAGTACTTCATCTGAGCCATTACCAACAAAAACTTGCGAAACTTCAATATTTTGTTGCTTAGCAATCGCATGTTTTAATGCCGTAGCATCTGGGTCTGGATATAAACGCAATGCATCAGCTTGATGAGTTAAAACAGCTTGAACTGCTTCAACTACTTTTGGTGATGGCGGATATGGATTTTCATTTGTGTTGAGTTTCAATAAATTCTGAATTTTAGGCTGTTCGCCAGGAACGTACGGCTCTAACTCACGAACTTCTGGACTCCAAAAGCGCATTTGTGCTGTAGATAAAGTCATGGTCTTATCTCAAAAAAGGGCTGAAAATCAGCCCTGAGTAATAATTAAAAAACTACAAGGTTTATAAGCTTATTGATAACGATAGCGAGCTGAGCATGCATGGGCATCTAAGTTCTCTTGGACAGCTAAGATGTCGGCTGTTTTGGCTAACGATTTGACTCCATCTTTCGAACACATGATTAAGCTCGAACGTTTTTGGAAATCATAAACACCTAATGGAGAAGAAAAACGAGCAGTTCCAGAGGTCGGTAATACATGGTTTGGACCTGCACAATAGTCACCAATTGCTTCAGGTGTATAGCGCCCCATGAAAATTGCTCCAGCATGGCGAATATCTTCACTCATAGCCTCGGCATCATCTAAGCAAAGTTCCAAATGTTCTGGTGCAACTTGATTAATCAAATCAATTGCTTCTGCACGGTCCTTTACTAATACCAAAGCACCACGGTTTTCAATCGAAGTTCTCGCAATGTCTGCCTTTGGCAATTCATTTAAATGGTTTTCAATTGCCAACTCTACCGCATTAAGCAAAGCTTCATCAGGAGTAATGAAAATAGCTTGAGCAACTGTGTCATGTTCAGCCTGAGATAAAACATCCATAGCTAACCAATCTGCATTATTTTCACCTTCTGCATATACTAAAATTTCAGAAGGTCCAGCAATCATATCAATACCAACCTGACCGAATACAGCGCGTTTGGCAGCCGCCACAAAACGATTTCCAGGGCCAGTAATTTTATCTACAGGTGGAATAGTCTGAGTACCATAAGCAAGCGCTGCTACAGCTTGAGCTCCCCCAATAGTGAATACTCGACTCACTCCTGCAAGGTAAGCCGCAGCTAGAACCAATGGATTTAGTTCACCGTTTGGTGCAGGAACAACCATAATAATTTCAGGTACACCAGCAACATGGGCTGGCACTGCATTCATTAAAACTGAAGACGGATAAGAGGCTAAACCACCTGGTACATAAATACCCACACGGTCTAGAGGTGTGACTTTTTGTCCTAATGTATTACCCAAATCATCTATATAAGTCCAGCTCTCTTGTTTCTGAGCTTCATGAAATGAACGAATACGCTTTGCAGCTAACTCTAGAGCATCACGAATTTCTGGGCTTAAATTATCAAAAGCAGTTTTAAGTTGTTGTTGAGATAATTCTAAATCTGAAAATTGATGCGCAGGATGTCGATCGAACTGTTGAGTAAGCCTTAAAACATGATCATCACCATGCTGACGAACATCAGCAATAATTTGATCTACTGTTTGCACTAAATTAAGATCATTTACAGTTTCAAATGCTAAAAGCTCAGCAAAAACCTGTTTGAAGTTCTGATCTTGAGTCGATAAACGTCGCATCAATTTACCCACAAGGCGAAAAAGAAAAACCAAGTTTACTCTTTTTCTAAGCGCTTGTGGGCATCATCTGAAGCAACTATCACAAAAGCATGATGGGAAATTGCTTTTAACGTGATTGAACGGCTTGCTCAAGCTGTGAAATGATTGGATTTAATAGAGTTTGCTTACGTTTAAAACTAGCTTTATTTACAATTAAACGTGAAGAAACTTTGCAAATTTCCTCTAATGGCTCAAGACCATTCGCTCTTAGCGTATTACCAGTGTCGACCACATCGACAATGTAATCACCCAAACCCACCAAAGGCGCTAACTCCATAGAACCATAGAGTTTGATCACATCGACTTGCTCACCTAAGCTTGCATAATACTGACGTGTAAGATTGACGTATTTCGTGGCAATTTTTAAACGGCCTTTTGGACGTTCCATTCCCACTTTACCAGCAGTCATTAATTTACACTTAGCGATTTTCAGGTCAAGTAGCTCATATACATGCTGAGCGCCATGTTCCATCAACACATCTTTGCCTGCTACACCTAAATCTGCTGCGCCATTTTCTACATAGGTAGGCACATCAGATGCACGTAAAATCAAAATACGTACTTGCTTATGCGTAGTAGGAAAAATCAGTTTGCGGGACTTTTCCGGATCTTCGAGCAAATTAATACCCGCTGTAGCTAGTAAAGGTAACGTCTCTTTTAAGATACGTCCTTTACTGAGTGCCAAGGTCAAACCATGATCAAAATTGCCCATCACATCAAAATTAGGATCATCGTTTCTTACATCATTCATTAACTTACTCGCTTAATTTTGGCACCTAAACCTTGAAGTTTCTCTTCGACATGCTCATAACCACGGTCAATATGGTAGATACGGTCAATTAAGGTATCTCCTTCTGCCACTAAAGCTGCCAAAACTAGAGAGAACGAAGCACGCAAATCTGTTGCCATTACAGGTGCAGCCTGTAAAGTTTCTACTCCAGTCACGACAGCATCATGACCTTCAACCTGAATATTAGCACCCATGCGTGACAATTCAGGAACATGCATAAAACGATTTTCAAAAATCGTTTCAGAGATAGTTGCAAATCCACGACCAATAGCATTTACAGCCATAAGCTGAGCTTGCATATCTGTTGGAAACTCTGGATGTGGCAAAGTTCTAAAACTTACAGCTTTAGGGCGTTTGCCTAACATATCAAGCTCGATCCAGTCATCACCACGAGTGACTTCGGCACCCATTTCTTCAAACTTATCCAAAACAGATTCAAGTAATGCAGGGTCGGTATGTGTAGTTTTGACACGACCGCCCGTAATTGCCGCAGCTGCCAAATAAGATCCCGTTTCGATACGATCAGCTACCACAGCATATTCACAGCCATGCAAACTTTCTACTCCAGTTACAACAAGAGTATCAGTATCAAGTCCTTCAATCTTAGCGCCCATTTTAATGAGCATTTGAGCAAGGTCAGTGATCTCAGGCTCACGAGCTGCATTACGAATAGTCGTAACACCATCAGCCAGTGCAGCAGCCATCAAGATGTTTTCAGTACCACCTACGGTAACCATATCAAAAACAACTTCGCCGCCTTTTAAACGACCTTCAACTGAAGCATGGACATAACCATTTTCAACTTCAATATGTGCACCTAAAGCTTCTAAGGCTTTTAAATGCTGATCAACTGGACGTGATCCAATTGCACAACCACCTGGTAAAGAAACTTTCGCATTACCGTAACGCGCTAATAATGGTCCTAAAACCAAAATTGAGGCGCGCATTGTTTTTACTAGTTCATATGGAGCAAACTGATTATCTAAAGTAGAGGTATCAGCTTTTACTGTGTCATTTTCATAGCCGATTGTAACCCCTAAACCACCAATCAACTTGACCAAAGTATTTACGTCTTTAAGATTTGGAACATTAGTGATCGTAATTGGAGAGTCTGCAAGAATAGTTGCAGCAAGTAATGGTAAAGCTGCATTTTTAGCACCAGAAATGCGCACTTCCCCGTCGAGCTTAACACCACCCGTAATTAAAAATTTATCCATTAATATTTAAGCTCCGAAAAGGCTTGCTTTACGCCATTCATCTTTGGTCATTGCACGAATTGTTACCGCGTGAACTTCGCCACTTGCAATATAAGTATTTAATGGTGCATAAACTAATTGTTGGCGAGCAACAGTACGCTTACCGTCAAATTGATCATCCACAATACGGAGGTCAAATTTTCCGGCCTGTCCGCTCACCGCTACTTCCGCTTCAGGGAAAGCTTCTTTTAAAATTTGAGTGAGCTGTTCACTATTCATTGCAAAGACCTCTGACACAACCTAAGGTGTAAAACGAAGTATTTTACTATAACTTTTTCAAAGAATTCAGTACGTGTTTATATTTTATCAATAAAAAAGAGGCTATGTTTCAAGCCTCTTTCAATTATATAAAACTTATTAAATAGAAACAGCAACTTGCGAATAAGTGCACTGCATTTTCCGATATTTTAATAATTGTTTTTTTAATTTTTCAGTTAGTTTTTTAATTGAAGTATACATATCATCAGCAGTTGCCTGAGCAAATAACTCAATTCCCGGCAATCTTACAATAGCCTCTGCAACATGGTTCGAACTACCTTTATGAGAGCGCTTATCAATTTGATGATCTTTTGTTAATTTAATCTGCATACTATTCACCTGATCTAAGTGTTTTGTTAACTGATTAAATTTTGATTTAATATTTTCTTCTATAGCTGGTGTAATTGCTAAATGATGTCCACGAATCGTTATTTGCATAATTCTATCCCTCACCTTTTTTAGGTTATCTAAAGAAGAACTAAAACGATTTAATGCTATCAAAAAGAAAACTTGGAACAATTAAACCATTTTAGTTACTCTCTTGGTGAAAATGAAATTTCATTATTTCTTCATAATGAATCTCTAGAATAGCCATACTTCAAAATTCAGATCAAGACTTTTCTTTCAGACGATGAAGGAATATGTAACGATTCTCGATATTTTGCGACCGTTCTTCGAGCCACTTCAATTCCCTCATCCTTTAACAATGTAGCAATTACATTATCTGACAAAGGCTTACGTGGATTTTCATTTGCGACTAGTTTCTTAATCATTGCCCGAATTGCGGTGGAAGAGGCCTCTCCTCCTGCTGTTGTTCCTACATGGCTAGAGAAAAAATATTTCAACTCAAATAGACCACGAGGCGTAAGCATATATTTATTTGTAGTTACACGAGAAACTGTAGATTCATGCAATTCGACTTCTTCTGCCACGTCTCGAAGAACTAGCGGCTTCATCGCTTCCGGGCCTATTTCCAAAAAAGCTTTTTGATGCTCTACGATACAAGAAGCTACTTTTAATAACGTTTTATGCCTTTCATCAATACTTTTGATAAAGTTTTTCGCCTCAAGCATTTGGTTACGTAAATATAAATTATCCTCACTCTGATCTGCTCTACGAATCATACTAGAGTAAAAAGAATTAATTCTTAATTTAGGAAGTACATCTGGGTTTAGCTGACCCTGCCAATGTAAATCTTTTTTTGAAACCACTACATCGGGAATTTGATAATCAGATTCTTGCTTATCAAAATCCATACCAGGGTAAGGTTTTAACGTTTTTAAAAGATTGATTGCAAATTTTAATTGGTCTTTCGTTAAACCAGTTTGTTTGAGTAGTTTATTAAGATCATTCGCTATCAAAAGCTCATAATACTGTAATAGATTTTTTGCCTCATTTAGATATTCAACATCTTTTGGTAGAAATTCGAGCTGTACCTTTAAACATTCCGCTAAATTACGCGAACCAATCCCTAAAGGATCAAGTCGTTGAATGTGTTTTAAAACAACTAAAACCTCATCTTCTTCGATCTCTTCCTCAATATCCATTTCATTCAATAATTGTTGTGCCGCTAAAATTATTTCTTCAATTTCAGCATCTAAAAATCCCTTATCATCTAATGCATCAACAATACAATAAGCAATTAATTGATCTATTTTAGAAAAATGCAAAAGATTAACTTGTTCTAGAATATGTTCCTTTAGGGATAATTGAACTTGGCGATTATCTTCTCGCTCTTCAAATTCTGGAGTAGCCAAAGCTGTTGATTGATGGGTATAAACATCATCCCACTCAGTATCAACGGGTAAATCATCAGGCAAATGGTCTGCATTTAGCTCAGTCGTTAAGTCATCTGATTCTTTATTTTCTAATGCAGCCAGACTCTCCGTTAGTGATTCTTCTTCTATTTTTTCAAGTAAAGGATTACTATCTAGTTGAATCTGAATTTCCTGTTCAAGCTCTAAACTAGAGAGTTGTAACAAACGAATCGCCTGCTGCAATTGAGGTGTTAACGATAGAGAATTCGCTACTTTCAATCCAACAGATAATTTCATATATTTCATTTTCCATAAAACAAGCAAAAATCATGCCTATTCAATATTTATAACATATAGTTTCTATTTGTCATACATATCCAACTGAAATTTGTAGAAGAAAAAAGAGATTTTTCCAATTATAAAAATAATCTTATTAAATTAATTCTATCAAACACGGTTCTCATATAAAGTCAGACACGAAATCTTGTTATAAAAAGTTAATTAGGAGGAGCTAGCCCTCTTTTAATTTTGTTTAATTGATTACTCTTCAAGTGTATAGTTTTTTTCTATTAAATTTAAAGTTTTCAACTCATAGCTTACTATCTATTTTATATTTATTCCCCCAAATATATTTTAGGCATAAAAAAACACCCCCATTCATTGGAACGGGGGTGTTTAGAATAATGAGCTGGCGATGACTTACTCTCACATGGGTAACCCCACACTACCATCAGCGCTAAGAGGTTTCACTTCTGAGTTCGGGAAGGGATCAGGTGGTTCACTCTTGCTATGGTCGCCAGCACAACTGTTTATGGATACTTGCTTCGTTTTATTCACTGTGTGATACGTTGCGTTTTCCAAATCTTTACAGATGGGCTGATTGGTCTGATTTTCGTTGTTCATTTTAGCTAAGTGTTTAACTAAATCAAGTTGCTTTGCATATTTATGAATCGATTGATGCTTCATATACAACTGCTTGGGTGTTGTATAGTCAAGCCTCACGAGCAAT